>NZ_JADEWY010000027.1 GCF_015207375.1 Coleofasciculus sp. LEGE 07092 | reverse complement strand
GGGGAGCGGGGGAAATAAGTCGAACTATATTGCCAAATGTAAAGATGGTTTAAATCCTTACCAAGGACAAATGACAACTCTCACCTGTTAACTTTAATTTTGCCGATCTACTTAACAGTAAACTCATGTCAGAACCCCTTGCTAATCCTGCCAATATATTCACCCGAATTCCAGGGCGAGCTTATTTATTGCTCTCTGTTCTTATCTTTGCGGCTGCTAACTCCGTAACACGTCGATTAACTGAAATCGGTGAACAGAATCCAATTAACGGCAGGAATCCTATTTCATTTTGCAATGTTTTATTTGTTGGCAATCTCTGTGCCTTAGCCGCACTGATTTTAGTGTATGGCAGACAGCTAAATTTTCAGTCCTTGAAGCAACTTTCTAAAAAAGATTGGTTGGGTTTGATTGGGGTAGCAACTCTTTCTGGCGCTTTGGCTCCGGCTTTAATTTTTATGGCTCTGGATCTAACGGCAGTCAATAATGTGGTATTAATTGGACGAATTGAACCCCCTTTAATCCTGGCTCTATCTATTTTATTACTAGGGGAACGGGTGAATTTTTGGGTTATTGTGGGTGCAATTGTCGCGTTTGTGGGGGTTGCCCTCACGGTACTCCTGCAAGAGTCAGGAGAAACGATGATGCCGATGATGGGGTTTCAAGTGGGATTAGGGGAGTTATTGGCAGCAGGAGGGGCTATCTCTTCAGCCATTGCCACTCTGATTAGTAAAGTGACGCTGCGAAATATTCCCCTAGGTATCTTTAGTATTATTAGAACTCTCATCGGCACGATTATTTTCTTTGTTGTTGTACTCGTGCTATTTAAGCCGTCCCATTTTATCGATGTTTTCTCACCGCTCTTGTGGCAGTGGATGTTAATCTACGGCGCTGTAATTGTTGTGGGAGGACAATTATGTTTGTTTGCGGGGTTAAAGAAGTCTACAGCCTCAGAGGTGTCGTTGGCTAACTCGTTTAGCCCGATTGCCGGGATTTTGGCAGCTTATTTAATTTTGGGAGAAGTGCCGACGGCGGCTCAGTATATGGGGGGGGCTGCGATCGTGGTTGGCATTATCTTAAATCAAGTGGGTGTTGTGCGTCAGAATGCTGAAACCAGACAGGTTCGGCAGGCACAGGAACAGGATGTGGATATGGGATTTGAGGGAGTTTGAGTTTAAGGGGGTGTGGGGTGTAGGGTGTAGGGTATGGGGTGTAGGTGCTTTAAAATGCTTGAATCCACTCTCGCACCTCATAGTCTGTCCAAATCCCATTTTGCCAGTAAGGGTCTGCCTCAATTAACTGCCTGACTGTAGCTTCATTGTCAGCTTCGTAAATTCCAAAGACTTTAGTCACATCTTTCGTGGGACCAATTGTAATTAAAATCCCTGATTCTTTTTGCTTGGTCAAACCATCAAGATGCGCTTGCCGATAAGGTGTTCGCTTTTCCAAGACATCTTCACAGTAGCTTCCCCACATTACATATTTAGGCATAACTGACAGCGGATTTGATAACGGATGTAACGGATAAATTATCGGTGAATCGTGCCGTTAATTCAACACAAGTCGCTAACCGTTAACCCATCCGTTACATCTGTTACCCAATCCGTTGCCTAGCTTCTCAAGTTGACGCCGAATTTTTCAACTAGTGCTTCTCGCACTTGCTGATGTGCCGACTCAACCTCCTGATCGGTGAGCGTGCGATCGCCCGCACGGTAGACTAGCCTGAATGCTAAACTCCGTTGTCCTTGTGGCACCGATTCCCCTCGATACTCATCGAATAATTCCACCGACTCCAATAACTGACCGGCGGCTTGCTGAGTTGTCCGTTCGATTTCCCCCACCGAGACTTTCTCCGGTGCGAAGAATGCAATATCCCGGTCAGCGGCTGGAAAGGTGGAATAGGGATGGAATCTGGGAATCAAGCGTTCATCCCGGTACAGGGCATCTATTATCACTTCCAAGTCCAGCTCAAAGGCATAGACGGCATCAGGTAAACCCCGTTCAGCACGCAACTGGGGATGGAGTTGCCCAAATTTCCCCAAGCGTTCGCCCTGTAACCACAAGGATGCCGTGCGTCCTGGGTGAAGGCGCGAGTCGCGGCGGTCGGGTTGATACTCAACCGTTAGACCCAAACGCTTGAAAACGCTTTCTAGCAAGCCCTTAGCCTCATACCAACTCATCGGCGACTCACGTCCACTTCTAACCCAGTGCCCTTGGGTCGGATCACCCCCTAAAATGCCAGTCACAGCATCGGTTTCTGCCAAACCGTCTTCTTCTCGCCAGAAAACCCGACCCACTTCAAAACCGTTGAGTACGCCGTTGCCTTGCTCCCAGTTGTACTGAGCAGCATCGATTAGTCCTGATAACAAGTCGGTACGCAGGCAGGAGTATTCTACAAACAGGGGATTAGCAAGGCAAATTTGTTCGTCATTCTCCTCCGGCTTCACTAAGGAGTAATGGACTAATTCCGTTAGTCCTGCTGCCCGAAATACTTCTCGCAATTGTCGCGCCAACACCTGCTCCAGGGAAAGATAACCGGGTTCGGTCTTATCGGGCAGATTTTCGCAGAAGTTGTCATAGCCGTAGAGACGGGCAATTTCTTCAATTAAGTCTATTTCACGCTCTAAGTCCCGATAGCGGTAAGGTGGCACTGTTACCGTCCACTCGACAGACTCTTCTGATTCAGAGCGCTGGAGTTGACAGCCGAGGGCAGTTAGAATTCGTTCCACATCATCCGGCAGGATTTCACCCATGTCCTCGTCCAAATCAACGGGTCCTAAAACCTGATTGACTCGATCGAGACGCAATTTAATGGATCGCATCCAATTAGAAGGAGCCGGTCGGGTGTCGGCAGTTTCTTGGGTGGTTGCCGTTCCCTCAGCTAATCCTAGAATAAGAGCGATCGCTCTGGTGCAGGCAATGCCCAACTCCGCCTGGTTAACGCTGCGTTCGTAACGGGTTGATGCCTCGGTACGCAAGCCTTGAGCGCGGGCAGAACGGCGAATGGCGACCGATTCAAACAACGCTGCTTCCAGAACTAAATTCTGAGTGCCGTCATAGACTTCCGTTTCTTCCCCACCCATTACCCCTGCCAAAGCAACGGGCTTATCGTTGGCGGTAATTAATAAGTTTTGCGGTTGCAGGGTGCGGGTTTGACCGTCTAGGGTTTTGAGGGATTCCCCGTTTTTGGCAAAGCGGACGCCAATTGCCAGGGTATCACTGCCAGCAACTGCAACCAGGCGATCGCGGTCAAAGGCATGGAGGGGCTGACCCCACTCTAATAAAATATAATTTGTGATATCCACCACATTGTTAATCGGTCGCACGCCAGCCGCTTTTAAGCGCTGTTGCAGCCACTCTGGGGAAGAAGCAATCTTAACACCTGTGAGTACCGTGCCAATATAAGCGGGGCAAGCTTGGGGTTCAGCGAGTCTTAAGCTCAACCCTCCTGCTCCTACAGGGACGGATAGTTCAGGGGCTTCGGGAAGCCGTAGGGAGGCTCCTGTCAACGCCGCCACTTCCCGTGCCACCCCGACCATACTTAATGCGTCCGCACGATTTGCTGTAGCAGTCAGGTCAAGAATGACATCATCCAAGCCGAGAAGGGGACGGACATCGCTGCCCACGTCCAGATTCTCCTGTTCAAAGATGTAAATGCCTTCTGATTCTTTGGCTAATCCGAGTTCCGAGAGGGAACAAATCATCCCTTCTGAGCGGACGCCCCGCAGTTTGGAGGGGCGAATTTTCAAATCAACGGTTGGCAGGTACGTGCCTGTCGTTGCCACGGGGACGTAAGTGTCTGCCCGGACGTTCGCCGCGCCGCAAACAATCGTCAGGGGGTTGTTGGCGTCCCCAACATCCACCTGAGTGACTCTGAGCTTATCCGCATTGGGGTGGGGCTGCACGTCCAGAACTTTGCCCACGACAACCCCATCTGCCAGGGTTCGCTGATCTTCAATATCTTCTACCTCAAACCCAGCATTTGTTAAGAGTTCGGCTAACTCCTGGGGAGTTAGATTGATATCCACCAGTTCTCGCAGCCAATTCAAAGAAATACGCATCAACTCTTAGCTTTGACCTACCTTAGCTTGATTATTTTATCCCTAGCTTTGGAAGATTGGGGATTTTGACAAAAAAAGTGGGCAGACTCCTGATATGTTCGATGGAATCAGGAATAATAGAATGTGGAATAATCAATTTCTACTTCAGGAGGGCGGGTTTGAAATACTGTTTCTCTCGCTATCTCCGTAATTTCCCTGATCCCCATCCCTTTGCAATCGGGAGCATTATCAAAGCAAAAGCGTAGAAGTATCCCATTTATGAAAGTAATTTCATAAAAGCTTCATGAAAAGTTTGGCGAGCTTTACCAAGACTTCACACAAAATCGGCTTATTTTTGCTCAAAATTGCTTACTCTATCCCCAAATAAAGATGAAAAGTAGGATATCCTGTAGATAGATAAGAATACTTGCAAAGGCTTGCAATAGCGAGGGTGCATCCGGCGGTGCGTTCCCAAACTAAGCCAATGTTTTATTATGCCGGGTGCTTCCAGTAAAAAAGCTTTAGTCCCAGCACGGACGACGCCCCATCGGTAATGCTGAATGAGCTACTGCCTAAATCCTGACTGTCCTCAACCTAAAAATCCCCCCCACGTCGATCTCTGTCAGGCGTGCGGTTTCCCGTTATTGTTGCGCGATCGCTACCGTGTCTTTAGAACATTGGGTCAAGGAGGATTTGGAGCTACGTTTTTAGCTCAAGATGAATCTCTTCCTGGGAACCCGAGTTGTGTCATCAAGCAACTCCGTCCGGCAACAACTGCACCTCAGGTTCTAGAAATGGCTGAGAAGTTGTTTGAACGAGAAGCCAGAACCCTGGGTAAAATTGGTAATCATCCCCAAGTGCCCAGGCTGCTTGATTATTTTGAAGACCATTGCCACTTTTACTTGGTGCAGGAGTATATTTGTGGCTCAAACCTACAACAAGAAATCAAACAGTGTGGACCCTTGCCGGAAGCTGGAGTCAAGCAATTTTTGAGTGAAGTCCTGCCACTGATCCAATACATCCACAGCCAAGAGGTCATTCATCGAGATATTAAACCGGCTAACTTAATTCGGCGGGAACAAGACCGGAAGTTGGTGCTGATTGATTTCGGTGCCGTAAAAGATGAAGTTAACCAAGCCGCCGTTACCAGTACCTCTGATCAGACAGCGCTAACCAATTTTGCGATTGGCACTCCCGGCTTTGCCCCCCCAGAACAAATGGCACTGCGACCGGTCTATGCCAGTGACATTTATGCCTTGGGAGTCACTTGCATTTATTTACTGACGGGTAAATCTCCTAAAGATTTAGATTACAATCCGTCAACTGGTGAAATGGTTTGGCGAAAGTGCGTCCATGTCAGCGACCATTTCGCCGAGGTGTTGAAAAAAATGCTGGAGGCTTCTGTCCGTCATCGCTACCAGTCGTCAGAGGAAATTCTAAGAGCGCTAGATTTGGAGCCTTATCTCGACCAATTAGCTAAGGGTATGGCAACGCCAACCTCTGCTAATCCCAGCTCCAACGGCAGCAATTTGTACTCGCCGGACTTAGAGGTGCCAAGTTCTCCGTCATCTCCCTCCTCTGCCACTGAAAAGCTAGCTGCCGCCATTCGCCGTCGGCGAGAGCGGCGAGAACGCACTACTCCGGGTTCCTACAACTCAGGCAGTTCTCGTAGTCGGAGTCTAACGCCTCAAGGTCCCTCTACAGGTTTAATGAACAGCCAGAGCTTTACAACAAGCAAACCGAAGAAACTCGATGCAAACGGTCTTCTTAAGGCGTATCTGAAGGGTCGTCGAGATTTTGCGTCTCAGGATTTGAGTGGATTGGAACTGACCAAAGCTAACTTATCGGGAGGAATTTTTTACCAGGCAAAATTGGCAAGAACTAATTTCCAAGGTGCGGATTTATCGAATGCTGATTTTGGTCAAGCCAGCCTCAACCGTACCAACTTGCGAGATACGAATTTAGGTCGGGCTTATTTAAGCAATGCTGATTTGGAAGGGGCAGATTTGCGGGGCGCAGATCTCAGCTTTGCCTATCTCAATAATGCGAATCTCAAAGGGGCAAATCTGTGTGGAGCTAATCTCTCAAATGCCAAAATCACGGAGGAGCAACTGTCCCATGCGAAGACAAATTGGGCGACAGTGTTACCTAGTGGCAAGCGCGGTTTTTGGTAACTCAGATCTTGCACCAGTGGCAACAACTCGCCAGTGGTTAAAACCACTGTCTTATAGCTAAAGTCCTCTTAAGAGGACTGGATAAGAGTTTTAGTCCACAAAGCGTGGACTTAAGCTATTAGCCCGGAGTTTGAACTCCGGGCTGATTTTCGGGCTTATCGACAAAGGTGCAAGTTATCAGTTAAAGAGACTTTTTATTTCCGCTGGAGTTGCGTACTCAACGCCTGACGGCATCAAAGGTAATAGCACGGCGATCGCTGGAACCCTTATGGGGTAATCGCTCCTGAGAGATTTTGCAAGCATCTCTCAACCAATTAAACAGGCAGCAAACCCAAGCCCTGTATAGATTTGAACCTTCGGCTTCGCTCAGGTTCAATGCCGAGCGAAATCTGAGGTAAAAAACTGACTGGTTAATCAGGTAGTCCTGCTTGTTGGAAAATGTTTTGAGGAGTCAGTTGGAGTCCTGCTAAAAGGGTGTCCGTTAACATTGCATCCCCTCGTTTCGTCTGAGGTGGAGCATCGGGATAAAATACGGTAATTGTACTAGCGTGACTATCAACAACCCACACCCTTAATACTCCGGCTTGTAGGTAATCTACGGCTTTTTCAGCTAAATCCCCAAAGGATTGTCCTGGTGAGATGATTTCGATCACTAGTTCTGGTGGAATCGGGCAAGCTTCATCCAAAACGCGATCGCGGGAGAGACGGGTATAAGAAATATAGAGTAAATCGGGTACTGGCACCCAATCTTGCTCTGTGCGAGTCAGGGTAACAGCCCATTCAATCCCAACTTCACCTTGCTCTTGGCACCACTGAGTTAGCAGGGTATATAACGCTCCAGTGAGTCTGGAATGAAAGCGTTTGGGGGACATTTTGGGTATCGCTTCTCCATTGACTAGTTCATAGGTGATATCTGTTTCTGGTTGGTTCAGAAATTCTGTGACGGTTAAGTGAGTTTTTGACTGTAGCATAGGGTATTTTGAGGGAATTCCTCAAGCCTAATTTAACGTACATTATTTTTGATAGAAGATTCTCCTATTCTCTAATACTTAAAATTAGCCTCGAAACTTTTCACTGTAGCGATGCTGAATATATTTGTGCTCAACGCCTTACGGCAATCAGAGGAATAGCACACGAAACAGCCAATCTTAGTTAAGTGAGGCTTAAGTGCTCAACGCCTTACGGCAATCAGAGGAATAGCACGGCGATCGCTGGAACCCTTATAGGGTAATAGCTCCTGACAGATTTTGCAAGCACCTCCTAAACAATAGTCTCCTAACGTCAAAAATGGGGTCAAATCGGGGTAATTTTCTCAAAATCCAAGACGCTACAACCCTTACTATGACAGGAATCCAAGCATTTTGCAAGCATCTCTCGACCCATTGAATAGGCAGCAAACCCAAGCCCTGTATAGATTTGAACCTTCGGCTTCGCTCAGGTTCAATGCCGAGCGAAGCCGAGGCATTGAACCCAATTGCAAGGGGGTAGAAGACTTCACAACCACAGATCCTTGCATTTTTAACAGCTTGATTGAATCTCTATCCACGCATTTTCAGGAGGTTCAGACACATCTGAAGGGGAAAGTAACTGAAATCTTGCCCAACGAGTACCCTGTGAACCAACGTGATCCACCCAAGACGGTAAGGTTAATAGTCCATCCTCCTGCTGCACTAACCATTGCAGCGATTCACCGTGATAGTTTTCTGGCAACAGATTGATAGCATTAATCAAATCCCGACTTTCACCCAGACTTAACCCTCCAAATCGGTTAACTGTTTCTGGATTAGCGATCGCATCTCTCAATCGTTCGGATAATCTTGGTTGTGCTGCATCCGTACCAGATGCTACCCACACCACAAACCGAATATCACTCAGTAACTCTTGGTAATCCGGTCGGGCATTGGTAGGGTGAAATATCTCTTTGTTTTTAAATCGCCGAAAGGTTCTGATTACCGTTGACTTTTCCGGTTCACTCAAAAGAGCGATCGCTAACTTTACGCCGCAATGCTGATATCGGTCTAACTCTCCCACCATCGATAAGAGCATACCATACACGGTGGCTGGTGGTGGCACGGGATAGGTTTCGGCATATTCCCTAGCGCGAGACACACGAAAACAGGCAATGGGAACTTCAACTTCAAGGGAAATCACTACACTAACTCCAATTGCGGTAACTGCAAATCACGGGCGATCGCTTGTTTTAGGACTGAAAGTGCTACTTTTGTACCAGCAAGCACATTAACGCCTAACTCTTCTAAGCGATCGCCTTCTGGTGTTTTGGCGATCGCACCTGCAACCCAGAGTTCTTGAGGATCGATATCTCCCACCTCCACGCGATGGATTAATAAAGGAAGGGAAACATCGCCGCTTTCATCCTCTTGGAAGCAGTACAAAATCCGAGGTGAGAAGTCGTGCGTCCAACGCAATACTAGACTTTCAGGAGAAAAGTCATAAAGAAATCGGGCATGATTTCCCGCGACTTCACCCAAAGAGACTAACCCGTCTAAAACTGCGATAACGCGAGATTTGTCTTTCAAGCGATCGGGCGTTACCGCAAAGCCATATTGATAGCGAGTAGCATGGACTTCAGTACCGTAAAGAGAAGTACGTCCCTTTTGTCCACTAGCCGAATTAAAAGTAATATCCCCTGCATAGGGCGTCGTCGAAACTGCGCGACTTACTTCTAATACTCCCCGCCTTGCTGTATTCGTCCCTTTCGCTTTCTTCCCCTTCTTTTTTTCCTCATTATCACTTTCTTGTTTTTCTTGTTTAGCACCCTCGGCTTTCATGTAACCTAGTACATCGTCATCAATATACACGTTTTCGTCGAAAATCCCTTGCAGTACATTATCGTTCCTTTCATCATCCCAACACCGATTCACTTGATAGTCACCGCCAGAAGTCTGCCAGTAGTAACGCAACGCCCAGCGAATAGCTTCAGCCGAGACAGTTGTGTGAACTTCACCTTTCCACAATAGTTTTTGCAGAGTGGTTATATTGCCTTCATTCTCCCCACGATTATTAGCAGCCGTACCGTAACCCGTCAAGATATTGCCAAACAGATGAAATGTCATAGTTTTCCTCCAAACGTTTATGAATATGCAAGCATTCACCCGCCAGGGAATAAATTCCCAGCTCTTATAGCACCAAGTTCATTAAAATGGACTAAAACTGTTGTCCAGTCGTCTAAAGACGACTTTAGCTATGAGACAGTGGTTTTAACCACTGGCGGGTTGTCGTTCAAACCCCAAAATCAATTTCATCCTCATCTTCCGGTTCCTCTGCTGCTACCTTTTCACTCCGATTACTCCGCTTGTAACTAGCTAACGCCAACAGTGCTAAATCCCGTCCTTTTTTCCAATCTTTCGCCCCCATAATTAAATCCATAAACTGTTCCCAATTTTCCTCAAGGGTGGGCATAAACCTCGCCCTCGATAAGTAATCGGTAATAAATTCCCGGAACGAAACAGCCGTTTTACACCTTGCTAGTCCTGTCCTAAATTTTGTATCCTCCCGTTCATAATTGGGAACTTCACCCTTATCCTTAGCTCGTTTGTAAAGTTCTCTGTGGTTATACCCAATCGCCTCGTGACAAGCTTTGACAAATAACTTTTCGCTTTCTCTATCCCACTCAACCTCTTGAATCATCTGATTCAGTCCTCCTCTTTCGTAGGTTAATTTTTGAAATAATTCATTGCTAGTAACGTTATCAGCAATACCTGAATACCAATGTTTCCCTCTAGCTAAGTTTTCAGTCACTAATTCTCTGGCAAAACTATTGGAGATAAACGCGCTTTCTTTGCCTGCAATGACGCGATCGCCTAAGAGATTATCACAAACCTTATAATTTTTTTCAATTCGCTCACCTGACTCAACCAAATGCAAATCTGTGCGCGTTTTCTGCTGCGTTGCCCATGCTACAGTACCTAGGGTTAAAACCTGACAGCGCTGGATAGGACGATATTGAATAACGTCCTCAGTAATATAGGTCAAAAACTTTAAACCCGCATCCCCTAAACCAGAAGCAAAGAAGTCCTTATATCCCTCCTCTCGCCATTTAGGATTTCTTCTCCAATTGGCATAAGTTTCCAAGTCAGTAATTTCTGGCACAACTAACGCATATTGAGCACGTTTGTCTCGCAATTTAGACCGGATGGTATAGTAACAGCAAGCAACAGCCGCAAATAACAAGACAAATGCCGCTTCCGGTGGTTCTTCAAAACTCGTATCTGCACTAAATGCAGTGTGTCGCACTGTCGTTCCAGGATTTAACCATCCCGGCACTTTAACGGGTTTAGTTAGTAATTGTCCTTTCTTATCACAGAGGTTCTTGGCATCTTGGTAGACGTACCAAGTTAAAGACTTGTACTTAGCGACAAACTCCGGTTTTTCCGGTTCAATCGAGAACGATTTAGAAACAATTCCACTTGACTTGTGAGTCTTGTTGTGCTGCAACAGTGTTCCCAGAATACCTTGATGAAGGATTAACTGAGATTGAATGGGCATGGTTTTGGAGTCTAATCCTCTAAGACAAATTCGCCCATCTTCTAACTGAAATGACTCTTTCAACAGCCAGTCTAATACCTCAAAATCATTACCATTCCACTGAATAATTACCTCACGGGGCGTCAATTCCCAACTCAATTGACCGGGACGGTTGCTAACTTGTGTTTCTTCTTCTAGTTGCTTTAAACTCATCCACAATCCAGCTAAACCCGCACGATGTAGCAAGGTAAAATGCGGATTGCTCAGATTAAATGTTAGCTTCATAATTCTTTTGCCCCCGTTTCCGCACTGTATTCCACTTTGTCAGGTGGTGCCACTGGGTAAAATCCATTTGTCCGCCACTGCTGAAAACCAGGGATAATCCGAATCGGTACAGTCCAACCTTGTCGTTCTTTTTTAAAGGATTTATCTGGGCGTTCGTTAGCGGCTTTTTTGATATCGGCTAAATCTTCCTTCAACAAAACCGTAATGGTGTAACCCGATTCCCTTAAAAAATCCGGGCGAGTACACCAACACCCTTCCAGCCATTCAGATTGACATGGCTTTTGTTCTGTAGCAGAACCTTGTGCGGTAATTTCGGATAAATCCTGTTGGCAAATCTCCTTTCCTGCTAGCTGCTTAACTAACTGTCGTCCAGTGTCTAATGCCTCCTTTTCGTAAGGTTTTTTATTATCCCACGGATAAACCAGTGCTTTACCAATCCGACCAGAAGCTAGCTTTACCTTACCTTTAGACGTAGTAATTACCTTACGATTTAACCTGCCCAAGCGTTGAATCAAAGCCGATGCAGGTGCCATTGCCGTTACCAATAAATCAGCACTCAAGTCCAAGGACATCTCACAAACTTGAGTCGTAATCGCTAAAACAGCACCCTCACATCCAAAGGAATCAACGACTGATTTATGCTTATCCACTCGGTCAAAATAGCGGTAGCGACTGTGATAAATCAGTAAGGGAATGGATGAAGGAACCTGTTGACCGAGTTGTTGAAAAATCCTCGAACCTAAGCGCTCAATCAATACGTCAGCCGCTTGCCTCACTAATGCAATGTGGCTGATGTAAGTAGCGGCTTGTTGACTCTGCTTTGAGTTTGAATCAGACAGGGATTTAGCGAGGAGTCGTTTGAAGTTCATAAAAACACCCCGCAACCCATCCGCCGCTTACCCCCTAATCCCCACTGTTGCAATTTCAGAGAATCTTCGGCACTCAAGCCTGTGACTTCGGTGGTAAATCCAACCACTGTATAGCGCTGAATTTTTATCGTCTTCCGCTTGGGCGTTTTATCGATATTGAGCGGGATTCGTAACTGTGCAGATACCTCCAAAGTCTCTAGTTGACGCTGGGCTGCCCCTAGAAATGACTCTGGTTCTGTATAAGGTTTAATCACCACGATACGCGATCGCAACTTTGCCTTCGGTCGTAGCGGCTCAACGTTCGGAATGCCAATCTGTATCGGATGGTTGCCAATGAGAAGTCGCTTTCCCGCGATCGCATAAACTAAGGGAATCTTAGTAACAGGCAAGCGAACAAGCAAACGCGACCTGTCTGTTAGAGCAATTTTCCCTTTCCGGTCTGGAATACCGGGAATGGTCAAAATCTGAATTTCGGAATCTTCGTGGACAGATGGACAAAGCTTAGATAGAGCCGCAAAAAGCCCATAGCCATGGTCTGCCGGAAGCATCTGCCCTTTAACGCTGAAGCTTAAGTTGACAAACAGCTCAATCGGGGACGCTCCGGGTTGCCTTTCTATTGTTGTCGAAGTCATAAACCTAGCTTGAACTAGGTGTTTTCAGCGCCTTACGGCAATCAGAGATGGGGATGAGTGGCAAGAGTTAACTCATACCTATTATTTGGCTTGCAATCAACGCCTTAGGGATTTTACAGGTGTCTAGCACCTTACGACTTACTCAGATACACCATCGATAGCGCTAATGTGCGTTACGCTACGCTAACACACCTACAGATAGAGGCTATGGGTAAGTTTTGACCTTTGTTTAACACCCTGGGGCATTAACACTTCACTTATAGGATACATTCAGAAAAAATCTGAGTCAAGAGTACAGTCTAGTTTATGCTGGGAAGAACCCTTAACAATTGCTAAACGCCTGACGGCATCTGAGGGGACAAGGGCAGCAAGATATGAATAATCTAACTACCCTCTGAACTTGCGACTTTCGAGCCTTATGGGATAGTGCTCAACTGGATTGAGATAGATGCTTACAAAGATTGGAAAAGTTTTGTTACATCTGTGGAAAATATTCTCAAAGAATTTGGAGAAAAGTATGTAATTAATTTTGTGTAACTACTTAACGTGGCGCTCACCTCTGATCATCAGTGCGTCTCCTCTTGACTGATCGATGGTATGGCGCTAGCGCGCTTGCCATGGTGAGCGCGCTATCACGCAACGTGTATACGAACGCGATGGTATTCCCTTCGTCGTCTCCATTCAACAGCCGTCTGGCCCACAGAACTGGTGCGCGTAGAGTACCTCCGCGTCACAGATATAGGCGATGCCCGCATAATCGTCGAAAAACTTCGCTGCGATCTTATCCGAAATCTCCAGGGCCAGATCCCGAGTGTCGGTGAGCACCTCGAACTTTATATTCGAGGTAGTGTCGGAAACGTTGGGTTGTCCCGACGAGCGCACGTTGCGACTGCCTTTACCGCCAGTTTCCAACACCGTATAACCGGTAGCCCCGGATTCGTCGATGAGCTTGCCGATCTTTTGCAGCAGCAATTTCTCTGTGATGATAACGAGCTTTTTGGCTGGCTTAGCCATGTAGATTACCTCCTTACGCGTATATTCATTAAACTACATACATAGAAACTTAGGGAAACAGCAACACCGGGCGCTATAGCGCTAATCAGCCGCCGTGTTGGTTGCCGGACCAGGGGAGCACCGGCAGACCACGACCCGTCTGGGATTATCCGCCCGCCAGCGCCTGGGCCAACCCGATGTAGAGCGGTATTCCTATGGCGATCGCAACTGGCGTACCGACGGCTGTGGACGCGCCGATGTAGGCAGAGGGATTGGCAGACGGGATACCGGCTCGTAAAGTTGGCGGCCCTGAGATGTCTGAACTGGAGGCGGCGATGACGGCCAGGAGCGCGACACCGCCAGGGCTGAAGCCCGTGGCGTAGTGGGCAATCATGCCGAGACCGAAGGCGATAAACCCATGCAGCAGCGGTCCTACAACGGCATATAGGCCATACCACTGGCCAACCTTGCGCAGCTCACCGATCCTTGACCAAGCCTCCATACCCATTACCAGCATCAGTATCGAAAGCAGACCGCGGAAGAGGGGCTCGTAGAAGCTTTCAACAACACTTTCCGGCCGGGTTAGCAGGCCTAGAGCGAGGCCGAGCAGCAGTGCTGATAGGGCAGATCCCTCGAGGCTCTCCTGCACGATGGGCCATATCTTGACCCGCTCGTCTGCGGTATCGCGCTGCTGGCTGAGATATTCCTGTCTGGTGGTGGGATACTCCTGATCGCTGGGATGCCCGCCTGCGGCAACTGGCTGCTTGCTGAAAGACTCCTGCTTTCTGAGAGACTCCTGCTTTCTGAGAGACTTCTTCTTGCTGGTATGAATGCTGGCCAAGACGATCGCCGTCACGAGCGCTGGGATGTCCATAAAGGGATAGAGTGCGCCGGCCCAGGGTTCGTATTGGATGCCTTGCGCTTCCAGTACCGTTATGCCGGCGGCGAGGGTAGAGCCACTCACGGCACCAAACAAGCCCCCGGTCGCAAGGGCATCCACGGTTCTGATGTTCGGCAGCTTGGCTAACGTGTACTTTGCGATGAACACGATAAGTATCCCTATTACCACGGCGAACAGCGCGGGTAACAGCATCTCCACCAGATTGGACTCGCGGATCGCAATGCCGCCCTTCAGACCGACTTTGATAAGCAGCATGAAGACGATGAACTTATAGATTGGATCTGGAATTGCCAGTTTGCTACCGAGGGCGGCAATGACTATACCACCAATCAGAAAGCCGAGGGTTGGGGACTGCAACTGCTCCCCAAATTTCGTCAAGAATTCGGACAAAAAATCCACTTGATAATTCCTCCTTAGATTCAGATATTAGGGGTCAGGACAGTAGGCAAGCGTGGCCTCTAATCCTGGGTAGCTGGCTCCACGCCTTTGAAAAACTAGTCATTTCAGCTCCTTGCAGCGCAGCTTAAAAAACGCTGAACAGTCGCTAATTAGGTTTTTAAAACGTGGATAGGAGATTGTTGAAGAACTTCGAAATCTCACGAGAGCTGTTCAAAGTAATTGGGGAGTAAATCAATCACCATCTCATCTCTCATTCATATAACTCTATACCATTAGCTTCTCAAAAGCTGACCAAATTCCAAGAATTTGAGACGTATTATTCTATCCTATGGATAGTCTAGGCTTATAGTTTAAGCTCGAATCATATCTAAATGTGACCAATATTCAATCTATCCCGAAGGGGAATGAACTGGTAGATTCAGGGCGTAAGCCTTCTCTAGAGCTGGTTTCAGGAGTTGGCGAAAGGTTTGTTAAATGGTTGGTATTGCTTGAGAAGCTATGGGACGCGCTATAGAGCGCATACCACACAATGGCCACTAGAAGACCCACCCCAATGCCCCAACTGAACGCCCAAATATGCGAAGACTCTAGAGTAAACCGCAGGTGGCGATCGCTATCGTAAACATGGACTGCCCACCCTTCGCCTGTGGATGGTTTTGCCTTTGTCTTATTCATGCTATTCATGATGGTGTCCTTCTATTTTCAAAATAGTCAAAATAGATAGATTCAAGTCGCTGCAAGAATTATTTATAATAATATCCGAACGATCTGTAGACCAATCATACCGATCTCAAACCGAAGGGATAAGTTTGAGATATGGCAGACGTTTCACAAAGGACTTGAGGGATATTTGCCGAGTTCCACTGTGCGCCAGAAATTTTAAGTCGTCGGTCAATTTTCTTCACTGTAGATTCAACAGTTTTGACCTTTGTTTAAGACCCTGGGGTATTAACACTTCACTTATGAGATACATAAATAAAAATCTTAGTCAAGAGTACAGCCTAGTTTATGCTGGGAAGAACCCTTGACAATTGCTAAACGCCTGACGGCATCTGAGGGGGCAAGGGCAGCAAGATATGAATGAATCTAACTACCCGCTGAACTTGCGACTTTCGAGCCTTATGGGATAGTGCTCAACGCCTGACGGTATCAAAGGTAAAAGCCAAGGCAATCGCTGGAACCCTTATTAAGATAATCGCTCCTGACAAATCTTGCAAGACCTTCCTCAACAAAAGCGTCCTATAGCCCCTACCATTGCGGGACTTGGGTTAGTAGTTTTCCTGCCGCTTCCTTAGTCAAGGGCTTTGAGAAAAAATAGCCCTGTCCTTGTTCGCATTTGAGCAGCTTAAGTTCGCTGAGTTGTTCTAGCGTTTCCACGCCTTCGGCGATTACATCCATTCTCAAACTGTGGGCAAGGGTAACGATAGTTCGGACAATTTCACAGTTGCGATCGTTAGGATTCATTTGGCTCACAAAGGAGCGGTCAATTTTTAAGGTATTTACCGGAAAACGGTGCAAGTAGCTCAAGGACGAATACCCCGTGCCAAAGTCATCGACTGAGAGCTGAATATTTCTAGCTCTCAATTGTAAAAGCATCTTAGTAGCCGTGTCAGCATTGTCCATGAGTACACTTTCGGTAATTTCCAGCTTCAGAAAGCGACCATCTAAACCTGTTTTCTCCAGAATTTGGTCAATTTGCTCAATAAACTCCAGTTCTTTCAGTTGTTTGCCTGATAAGTTCACGCTGATTTTCAAGGGTTCAGTCATGGGAAATTGGGTGTGCCAAGTGTGGAGTTGCCGACAAGCTTCGTGCAGTACCCATCGACCAAGGGGTAAAATCAACCCCGTTTCTTCGGCAACAGGAATAAATTCTAGGGGAGAAACTAACCCTTGGGTAGGATGATGCCAGCGTAGAAGTGCCTCAAAACCGGTCAGAGTGCCAGTAAACAATGAGGTAATGGGTTGGTAATACACCTCAAATTCCTGCCGTTCGAGCGCTCGACGCAAGTCATTTTCTAACTGCAATAGCTTTAAGGCACTGGCGTGCATCACCTTATCGAAGACTTCGTGGCGTGCTTTGCCTAGTTCTTTGGCACGATACATGGCAATGTCAGCATCCCGCAGCAGGTCTTCAGCGCAATCATACCCCGTTGAACTCAGAGCAATACCAATACTGGCAGAGGTAAAAACTTCATGACCCTCTACGATAAAGGGAGATTTCAGTATCTTTTGTATGCGCTCGGCTACCTTAGTGGCGTCTTTGAGATCATTGATATCCTCTAGCAGGATAGTGAATTCATCTCCTCCCAAACGGGCTACTGTATCAGTATTACGCAGACACCGCTCTAGCTCACGAGCGATCGCTACGAGCAGTTGATCGCCAATCCTGTGTCCCAGACTATCATTGACAACTTTGAAGCGATCGAGATCCAGAAATAAGACGGCAAATAAATAATCCTGGTGTCGCTTTGAGAGTTTGAGAGCGTGTTCAACTCGCTCGACAAACAAGATGCGGTTGGGCAATCCAGTCAGGGCATCGTGCAAGGCATCGTGGAGTAACTGCTCCTCAACCCGCAAACGGTCGGTAATATCAGTGATAGACAATACAACACGGGCGATCGCTCCTGATGAGTCTATTAGGGGCGCTCCATTAATCGATAGATACTTCCGGGTGCCGTCGCCCCACTCGATGGCGTGCTGCACATCGAAAATGGGCGTGCCTGTTGCCATCACTTGCCTAAACGGAAGTTGCTCCTCTGGAAAAGGTCCTCCCTCAAAATCGGTAATCTTCCACTCCGGGGCATTGTACAGACAATCGACTAGTTCCCCTTGAGTCAGACCGAGTACCTCCTGCGATCGCTCATTGGCAAAGATAATCTTTCCCCCAGCATCAACGACAGTAATTGCCGCCACACTGGTTTGCATAATTCCATTGAGCAAATCCCGTTCCTGACGCAGTTTGTCTTCGGCAATTTTGCGGGCGGTAATGTCCCTGTGCGTGCCAAGCAGTCTGAGAGGCTGATTTTGCTCGTCACGCGCCACGCATTGACCGCGAGCCCAAATCCATTTCCACTCGCCAGTCTTAGTCTGCATTCTGTACTCTAACTCATACCATTTTTCTCTGCCTTCTAGATAGGCATTGAGAGCGGCTTCAAATGCAGGAATGTCTTCTTTATGAATACGGTTGAACCACCAATCGAAATTAAAATCAATTTCTGCCGGCTCATATCCCAGCATGACTGTCCAGTAGCCATCTAGGTCTATTGCCCCCGTTACGATATTCCAATCCCAAATACTGTCCCCAGTTCCCTCTAATGCCAGTTGACAGCGTTCCCCTTCAGGTTCTCGCGGTGCCTCTGGCAGTCGGTGAGATTCCGCAAGCTCTTCGTGTCTTTCTCTATTGGCTCTCTCCAACTGGGTAGTGCGCTCCTCGATTAAATTGTCGAGTTTCTCGCTGGACATTTTTATTAAAATACTCTAAGCCCAAAATAGAGCCACCCCGTCTCGGATGACATTATAAAATGTTTACACTACTAAAGATACCTTGAAATTTATTTCAACTAGCCAACAGAGTACTCCAGAGCGATCGCGTTTTGCTAGATAATGCCTGAAAACTGAGAAACGATTTCTTGTATATAGCGCTTCTCACTTACATGAGCTACAGTCCCACTCCCCATTCCCCACTCCCCACTCCCTGCCTTCATGAGGGTGTACCTCACTAGATAGAGAAACGCTATAGATCCCCCCGTGTCCGTTAAAAATCTACCGTCTACACATATCTCTCCATCAACCTGAAAAGGTTAAATTTTGCCCCCCTAACCCTTACAAGGCGAGACGAGAGGGGTGGGGGAAATTCCAGCTCAAATATTCGTAAAACTTAACTAGCTACAGTTGGAAGGATTCCCCAAAACTCTCGCCATAAAAGACGCGATCAAAACCAAAACGTCCACCATACTGTTTAAAGGGTTCAGACGCATACCCTATTGCTAACAAACAGCAAACATCTACCTCACAGGGGATGTTAAAGCCTTCTTTTACCTGTTCAGATGAAAATCCTTCCATCGGACAGGTATCGACTCCAAAACTATTTGCCACAATCATCATGTGAGCAACGGCTAACATTGTATGGCGATTTGTCCAAGCTTCTATTGAATCAAACGAAGGCTTGTTCTCAAAAAGTTGGGGAATTGCCGATCGCATCACATCTGCATAGGCATCAGTCATCCCACCTGCATCAATCCCTAGCTGAATCACCGATTCAATATAATCAGCTTGATTGATCCGGCGATCGCCGCAACAAATCACCATGACAGGTGCTTCGCTCACTTGACGCTGATCGAAGGCACAGGCTTTTAACTTGTCCTTATTCCCTTGCTCTCTGACTACTATAAACCGCCAAGGCTGCAAATTGTAACCGGAGGGCGATCGCACACCCAAGCGGAAAATTTCTTCTAAAATCGCCTCTGGAACCGGATCGGGACGAAACGAACGAGCCGCCCGACGCTGCTTAATCGCCGTTTTCAAGTTTATAGTTGGTTGTAAATCAATTGTCATTGTTTTTCTAGTTCTCGTTCACTTCACTATAAAAATAAGGTGGTTTTTTGAACCACCCCTATTACCAAAACTTACAATTCAAAATCTAAATTAAGCATCGACTGGAACCAGATCAACTTCGTTAGTTCCTTCAGTTTCCGACTGCCCCGATCGAATTTGATTGCCATTCACCTCTACAGCCAAGGGTGTGTTTTCTAGATTAATATTATAATCTGTTTTCTCTGATGTATAACCAACACTAGCAATCATTTTTCGACCTTCAGGGGCATAGAGAAAAGCCAGCATTTGGTTTTTATTCTGCTTGTTGTCTCGCGCCCAAATCACCATATATTGCTCTCCTTGATACTCGAAAACTTTGGGTGGACGATTGGGAACGTAACGACCGGCTTCGCCAAAACTGCTATCAAGAAAACCCTGGACGGAATCTGTTTGTACCGTGGCATAGGCTACCTCGGCTGTAGAGGTTGGTTGAGCATCTTCTTGGGTTTCATCGACTACTTCTTCTTTATCACGATTGCGGAAATAATCGACAGCGAGTTTAGTGCCAATTCCACCAACGGCAGCGATACCCGTACCGACAAGTACATTGCGAAGTTGCTGTTTATTCATTCGTTCTCCTGATAGGTCACAATGATTTAGGTTAATGGTATCACTAACGGCAGTTTATTTCTGAATTACAGGGTAGTTTAATTTTCTTAAAAATTGATACAGGTACAACTGACATCTTGCATCTGATGTTCTCAATTGTCGTATACCCCTCTGAGTTCCCGCCTATCAAGGAGAGATACCATATTTTAAATCTTTCCCCCCTTGGCAGGGGGTGGTGCAAGATGTGAGTACAAGGTATAAGAATTACCACAACCCAGTAGCTTTACTAAAAGGCGATCGCTTCTCTTGGAAGGGCATGAGGACAATCTCTTGTAATGAGAGTCGGGCAAACAAGAGACAACAGAAAAGCGATCACCTCAAGCCTATATACGACTCGTGAGGAAATCATCCGGATAGTCTTAATTCCCTGATTTGAGAATAGTTTGTAGCCCCCCTACCAATCGCTTAATTCCCGCTACGACTGTCTCTTTTTGCAATGCGCCATAGGCAATCCGCAGATAGCATCCATCATCCATCCCAAAGGTTGTACCTGGCATCACTGCCACCCGATGTTCCCGAATCAGCCGTTCCACCAACTCAAATGCATCCATGGGGGTGTGAACCTTCAGGAAAAAATAAAACGCTCCATCGGCTGGTGCGATCGCACACAACCCATCTAGACCTTTCAGAGATTCTAGCGCTAACTGTCGCACAGCAGCGATCGCCTGTATATGCTCCTTACAGTAGCCGACTCCTGCCTGTAACGCTCCCAACGCTGCATACTGGGAGATCACTGGCGGACAAATCAAAATAGTATCTTGAACTTTATTAACTGAATCAAGCAGGTGGTTTGGCATCACCATGTACCCAATGCGCCAACTGGCAAACCCATAGGCTTTGGAAAGGCTGTACAGAGAAATCGTATGCTCGCGACTATTGGGAAACGCTCCCGGTGAAACGTGCTTTACCCCGTTGTAGGTAAAGTATTCGTAGGCTTCATCACTGATATGATAGATACCGCTATCGCTACAGAGTTGATTAACCTCCCGCAACGCCGCCTCTGAATACACGACACCCGTGGGATTGTTGGGAGAAATTGTCACTACTGCTTTCGTTCGTTCTGTGATGGAGCGAGCGATCGCATCAGGACGGAGTTGGTAATCGTTATCCGTTGCCACGAGTACCGGATGACAACTCGCCATCACAATTGCCATCTCGTGATTGAAATAGTAGGGCGTCTGAATAATAATCTCGTCACCGGGATTGGTAATCGCCAGAACTGCATTCATAAACCCCATATTGCTGCCTGCTGTCACCGCGATGCAATTTTGCTCATTAATCTCAATGCCGTTATCCCCTTGTAATTTTGCCTCAATTGCTTGGAGTAAGGGGGCAATTCCCCGAACCGCTTTATATTTGTGATTTTCAGAATCGGTCAGGAATTGTGATAAACGCGCCGTTGCTTCTGGGGGTGGATTGTAATAAACAACACCCTGCCCCAAGGAGATTGTTCCAGGATGGCTGCGAATGAGTTCCCCAATAATGGGAATTAGTGGCGACTGCACCGCCTGCATACGAGAGGTTAGGATTGACATTCGCTCCTACAGCTCGGTTGAATTAGAAACATTGTAGAAGCGATCGCTCAATACTTACCTCACATCCTAAAGGAGTAACGGATGGCGTTAACGCTCAAAATTCTTGAAGATACCATTTTCAAACAGCAGCCAATAGACAGCACCTCAATCTCTAACCCCGAAGACCTCTATAGTCTTCAAAAAGGGATAGAGTTAGACCTGCACAGTTGGGACCCTAACGACGGGCCGCCTCACCATATCCGGGTGGCTTTTGCGAAAGACAGATTTAACAACAAGAATACCTGGTACGTTTTCACCAACCACATCCAGATTTGGGATGGCAACACCGTTTTACTACCAAAGCCTTCTCCACCGGGTTCCATCCAAAAACTTTTTGATGTTGGTTCTTGCTCAACCCATGTGCTGCGGGGATTCGACCAGCAGATGATTGATGAGATGAACTTCATCTCTCCAAATACCCTAGTCAGCTTTGCAGACTTGAATGCGCGTCTGGGAAAAGCGGTGTGGCCCTTCCTACAGCCAGCCGCCAAAGCCGGGTTAGAGCGGGCAATTCGAGCCCGTGGCATTCCCCTGGTTGTTAATTCGGCATATCGAACCATTGCCCAGCAGCTTATATTATTCAACCACTACAAAGCAGGTCGGTGTGGAATTCAAGCGGCTGCCCGTCCACCTCGCAGCAACCACCAAAGCGGTCTAGCGATTGATATCCAAGATACCATGGGCTGGAAACCTTACCTAGAACAGTATGGCTGGAAATGGCTCGGTGCTTGGGATTTTCCCCACTTCGACTATATCTGGGGAGGACGCGACATTAACAATACGGCAGTTCTGGCTTTTCAGCGGGTTTGGAACCGATACAATCCCCAGGATCGTATTGCCGAAGATGGGGGTTATGGACCAACCACGGAAAAACGACTCAATCGGAGTCCTATCGGTGGTTTTGGGGAAGTTTGGCTGGGCTTTGAAATCTTACAGTTAACGAATCCCTATATGCATGGAAAAGATGTCCACAAGCTACAGCAGGCGTTAGCTGATGCAAAAATAAAGGTTGGGGTGGATGGTGTGTTTGGAGCGGGAACTCAAGCAGCAGTTAAGCTGTTTCAAAAGGCTAAGGGTTTGCTCGTCGATGGTATTGTCGGACCTGCCACGTTAGTCAAGCTAGGGTTTGTGAGTGTGCCGACTCCAATCATTATTCCAGAACCGACTCCAGAACCGACCCCAGAGCCGACTCCAGAACCGACTCCAACGCCCACCTCAGTCAAACGAATTTTTATTTCTGCGGGTCATGATCTCAAAGACTCCGGAGTTGTTGCCTTGGGAACCACTGAAGCGGCGGAAATGATTCTCACCCGTAACGCACTGGTGAAGGAACTCCAGTCACGGGGAGTAGAATTTCTGACTGTGCCTGACGATTTGGACTTGAACGGTACGATCAAGTGGATTAGCGATCGCGTCCTGCCTGGTGATGTGGCTGTAGAATTAGGCGGCAATGCGTTTAATGGTTCTGTCAGAGGGGTAGAAGCCTATTACATTGATGGAAATTCTGCGCGTAAGCAGGATGCCCAATTACTGTTAGAGGCATTAGTCAAAAAAGTTCCAGAACTTCCCTCTCGTGGGGTTAAACCCGACACCTTAAGTGCCAAAAATCAGCTTCCTTTTTGCCGTGAGCTTGCAGCTTCCTCTATCATCATCAATCTCTGTTTTCTCGACAATCCCGAAGACTTAAAATTACTGCAAGACCATCGCGATCGCTTTGCCCAAGGTTTAGCGGATGGGTTGATTCAATGGAGTGGTCAAACCGCAAAATCAGACCAACCCTCAACGAATTTTCAACCCATTACTATCAAAATCCAAAATATAGAGCATGAAGAGAAAGGACTTCTCGTTAATGGAAATTCCTTTATTCCCGCTGACCTAGTTGAGAACTTGGGCGTTAACTTGGCTGTTGCATCTGATATTCGCCAACTCAGTTACGGCAATATTGTGTATGTCAAAGCCGTCGATCTTCAGCAATTTAATATATCAGTAGGTTGGGACAACGAGACAAAAACAGTATTAATTAGTACAACGCCTCAAACCGACCTAGACCAATCTGACAAAATTATCTGGTTTGGTAATGCCACAGAAAACGATCTGAAAGCATTTTTAACCAGTAATAATGAAGAGGATTTAAACCAGTTTTCAGACCTTCCTAAGATTTACATTGAAGAAGCTCAAAAAGAAGATGTCAATCACGACATTGCTTTTTGTCAGATGTGTCTGACTACGAATTTTTTGCGCTTTGGGGGTCAATTAAAACCTGAACAGAATAATTTCGGGGGTCTAGGTACGGCAACTGGTGATCCGGCTGGTGCTACCTTCGCCGATGTCCGAACGGGGGTAAAAGCTCACATTCAGCACCTTAAAGCCTATGCCACGACTGCTCCCATCGAACACCCGCCGATCTTCAGTCCTCGTTTTCATTTGGTTGCACGAGGTATTGCTCCTTCAGTCTATGACTTGAGTCGGCGCTGGAGTCCCGATCCTGAGTACGGCAACAAAATTATGGCGCTGGTGCGGCGTCTGAATGGTGTGGTTTCTGATGTAGAAGAGACACCCGAATCCTTTGCTATGCGCCTTACCCCTATGGCAGTGCCTATGGATGGTAACGGGGCAAATCATCAGTGTGCTCTTTGAGGAAGTTTGGGGAAGGGAGTGGGGAGTGGGGGAGAAGAGTAACATCTCGCAAATCCCTTTATCTTCCTTGTCTTCCTTGTCTCCCTTGTCTCCCCTTCAAACTTCTTTGAAAATTGGGGAAACTCACATCTTGCACCCGTCTCACTAACCGCCAGTGGTTTAAACCACTGGCTCATAGCTAAAGTCCTCTTAAGAGGACTGCATAAGAGTTTAAGTCCACTTAAGCTATTAGCCCGGAGTTTGAACCACTGGCGGATTTTCGGGTTTACTGACAATGGTGCAAGATGTCAGGGAAACCAACTCCAAAATATGCCTATTTTCATAGGTGCTTAATCTGTCTAAAGTAATAGAGATGAAAAGCAGAGTTTGCGTAGAGTTGAGGTGGATATGTGAAAACATGAAATAAATTAAAGAGGATTGTTGTATGGCTCTTGTCACAATCGAAAACTTTTCGCCGAACTACAAAGAGGAAATTTTTGGTGGCGAAGATATCAAAGGGTTTGATGTCTATAGTGAGAAGGATGAAAAAATTGGTTCCGTCTACGATGTGCTGCTAGATGAAGCGGGGCGTTTCCGGTATCTGGCCATTGATATGGGATTTTGGGTGTTTGGGAAGAAAGTCTTGCTACCTGTTGGCTTGGCACAGATGGATTATGATCACAATCGGGTCTACGCTCGGGGAATGACAGAGAACGAAGCGAAAAAATTACCTGAGTACCGCAACAATATGACCATCGACTACAACTATGAAGAACAGGTCAGAAATGCCTATCGACCTGTTGCGATTCGAGCGGGTAGAACGGCTGCTGAGGTGAATCAGTCTACCTACACGACTGATACTTACCGCTATGACCATGAACCCGGTCTGTATGGAATAGAGGGGCAGGAACAAAAAACCCTTAAACTTTATGAAGAGCGCTTGTTGACGAACAAAGAACGTCACAAGGCGGGTGAAGTTAGTGTTGGCAAGCGGGTCGAATCTGAAACGGCTCAGGTTTCAGTGCCGATTGAAAAAGAGCGCGTGATTATTGAGCGGACTGGCACCTCTGAATTAAGAGAAGTGGAACCCGGTTCTGTGAACTTTGAGGAAGGCGAAGTTGCTCGTGTGGAACTCTACGAGGAGTCAGCCGATATCCAGAAAAAAGCGTTTGTGCGTGAAGAAGTTGGTGTTAAGAAAGAAGTTGAGCGCGACACCGTAGACGCGAAAGAAACCCTGCGTCGTGAAGAATTAGAAATTGATGTGGAAGGTCAGCCGACAATCCGAGGCGATCGGGCAAAAGAAGCTGGATTGTAAGAGACGTAACTTGTCAGGGCTAAGGCCAACCAATTGATGTCAACTCAAGCACTAATGCTTGTTAGTGATCGTAGGAGTAGGATATATTGTGTCCTTACTAGATGTGGCATCGGGGCGTCTATAGCGTTTCTCAATCTACTGAGGTACATTTCCCCCTCTTCCAAGCTTGGGAGAGGGGCTGTACTTCATCAGTATGAGTACCCCTGTACATTCTATAAATAAGTCATAATGTAATCTATCTTTGGTATTAATTAGTTAGCTGACATCTTGCACCTGATGTTCTCAATTGTTGTTTACCCCCCTCAAGTCCCCCCTTATCAAAGGGGAAGGCATCTTTATAAATCTTTTCCCCCCCTTGGTAAGGGGGGTTAGGGGGGTGGTGCAAGAGGTGAGTTAGCCAAGAGTTCTGAAGCATTCTGCCACTCCAGAGAGTTGGGAATTTAGATGGACTGCTTCGCACAAGTAAGCTAGGTGGTTCATCGCCACTAACAATAAACCCTAAAAATTGTCAACCGTAATTATTCGGTACTAGCATTAAGTTTTAGAGAAGAATTTCCGTAAATTTTCCGTTTGCACTGAAGTTATTCAAAAGTTAGCGTTTATTCCATAACAGCTCAAGCACTACGCCATGGAGTAAGCGTTGAGTCTCCCAATCAAATCTCGTTCCTTCTCTACCAACAAGTTAATTACCAGGGGTTTGCGTCGAAAAATCGCCTATCTCAATCCCCGGAACAGTCTGTCAACCCAGATAGGATTGGGTATAGCCTTACTCGCTCTGATTTTCTCTACTTTAATCAGTTTAGCGATCGCTCAAAACACTGCACAGCAACTCAAAAGCGACAGGGGACAATCCCTAGCAGAACTATCCTATCTTCTGAGCCAGCAGTTGGATCGAAGTATGTTCGAGCGCTACCGCGAGATCCAAATAGTGACGACGCTGGAAAGCATTCACGAGCCTAACGCCCCTATCTCTGAAAAGCGCAACATTTTAGAAAAATTACAAAGTACCTATCCCGACTACGCTTGGATTGGATTAACCAACCCGACGGGTCGCGTTATCGCTAGTACAAATTCTATCCTGGAAGGTCAAGATGTTTCAACTAGACCCTGGTTTCAAAATGCTCCAGCTAATCCCTACGTTGGGGATGTTCACGAAGCCGTACTCTTAGCCAAACTTTTGCCGAATCCCACTGGCGAACCGTTACGATTTGTTGATGTAGCCGCCCCAGTCATTGATAAAAATGGCATATTTCAGGGAGTTTTGGGAGCGCATCTGTCATGGGATTGGGCAAAAAAGGTACAAGCCTCTCTCTTGCAACCCGTACCAAAGCATTCTCAAGTGGAGGTATTAATTCTCTCACAAGATGGCACCGTATTGCTTGGTCCTCCTTCGTTGGTGTTTCAACGGTTAAATCTTCAGAGTCTGCCCACAAATCTTACCCAATTGCCAACGTATCAAGTCGAGAGGTGGACTCAGGGTGGCACCTATCTAACTGCATTGGCTCACACTCAAGGATACAATGACTATCCCGGATTGGGGTGGATGGTAGTCGTGCGGCAACCTACTGCGATCGCATTTGCTCCGGCAAGGCAACTTCAACGGCAAATCTTCTGGTGGGGATTGATTTTGGGCATACTCTTTGCAGGTATGAGCTGGATTTTTGTCGAACGTATCACTCGCCCTCTATTAGCGATTGCTACCGTTGCTGATCGTATCCGTCAGGGTGAACCTAATGTAAAAATCCCAGTACTCCCTGGCAATAATGAGGTAGCAAAGCTCTCCAAATCCTTAAACAAGCTCGTAAACGCTCTCAGCGAAAACGAGCAAGCGTTACTGGCAACCAATACCCATTTAGAAACTGCCAAGCAGCAGTTAGAAGAGTATTCTCGTACCTTAGAAGTAAAAGTAGACGAGCGAACGCTGGAGTTAACAGAAGCCAAAGAAGTGGCTGAAGTCGCCAATCGAGCCAAGAGCGACTTTTTGGCAAATATGAGCCACGAACTGAGAACGCCGTTGAATGGTATTTTAGGTTATGCTCAAATTCTCAAACGAGACAAAAAGCTGAACTCCGAACAACAAGAGGGGCTGGGCATCATTCAAAAGTGTGGCGAACACCTGCTAGACCTAATCAAGGATATTTTAGACCTTTCCAAAATTGAAGCTAGGAAAATGGAACTTCAGTTAAGCGAGTTTCCTTTTCCTGAATTTCTCCAGGGCATTACCGACATGATCTCAATTCGTGCCCAACAAAAAGGTATTTCCTTTACTTACCACTCTCTTTCTCCCCTACCCACAGGTGTCCGGGGCGATGAAAAACGGCTGCGTCAGGTGTTAATCAACTTACTGGGCAATGCCGTCAAATTTACTGAAATGGGTGGAGTTGTATTTAGAGTCGGTCGAGTTGTAGATTTTGATTTCCCCTTAAACGATATAAATAACTCATCCGCTACATCCCCTACCCCATCCATTGCCAAAATTCGCTTTCAGATTGAAGACACTGGTATTGGCATAGAGCTGGCTCAATTAGACGAAATCTTTTTACCATTTCATCAAGTGGGTGACAGTTACCGTCGGGCAGAAGGAACGGGATTGGGATTAGCCATCAGTCATAAATTAGTTCAAATGATGGGTGGAGAACTCCAGGTAAAAAGTACGTTAGGTCAAGGAAGCGTTTTCTGGCTCGATTTAGAACTCTCTGAAGTTTTAGAATGGACGGAAATTAATAAAACGATAGCCCGCAATATCATTGGTTTTAAAGGTTATCTATCCAAGATTTTGGTTGTAGATGACCGCTGGGAAAACCGTTCAGTTCTGGTCAATCTGCTTAAACCCCTAGGGTTTAAAATCTTTGAAGCAACGGATGGTCTAGATGCGTTAAATAAAGCCAGTGAGTTCAATCCAGATTTAATTTTTATGGATTTGGTGATGCCGATTATGAACGGCTTTGAAGCTACCACGCGGCTTCGGGAAGAACCAAAATTTAAAGATATTGTAATCATTGCTACCTCTGCCAGCGTTTTCGATTTCAATCGCTGGTCAAGTCACGAAGTGGGTTGCAATGATTTTCTCTCCAAACCGATACAGATACAGGAGCTTTTAGAACAGCTAGAGACTCATTTAGAGCTGGAATGGATATATGAGGAGTCAAGTGTCAGAACTCAACAGTCCGATGTCATTTCTAAAGAGCCATTAATAACTGACGGCGAAGAATTGACCCATTCCCAACTAATTGCTCCCCCTGAGAAGGAACTTGCTGCCCTGTTCGACTTAGCGATGAGGGGTAATATGAAAGGTATTATAGAGCAAGTCGCGAAACTGGAGCAGTTGGATGCTAAATTTGCACCCTTTGCTACAGAGCTGCACCAACTTGCCAAAGGGTTTCAGGAAAGAAGAATCCGTGAGTTGATCAAAAGCTATAGGGAGAAGCATTAATGAACATGGGAACTTCGGAAAAAGGGATCATTTTAATTGTTGATGATAATTCCACTAATTTAAGTGTATTATCCGATTGTTTCAGTGACTTTGGATTTGAAATTTTAGTGGCTCGAGATGGTGAAAGCGCCATTGAACGGGTTGAATACGCTCATCCAGATCTCATACTTTTGGATGTGTTGATGCCGGGAATTGATGGGTTTGAAACCTGCCGTCGGTTGAAAAGCAATGCTTCGATGCAAGATATTCCTGTAATTTTTATGACTGCCCTTTCTGAAACGGTAGATAAGGTGAGAGGGTTTCAATTGGGGGCGGTTGATTACATCTCTAAACCAGTTCAGCATGAAGAAGTTTTAGCGCGGGTTAATACTCACCTCACGATTCGACACCTCAATAAAAGACTCCAAGAAAAGAATACCCGCCTAGAACAGGAAATCAGCGATCGCAAACAGGTAGAGGAGGAGTTGCTCAAATTGCAGACTGAGCTAAAGGAAGCATTGGCTCAAGAAAAAGAACTCAGCGAACTGAAATCTAGAATTATCTCCACCATTTCCCATGAGTATCGTACACCCTTGACAACTATTTCTTCATCAGCACAAATTCTTCAATCGTACCGTCACAAGCTAGATGAAGCAAAACAACTCAAACATTATGAGCGTATCCAAACGTCGGTTAACCACCTAACGGCTTTAGTCAGTGATGTGCTGTTCCTGTCACGTGCTGAATTTGATAAATTAGAGTTTCAACCCGAAGTTTTAGATTTAGTCAGTTATTTTGAAGAATTAGTAGATGAGCTAAAACTCGGAGTCGGTGAAGCCCATCAGTTGAGCTTTACAAGCATTGGTGAATGTCAACAATTTTATGGTGATGCCAAACTTTTACGGCAAATTATTACGAATCTTTTATCTAATGCTATTAAATATTCTCCTAATGGAGGTAAGGTTTCGATCCGGCTCGTTTGTGAAAACACTCAGGTTAGACTCCAAGTTTCTGATGAGGGAATTGGTATCCCATCTGAAGACCTAACGATACTATTTGAATCCTTTAGCCGAGCGAAGAATGTTGGCGCAATTGCTGGAACTGGGTTAGGATTATCGATTGTCAAAAAGTGTGTAGAACGCCACGGCGGTCAAATTTCTGTAGAAAGTGATGTGGATGCAGGAACTACCTTTACTGTTCACTTGCCATTACAATTGCCGATTTCGATCAATACAACATCGTAAAGGTAAGGCATCTGAGAATCTTCTGAATCAATCAAACATTATACTCATCATGCTCACCGTAGCAACCCCTTAATTTCCCGCCAAATCTGCGACTGCCCTGACTTAGAAACCGGATGCGTCAACACTCCCTGACTCGGACTCAACAAAAACGCCAACATAAAAAAGCCAAACGTCACTAACACAATTGCCGGTCCCGATGGCAAATTGAAAAAATAGCTCAAATACATCCCACTAATACTAGCAACTACCCCAATCACCGAACCCAAAATCATCATATGATGCAACCGAGTCACTAATAAATAAGCCGTTGCGCCGGGAGTAATCAGCATCGCCAACACCAAAATTACCCCAACCGCCTTGAGACTGGCAACAATTGTCAAGGCAATCAAAATCATCAAACCAAAGTTAAGTAAATTCGTTGGCAATCCAGCCGCTTTTGCCCCTATAGGGTCAAAGGTATAAAACATCAACTCTTTATACAGCAACACAACCACCGCTAGCACAACTGCTGTAATAACGGCTGTATTAAGAACTTCCTCCCTCGTAACACTCAGAATATTGCCAAAGAGAAAGTGATTCAGGTCAATCTTATTGTCTTTTTGAATAACTGTGATTAAGGTAATACCGAGGGCAAAGAAAGCCGAAAAGACAATGCCCATTGCTGCATCTTCTTTAATTTGCGATCGCGTCCTGATCCAGGTAATCACCATCGTACTGACAACCCCAGCAATAAACGCCCCCACAAAAATATCCGCACCGATAATATAAGCGATCGCTAACCCAGGCAAAACCGAGTGACTAATAGCATCCCCCAACAACGCCAACCGCTGCACCATCAAATAACTCCCCACCGAAGCGCATACAATACCTACCAAAACGGCAACAATGAGCGATCGCTGCATGAAACTGTATTGCAGGGGTTCAATTAAAACGTCAAGCATGAGAATTTAGGAGATAAGTAGAGAGAAGTCAGGAGACATCGGCTTACGCTGCTTCCGAGAAAAATACTACTTGCCCCCCATAAGCGCGTTGCAAATTATCACCCGTCAAAACCTCTTGGCGCGAACCCCTAGCAATTAACTCCCGATTCAGCAAAATCAAATCGTCAAAATTAGTTACCGCTTCCCCTAAATCATGGTGAACCACCAGCACCATCTTGCCAGCGTCAGCCAATTCGTGTAAAATCCCAAACACTACCGCCTCAGTCTTTTTATCAATCCCAGCCATCGGCTCATCGAAACAGAAAATTTCTGCCTCTTCGGTTAACGCTTTGGCTAAAAAAACCCGTTGCTGCTGTCCTCCCGATAGCTGACCGATGGGACGGTTGCGATACTCACTCATGCCAACCCGTTCCAAGGCATCTGCTGCTACCCGACGCGATACTGTCGAAAAGCGACGAAACCAACCGGTTTTCCGCACTCGTCCCATCAACACCACATCCCATACCGTTGCCGGGTATGTCCAGTCAATTTGCGATCGCTGCGGCACGTAAGCCACCCTGTCCAATTGTTCCATCAAGGGTTTTCCCTGATACACTGCCGTGCCGCTAGTCGGGGAAACCAATCCCAGCATCGCTTTCATCAGCGTACTTTTTCCCGCCCCATTTGGACCGATGATTCCCGTTAACCGTCCCGGTTCGACTGGGCAGGTAACATCCCGGAGTGCTTCTACCAGGCGGTATTGCACGCCAAGGTGTTCAATGTTAATAATTCCGGTCTGAGTCGTAGAGTGGCTGAGTGGATAGTCGCTCGAACCAAGGTTGCAGAATGTAACAGTTGTCATGGTGAAATGTTGGGGGACTGAAAAAATGAAACGAATATGAAAATATTGTACGCTCAAAAATGAAAACAATATGAAAACCAATGTAACAACTCTATGAAAGCGAACCCTCAGCCCCAAGGTAGAAACCGCCTGTGCAGGGCGATTGCTGGGGTTATTCTAGGATTTTGGATCAGCGGCTGCGATACGACCAGTACCAATGGGACGAGTGTAGGCGCTGACGACAAGCCTAATGTTGTAGCGACTAGCACCATCATTGCCGACTGGACTGAACAGGTCGGAGGAGATGAGATTGAGTTGACAGGTATCCTAGAACCAGGGGCTGACCCTCACGTTTACGAACCCGTACCCGCCGACTCTCAAGCATTGGAAGAAGCCGACCTGATTTTCTACAATGGCTATAACTTAGAGCCAGGGCTGATTAAGCTGATGCAGTCGGCTGGGGTTAACGCCAAGAAATTGGCAGTTGGCGAAGTGGTGCAGCCTTTGGATTTTGAGTATCAAGGGAAAAAAGAACCCGACCCTCATGTGTGGGGTGATGCCAAAAATGCGATCGCTATGGTTAATGCGATTCGAGACGAATTGATCGAACTCTCACCCGAAGACAAAGAGAAATTCACCCAGAATGCCGCACAGTTAACCCAAGAATTGCAGCAACTCGATACCTGGATTGCCGAACAGATTCAAACCATTCCAGGAAACCAGCGCCAACTTGTCACGACCCACGATGCTTTTCAATACTACGCCCGTGCCTATGGATTAAATGTTGCTGGCACTCTCATTGGCATCAGCACCGAGGAACAGCCCAGCGCCCGAACCGTAAAAACTCTCTCAGATTCCATCCAAAAAATCGGTGTCCCCACCATTTTTGCCGAAACTACGATTAATCCAGCGTTAATTAAAACTGTGGCTGAAGAAGCTGGGGTGACATTAGCACCGACAGAACTCTATTCTGACTCAATCGGCGCATCGGGGAGTGAGGGGGATACCTATGTCAAAATGCTGATTGTCAATACCCGCACCATTGTAGAAGCCCTGGGGGGTAACTCTAGGGCATTCGAGTCAGATGGAGAAGGAGAAGCGGTGGGTAACGACGCTGATAGGATGGAAAAAGTTAACAATTCTCGATAGATTAACCGTTGGCGTCTTCTAAAGCAGCCACACGCTATTCCAAACTATGCCGACAACCGCTAATTTTCTCACTTATACCCAATGGGTAGGCATTCTTACCCTAGTCTGTGGACTTTTGTCCCTACTGGGTTTCATTTTGAAATGGGGCATCCGCTTTCGACTGGTCGGAATAACCGGCTTTATGGCTGTTATAACGGGCGGCTTATTTGCCCTGAGTCTTGTCCCCTTAACCCGCACAGCAATTCCCGGTGCTATCCATTCCTCATTGGTTTACGACAACGGCGGCAATCAAACGGTCATTGCCGTACCACCAACCATCACTGAATCTGAATTGGAGGCGACTATGCGCCAAGCCGCCGGTGACTTTTTTTCATTCGGACGCTTGGGGGGTTCAGATAACAAGATGACTATTCGCGTCCGCACCGTCATCCATCCAGAACCTGGGGTTTCTAAACCCCTATTCTTGGGACAGGTAAAGCGATCGCTCGCTAGGCGTGATGATGAGCAAATGGCAATTGATATTTACCCGGAAAGCTTCGCCCAGTTACCTGATTCTTCAACCTAAAGCTTACTAGATGTCTCTCTTGTTCCCCCCTTAGTCCCCCCAGAACTGGGGGGGAAAGGGAGAGGAAAGCCAGTCATTAAGCGAATGCAGGTTTTAGTTTTCCTTCTCCCAAGCTTGGGAAAAGGGGTTAGGGGATCAGGGCTTGCATTTTGTAGTACAATTTTATACCTGTATCTATTGACAAAAATTTCGTTCTCAGCCTAGTGGTATTGAATGCCTAACCAATCCTCACCCAAATTGTCCGCTCAATCCACAATCAACCCAACTCCCCTCCTATCTCTAACCGTAGCACCAGCACAGGTGCTGCGTGGTTCCCAGGCATTGCCAGAATCCGGAAAAGCGATCGCTCGTTTGGGGCATCGCCCCTTAATTGTTGGCGGCAAACATACGCTGGCTACCCTAGCAGCACACCTGGAACCAGCACTCGAACAACAACAGCTCAACTTTGCCACAGCATTTTACTCTCCAGACTGTAGCGAAGCATCCTTAGCATCCCTGCGAAAAACCGCTACCTCCCATCAGGCAGACTTCATTATCGGTATCGGTGGCGGTAAAGCCCTAGACACCGCTAAACTCCTGGCGCATCAGTGCCAGTTCCCTGTTGTTACCATCCCCACATCTGGGGCAACCTGTGCCGCTTGGACTGCCCTCTCCAATATCTATTCTGATCAAGGGGCTTTCCTATACGATGTTAGTCTGGATCAGTGTCCCGACTTGCTCATCCTTGATTACAGCCTGATTCAAACCGCACCCCCACGCACCCTAGTCGCAGGAATCGGCGACGCCCTAGCGAAGTGGTACGAAGCATCAGTTAGCAGTGGGCATTCGGAGTACACCCTAATTATTGCCGCTGTTCAACAGGCAAGAGTTCTGCGAGATATCCTCTTCCAAAAGTCAGCTACGGCTTTAAACGAACCAGGTAGTCAGGTTTGGCGGGAAGTTGTTGATGCTACCGTCTTGTTGGCGGGTGTCATCGGCGGATTGGGGGGTGCCCAATGCCGAACTGTTGCCGCCCATGCAGTTCATAATGGTTTAACTCATCTCCTAGAAGCTCATGATGCCCTACATGGTGAGAAAGTAGCGTATGGCATTCTCGTGCAACTGCGCTTAGAAGAAATGGTGCAAGGCAATCAACTAGCAGCATCGGCACGGCAGCAGTTGTTGAAGTTTTATACTGAAATAGGTTTGCCTAAAACCCTTGAGGATTTGGGGTTAGGGACGATTACCCTGGCACAGTTGCGACAGGCGGCTGAAATTGCTTGCACCCCACATTCTGATATCCACAGATTACCCTTTGAGGTGATGCCGGAGCAACTTATGGCGGCAATGGTATCTACAACAGCGCCTGTAGAAAAAAATCGCAGCTCATTGAGTTTAACACCAGCGATTGACGAGTGAGAACAGGGTTGATACAGTTGAAAACTGCTAAGACATCTAAACCAACCATCAGGCTGTATAGGCGTGCATCGGCAGTTGTAGAATTGTGTCTTGGTGGTCTTGAATTAACAAGGAGAGCGCCGCTTTCTAATGAACTTGGATTGGATTACCCCTGCTGATCGCCTGAGTGCCTTACCTCCTTATGTGTTTGCCCGTTTAGATGAACTCAAGGCGCGTGCCAGAGAACAGGGACTGGATTTGATTGACTTGGGAATGGGCAATCCCGACGGTTCTGCACCTGCACCCGTGATTGAAGCCGCGATCGCAGCCTTGCAAAATCCCGCCAACCACGGTTATCCTCCCTTTGAAGGCACCGCTAATTTCCGCCGCGCCATCACTAGTTGGTATCGCCGCCGCTACGATGTAAACTTAGACCCGGATAGCGAAGCCCTACCTTTGTTGGGTTCTAAGGAAGGGTTGACTCACCTGGCGCTAGCCTACGTCAATCCAGGGGACTTGGTATTAGTTCCAAGTCCGGCATATCCGGCTCATTTCCGGGGTCCCTTGATTGCGGGTGGAGAAATTCACAGCCTGATTCTCAAACCTGAAAAGGATTGGCTCATTGATTTAGGGGCTATTCCCGATAAGATAGCCGAACGCGCCAAAATTCTCTATTTCAACTATCCCAGTAATCCTACTACTGCCACTGCCCCCCGCGAGTTTTTTGAGGAAATTGTTACTTTTGCTCGTAAGTACGAAATTTTACTCGTTCACGACCTATGTTATGCCGAACTTGCCTTTGATGGCTATCAACCCACTAGCTTATTAGAAATTCCCGGTGCGAAGGAGATAGGCGTCGAGTTCCATACCTTATCTAAGACTTACAATATGGCTGGCTGGCGAGTCGGCTTTGTTGTTGGGAATCGCCACATCATTCAAGGGTTGCGTACCTTAAAGACGAATCTGGATTACGGCATTTTTGCCGCATTACAAACCGCTGCTGAAACCGCCTTGGAATTACCGGATGTCTACGTCCATGAGGTGCAAGCGCGTTACCGCCGTCGTCGGGATTTTCTGATTCAGGGGTTAGGAGAATTAGGTTGGAAGATTCCCAAATCGAAGGCAACCATGTATCTCTGGGTGCCTTGTCCCCTTGGTGTGGGTTCTACCGATTTTGCCCTGGATCTTTTACAACAAACTGGTGTAGTGGTGACGCCGGGGAATGCTTTTGGCGTTGGGGGTGAGGGATACGTGCGGGTGAGTTTGATTGCGGAGTGCGATCGCTTGGGTGAGGCGCTGCGTCGATTCAAGCAAGCGGGTATCCGGTATCAGGCAGAAGCACTGGTGTCTCAGTCAGAATAAAGCCAGAATAGGGAGAGTTATTGACTGAGAATTTATCATGCGGCTTTTAATCAAGCTTGTTGGTTTGGCTTTAGTTTTTGCCGGAATTTACTTTTTGGGGCAGAACATTTTCTTTACGACGCAAATCTCTCCCTACTGGTGGCGTGATATCTCTGCGACTGGCTCGGTGCTGGCAATTTTAGCCGGACTGGTATCGCTTCTATTTTTTCGGCGGGAAACGGGTGGATTTGGCTGGATTTTAGTGATATTGGGTATTGTGCTAGTTTTTATAAGTGGCAGCGTGATTTTAAAACCTACTAGCCTCTGGTATTTCTTTTTATCCTTTGCTTCAGTCTTTGCTGGGTTGCAACTCATCCGGACTGGACGATTTAATTTTTAATCCAGTCCTAAAAATTTGTTTTTTGAAGGCTACGGGGATCACTCCGCAACTCTCTTTCTTAAGGAGCTATAATAATTAAGAGACGTAGGATTGTAGACCTTTAATATCGATCGCTTTTACCTTAAGCCGATGAAAGAACGGATTGTAATATTATAGGATAGTTTTACCAATTCCTTTTACTAATCCGTTTGCTTTACATCAAATCATAACCCCTGAGTAAGGCGATTGTCAGTTTGACCTGATAAAAATTCTCAGATTGCATTCCCCAGTTATAGGTGTAAAGCATTTGAACCTAGCTCCTAACTGGCTACAGCCGCACCTGCGGTGATTTTATCTTTTGATTCACACGAGAGCAACCCTATATAGAAAAACACAAGGTTACTGTCGTTTTCGAGAGGTTAATCAACGGTAGGTTCAATTTAATACAAGCACGGTTCTACTGCCGCTCCAGAAGACACTATCGAAACGATTGGTGTCATTCCCTTGCAAACCAAAACGAGTACAGGTGCTTAAAAGTTTAATCCTCTAAACTTCTTAAAAAGCTGGAGCTACCATCTAAGTTAGCCCAGCGAAATTCCAGCCCCCTTAATAGACTTGCAATTTACAGCGACGTTTAAAAAAAGCCTACAGAATTTATGCAGACTAGGGAACGAGTTAAAGTAAAAATAGAGGAAAAATTAGGTTTTTTCCCACCCTTCTTCAGTCCAGCAGTACAGACACCCCAGGTGCTAGAAAACCTATGGAATCAGACGCTGAATGCCTATATCAACAATCCCCTGCCTGTTCTATTTAAGGAAAAGCTTTCTGCCTACCTCTCGCGTTTCTGTGCCGTTCCCTATTGCCTGATTTGCCACAGTTGTTCCCTGTATTCTCTGGGGATGCAGGCGAAAGAGGTGTTGGAGTTCCTTGAATTACCTCCTCCAACCGCAGATGACATTGATGAATACCTCAAGGTTCTAGCAGGGCAGCCTAATAGTCTGAGGGTGTGGTCAAAGTCTAACTCAGTACTAGAAACGAGTGTACTGGGGTGTGCAATTGCGATCGCCCTCCAACAAAAACGGGCTGAAGATTGCCGTAGACAACTGCGCCGTGTGTTAGGTAGTGCTAACTACCAGCACTTAGTTATATTGATAGCTTATGTCAAAATGTGTCATACCTGGATGGAAGCTCACCCAGAAGTAGCGTGGGAAGCCGACAAGCGGGTGATTGACCATTTTGATGCCTTGGTTGAGTCCGAGCCAGATTTGGCATATTTCTTCCGAAACTACTATTCCAGAGTCAGGCAGGAACAGCTCACATGGGCGGAACAGTTGGCAGCACGGGCAGAACGCCAGCGCCACGAGCAAGCCTTACAGGAAGCGGCGGCAGAGAATCTGCGCCTATCGTTAGCCATAGCTTCCGTCTCTGATGGAGTTCTGATTACCGACCCAAACCAACCCGATAATCCTATTATCTACTCCAACTCCGCCTTCTCGCGGATGACAGGATACAGTCCCGAGGAAATCATCGGTCGTAACTGCCGTTTTTTGCAAGGAGCAGGAAGCGATCAGCAAACGGTTGCTCAACTTCGTGACGCTGCTGCTCATCGTCAAGAAGTAACAGTCACGCTGCTAAACTACCGCAAAGACGGTCAGCCTTTCTGGAACGAGCTGAAAATCTCGCCCGTCTTTTCAGACGAAGGTGATTTACTTTACTTTGTCGGCATTCAGACTGATGTCACTGAACGCAAACAAGCTGAAGTGGCGCTGCGGGAGTCGAATACACGCATTATCAATATTCTTGAAAGCATTACCGATGGATTCTTTGCCCTCGATAAGGAGTGGCGATTTACTTACCTGAACCTGCAAGCCGAGCGGCTTTTGCAAAGCACGCGAGCGGAACTGCTTGGGCAGACTGTTTGGGATAAGTTTTCCGAAGCCGTGGGGTATAAATTTTACCCTGAGTATCACAAAGCGGTATCCCAACAAATTAGTGTTGAATTTGAAGAATTCTATCCACCTCTCAATACCTGGTTTGCCGTCCATGCTTATCCTTCTAAAGAGGGTTTGTCTGTTTATTTTCAAGACATCAGCCAGCGCAAGCAAGCCGAACAAAAGATTCGCTTCCAAGCGGCTTTACTGGATATCACAACAGACGCTATTCTGGTTCGAGATTTAGAAGGTCTAATTTTATTTTGGAACCAAGGAGCTAGTCGGCTATACGGTTGGCAAGCCGAGGAAAGTCTGGGCAAAAATGCTTTACAACTCCTGTATCAACGAAAAACGCCTCAATTGGCAGAAGCCTTCAAGACTGTTGTTTTAAACGGTAAATGGCAGGGTGAGTTGCCTCAAGTCACAAAAAATGGTAAGACAATCTTGGTTGAAAGCCGCTGGACGTTGATGCTTGATGAGAAGGAAAATCCCACATCTATTCTAGTGGTTAATACTGACATTACAGAACAAAAACAACTCGAAGCTCAGTTTCTCCGCGCCCAACGCTTAGAGAGTATCGGAACTCTAGCTAGTGGTATTACCCACGACCTTAACAATATTTTAACGCCCATTCTGGCATCAGCGCAACTGCTGTTACAGGCACAAGTTCCGGTGGATAAAAAGCCGATGTTACTTGAGACAATTGAAAGTAGTGCCAGACGTGGTGCAGCTTTAGTCAAGCAAGTTTTATCCTTTGCACGGGGTGTTGAAGGCAAGCATACTGCTCTTCAAATGCGGCATTTAGTTCTAGAAATTCGGCAAATTGTGTATGAGACATTTCCCAAATTTATTGAATTTCATAGCGATATCTCGCAAAACCTGTGGATGGTTTCTGGAGATGCGACACAGTTGCATCAGGTTTTAATGAATTTGTGTGTTAATGCTCGTGATGCCATGCCTCACGGTGGAACGTTAACGTTAAGTGCTACGAATAGACTGATTGATGACAGTTATGCGAGGATGAATCTTGATGCCCGTGTGGGTTCTTATGTGGCGATAACTGTCTCAGATACAGGAATGGGAATGTCGGCAGAAGTCGTGGAGCGAATTTTCGAGCCATTTTTCACAACCAAAGAGTTGGGTAAAGGTACGGGTTTGGGACTTTCGACGGTTCTGACTATTGTTAAAAGTCACGGCGGTTTTTTGGAGGTGACGAGTGCAGTAGACGAAGGAACGCAAATTTCTGCATACTTACCAGCAATAGAGGCAGAGCAATCTCCCCAGACTGAGGAGAGCGCATTGCCTTTAGGACAAGGGGAGTTAATTTTAGTGGTGGATGATGAAGCCGCTATTCGCGAAACCAATAAGACTTCTTTGGAGGCTTACAATTATCGGGTACTAACCGCTAATGATGGGATTGAAGCGATCGCGCTTTACGTCCAGCACAAGGAGGAAGTTGGGCTAGTTTTAGTGGATATGATGATGCCATTGATGGATGGCGCTACTACAATCCGCACCCTAGAAAAAATTAATCCCCAAGTCAAAATTATTGCAGTCAGCGGACTTGTTTCTAACAATCAATTAGCTCAATCTCCTAAGTCTAGTGTCCAAGCCTTTTTGTCGAAACCCTACACAGCACAGGATTTGCTGCAAGCGATCGATGAGGTTCTCAGGGGAACGGGAGTGCAGGGGGAAGAATTTAACTGATGTCAGATGTTCCTATAACGCTCTTGTGTCATTTTCGCCAAATCAAAATCTGAAAGCCTTATAGAGAGGGACTTTCCGCATTGGGGCTTCAGACATGGGTTGCTATCAGGCAAGCGATCGCTAGATTGTCCATTTCTATTTCTGAGGGCTGACGGGCTTATGCATAAATTTATTTTTTTTGTTGATACTGTGAAGTTTTCATGAAAGGAGATGACATTTGCTTCTAGGGATGGATATGATAGATGGCGCAGGTCAAGAAAAAATTAATAATAAATTAACCCGACAATAATTCAGCGGCATTTTTTTGCGGCTTGTTTAACCTATCTGTTCTAGGCATTTATGAATCAGTCCACAACGTTTAGAATTAACAGTCCCACTGTTGTCCAGGAAACCATTGATGGTGAAGTGGTCATTGTGCATCTCGAAAAAGGAGATTATTATAGTTTATTAAACTCTGGTGCTGATATTTGGAATGGGATAGAACGAGGGCTTGCCAGAGACAAGATTATTAAAGAAATGGTTGAACGTTATGAAGGAAGTCGCGAAGATATTGAAAAAGGGGTGACTACTCTAATTGAGCAATTACAGCAAGAAGAACTTATTATCGTTGACAACGTTCATTCCTCGAACGGTACAGCAAAATCCAACGCACCAACTATAAATACCAGTGGAGAAAAGCCTAACTTTGAGCCGCCTGCGTTGGGAAAATATACGGATATGGAAGAATTGTTAGCCTTAGACCCCATCCATGATGTGGATGAAATGGGCTGGCCCAATGCCAAAGCAGAGGTATTCTAAGAAAGTTTTAAATCAAAAAATAGCCAATGCCGGAGCAGTTATCATTCAAAAAAATAGTACAACCGATAATCTAGGGTAACTCGTCCTGAGCGATGGATATCTTTGGGAATTCCCTAAACAATCTGGCGTTTTTTGGGTAAAAGAAATTCAGTGAGTACAGACCAATCCGTGCAGTCTAGTGTCTTAACCAAAACGGTTGCTAAAGAACCGTTGGCTTTTTTTAACGAGATTTATGACGCTTATGAAAATGCTGAAAATGCCGTTGGCGGGTCGGTAGATTGTTTTTATCGCATCGGTGGGTATGTTATTCGTTTGCGCTTTGCAGGTTCAGCATTAGTACCCTATCTAACTCCTGCTTTGGCTCATTTAGCGATAGAACCCGTACCCGAGCCGGCGCTGACTATTTGTTTGTGGGATAGTCAGTCTACAAACACTAAAATGCCGCCACCTCCTTGGCAAGGACAGCATCATCTCAAGCGCGGGGAAATTTATGGATTTAATGATGAGCGGATTCATACGACGTTTCAATGGGGAGTGAGTGCGTTAAGTCTTTTAGATCGCGATCGCAATTTGGGCGTTTACTGGGTGAATACCAGCGAACAGATTCCTTACTGGGAAACAGGTTCGCCACTGCGGATCATTTTTCACGTTTGGATGAGACAGCGAGGTATCCAAATGGTACACGCGGGTGCGGTGGGACTTCCTAGTGGTGGAGTATTGCTAGTGGGTAGGGGAGGTTCGGGTAAATCAACAACAGCGTTGTGCTGCTTGAATTCTGAGCTGTTTTATGCGAGCGATGATTATACGCTGCTGGCGTCTGAGCCTAGTCCGACCGCATTGAGTATCTACAACACGGGGAAAAAGAAGTCAGATGATGTGGAGCGGTTGCCGTTTCTCAAGTCCGTGATTAGTAATAGCGATCGCTTGGATACCGAAAAAGCACTTTATTTTTTGTACGAGCATTTTCCTGAAAAAATCATATCCAGTTTTCCCCTAAAGGCTCTTTTAATTCCCCGCATTACTGGCAAAACTGATACTTCATTGACACCAACTTCCTCAACAGTAGGATTAGCAGCATTAGTTCCCAGCACGATCGCACAATTGCCAGGAGCAGGGAAAGAGGCGTGTCAAATGATGATGAGAATTGTTAAGCAGATTCCGTGTTATTCTCTCAATCTTGGCACGGATATCGGACAAATTCCTGACGTGATTTTAAAACTCCTATCTCAAGGCTAGCCCATGGAACTCAACCAATTTTTTGTCAGCGTCATTATTCCAGTTTACAACGGAGAAAAATTTTTAGCTGAAGCCATTGAAAATGTGCAACAGCAAGGTCATTATCCGTTAGAAATTATTGTGGTTGATGACGGTTCAACGGATGGTACGGCAGATATTGCGGCTCAATTCAAAGATGAGATTCGCTACGTTTATCAGTCTAACAAAGGACCCGCAGTCGCACGTAATCTAGGAATCACGCTAGCTTCAGGAAATGTTATTGCCTTTTTAGACACTGACGATCTCTGGTCAAATGACAAACTGAAACTTCAGCTTACTTACTTAGCCGAACATCCGTCTGTAGAAATCGTACAAGGTTCGATCCAACAGATGCAGTTATCCACTTGGACAAGGGAGGGTAAGGCGATATTTAAAGAAGTCCATTCCCCTTACTCCTATATTAATATAGGCAGTGCCATTTACCGCAAATTGGTGTTTGATAAAGTCGGTCTATTTGATGAAACCATGAGTTACGGTGAGGATGTTGATTGGTTTTTCCGGGCTTGGGAAAATGGAGTGTCAAAGGTTGTCCTTGACCAAGTGAACCTTTATTATCGCAAGCACCAAGCCAACATGACATCGGGTAAAAACCTAGTTGAAGTTGGTTTTGTCAGAATTTTTAAGAAGCATCTTGATCGCTGCCGTAAGAATGGCAAGTTAGCCGCTACTCTTTCCCCAAGTATGCTCAGTATTTCTGAGTATATTGGTATGCCGCCGGAGAGCTATAAGGTTTAAAGCGATGAATAGTCCTCTAGTTAGTGTGATTATCCCTGTCAACAATGGAGAACCCTATTTGGCAAATGCCATTGAAAGCGTTCTCTCTCAAACCTATAGCCTATATGAAATTATTATAGTTGATGACCGCTCCACGGATAACACCGAACTGATTGCTAAATCTTATCCACAGGTGCGATATATTCGCGCTAAAGGTCAAGGCAGTGCAGCGGCATATAATTCTGGTATTGAGGCGGCTAAGGGAGAATTGATTGCCTTTTTAGACCATGATGACTTTTGGACAACTGATAAACTAACAGTTCAAGTTAATTATCTCATCAGTCATCCAGATATTCAGTACACAATTGCCAAGATGAAGTCGTTTCTAGAACCCGGATGCGAAATGCCTGCGGGGTTCCGCAAGGAACTTTTAGAGAAAGCTGCGGTTGCGCCTATTCCTGGAACATTGGTGGTACGCAAGCCGTTATTTGAAGTGATTGGCACGTTTAATCATGACTTAACTACGGCTGAAGATGTTGATTGGTTTGCCCGTGCTAAAGATGCTGGCATTCCAATGGCGGTAGTGGCTCAAGTGTTGTTATGTAAGCGCATCCATACAAGCAATCTTTCCTTAAATTCGACGAACAATAATCAGAACTTGCTGAAAGTCCTAAGACAATCCATTAAACGTCAACGCACTCAGACAACTACAAAGTAATCAGAATGGAAACGACTCTCCTAGTCAGTGTGATTATTCCATTTTATAACAGCGATCGCTATCTAGCCCAAGCCATCGAAAGTGTAGTAGCACAAACCTATCAACCCGTTGAAATTATTGTAATCGATGATGGTTCAACCGATAACAGTGCAGACGTAGCCAAACGCTTTGGGGAAGCAGTACACTACTGTTACCAAACCAATAGTGGTACGGCGGCTGCTCGCAATCACGGGATAGAATTAGCCCAAGGTAACTTTTTGGCATTTCTGGATGCCGATGACCTCTGGATGCCAGATAAATTAGAGCGTCAGATGGCAGCATTTGCCAGCCATCCTGAGTTAGATATTGTCTCTGGACAGGTTCAACAGTTTCACAGTCCCGAATTGGATGAAAGTATAAAGGCAAAGATATATTGTCCGCCGGATTTAATGCCAGGACATATACCCTCTGCTATAGTAATTAAACGGGAATCTTTCTTCCGGGTTGGTTTATTTGAAACCCACTGGAAATTAGCAGAATTTCCTAGTTGGTATGTACGTGCCACTGAGTTAGGAATTCAGATGATGACGTTACCCAACTTAGTAGCAAAACGACGACTACACAAAACCAATAAAGGGGTTAATCAACGCCAAGATAAAACGGAATATATCCGAATCCTTAAAGCTTCTCTCGACCGACGCCGCGCTATAGGTCAACTGAGTTAATTTAGGATCTTGAAAGGCGTCTGAAGTGGATTTCGCTCGTAGTTAGGGATAAACTTATCCTAGAACCTTTTCAGGAGAAAGCTAAAACATAACTATGAGCTTAAAAACTCGACTAAAAGCTGCCTTACATTCCTTCTTGAATCCCAACCTAACTCCCAAGGTAGTCATTCAGTCCCAAGCTCCAGAACCTTCCCAAGTTCTAGACAATCAGCTTTTAGCCGGAAAGAATGTTCTCATCACTGGCGCTGGACAGAATATCGGTAAAAGCATTGCCCTGGAAATGGCAAAACAAGAAGCTAATGTCTTTTTTACTGATATCGTTCTCGAACGATGCGAAAAATTAGAACAGGAATTAACAATCTATCCAGTTCAGTCTAAAGGTTTTGTTGCAGATATATCTAATACTGAAGATACTGATTTCCTATATAGCTTACTCGTACAGGATAATATTTACATTGATGTCTTAGTCAATAATGTTGGCATTCAGTTTACAAAAATAGGTCTAAACAATCTTGAATTATCTGAATGGCACAAAACATTCAACACCAATGTATTCGGTTCGATCTATCTTACCAAACTTATCGCTCAAATGATGATCGATAATTCGACTCATGGCTCAATTATATTTATGACTTCTATGCACCAAAATACGGTTGTCCGTTGGCCGAGTTACAGTTCTTCAAAGGCAGCATTAGACATGATTATCAAAGAGCTAGCGATAGACTTATCTTCCCACCAAATCAGAGTTAACGGTATTGCTCCGGGTTGGGTAATAGAAGACGAACAGGGAAATCCTCTCTATCATAAATACGCTCCTCTGTACGGAAGTTCAATCAATCCTCGTTATATTGGTAGAGCGGCTGTTTATCTCGCTTCAGACTATTTTTCAAAATTTACCACCGGAACCCTGTTGAGAATTGATGGAGGATTGTCACTGTATAACTATCGCGTTGCGCAACACCCCCCTCAATTGTCTTGATTTGGGAATATTAAAATTCAAAGTAAATGATTAGCATTCGGAGTTGGCTCAATCAAAAGATAGAACAAATAAGATTTTCCTTAGCCATCGGTCACTTAGAAGAAAAAGTACCAGTGTTTAAAACGCTTTTTCCTAAAAGTGCAACCGTTAAGCGCGTCGCTACAGGATTTCAATTTACAGAAGGTCCGCTTTGGTTGGCTGAAGAACAGTGTCTCCTCTTCAGCGACATTCCCGCCAATAAAATCTATAAGCTGACTCTCAACGGTCAAGTCACAATCTTTAGAGAACCCAGTGGCAACTCTAACGGTTTAACGCGGGACAAACAAGGACGGCTCATTGCCTGTGAACATCACAATCGCCGAGTTACCCGCACGGAAAAAGACGGCTCAATCACCGTTTTAGCCGATCGCTTCCATGGGAAAAAGCTTAATAGTCCCAATGATGTCGTTGTGAAAAGCAACGGTGCTATCTACTTCACCGACCCCCCCTATGGTATCCAACCCGAACAGCAGGAACAATCGATTCAAGGAGTTTATCGGATTTCGCCGAATGGAAGGGAACTAACCGTTGTTGCCAATGACTTTGACAAACCCAATGGTTTAGCCTTTTCATCGGATGAAACAACCCTTTATATCGACGATTCTCAACGCCGTCATGTCCGAGCATTTGATGTTCAAGCCGATGGCACTCTGGCTAATGGTCGCATCTTTTATGATATGAATATCAAAACCCCTGGTGTACCTGACGGAATGAAGATTGACCAAGAAGGACACCTCTACTGCACGGGTGCAGGTGGTGTGTGGGTACTCGATTCCCAAGGGAAGCATTTAGGCACCATTGTCACTCCGGAGGAACCCGCCAATTGTGCCTGGGGAGATGAAGATTGGCAGAGTCTTTATATCACTGCTCGTACTTCACTGTATAAGATTCGAGTCAATATTCCCGGTATCAAAATGCCTTAGACAACCTAGAATTTTTTCAATCCCCAATTCACTAGCATCCGTAGGGGTCGGAGCAGATAGTAGTAGACTGAAGGGAATGCAGACCGAGGGAACAATGCCCAGTCTGAAGGCGTGGGAGTCAGCGCCAGACTCAAAGCGAACCCTACTTTATCCCGCAGGCGTTCCTTTGTTCTGAGATGGAAAAAGAACTGTTCCACACGTCCAGGACGCTCATCAATGGGACAAAATAACCACTCCTGTGCCTGGGAAGCGATCGCTGCAATTTTAGGATCACACTGAATCCGTTGCCAAACCTGTTCCGGTAGCGTTGCTCCCAATAAATTGTGAGCTAAAAGCAGTCCGTGCAGGAGAATGCGTTCCCCTCCCCGTTGTCTCGCTTGTTTGAGTACCCTTCCCCAGTCTAATTGGGGATAGCTCCGCAACAGTTCAGCTATGTCACAAACCCGTGCCAATTTATCCCAACAATCCTTAGTCCCATGTCCGCACAGCAACAGCAATGAATCCTCCGGTGCAAGATTCGGTACAGTCCTATCTAGAATCGAGACAGACTCTAGGTGTTCTCGCAAATGCTTAACCTTCAGGGGAAAACAGAAGTATTTGGGAATCACTTCCCAGTGCAACTCTACGATGACTTTACCCTGGTTGTATTCAAATTCATAGGCAGCTTCCCTCACAAACTGGTGCACAGTGCGAGATTGGATAAATGCTTCCTCTTCTCCCTCAGTTGGTTCAATCACATGAAACCGCATCTTTGCATTTTGGGAAACAAGTAAATCCCGTGCTTCCAGAATATTGGACTCGCTTACCAAGATATCGATATCACTAAACTGTCGCAGAGACAAATCACCGTAAATAGAGGCGGCTAAAACGGGTCCCTTGAAACAGAGAACCGGGATATTGTGAGCCGCAAACAAATCTAGAAGTTTTAGTAATTCCTTACTCAGGTGCAGATTGCGTATCGCGTTAGTACGGAAATCTTTTTTAAGCTGATTCAGAATTGCCTCTGGCACTGCTCCAGGACAAGTCCCATTCAAACTCTGATAAAGCAGCGGCATGACTCCATGTCGAGCGGCTGTATTAGTGAGGTAGTCCCAGTCGATCTCTTGTCGGAGTAAGCTCTCGATCCGCTCGGCTCTTGCCGAATCGATAGAAGTTCGGCTACAACAGAGCAACAACTCAATTTCTGGAGGTTTGGCGACTTGTGAAGGTTTGGTTAGAATTTTCCGCTCGGCTAGGAGTTGAGTCATTTATGCAGTTCTTGATACTGATTGAATCTTATGGAGTCATCAACATAGTAGAGGCTTTGAATCCATCTCTACACACCGATAGGTGATTTTTTCCCGACAAAGATATAGCTCAATTGCATTGTAGCCTTTCTCTCCCTTTGTTCACGGTAATTTCAATGAAGCTTTCATGAATATTTATCAGAGTTTAAACAAGATTGAGTTAACTTCAGAACACCAACTGCTTTTGCAAGCCTCTCTCCTCCAGGGACAAAAAGCCCTCCAAGCGTGGCAGCAGTGGAAAGAAGTCGTTGATATAGAAGATCACGATGCCGAATCATTTCATTTATTTCCTTTGCTGTATCAGAATTTATCCGCTCATCAGGTAGACGACCCTCATCTGGTCAGGCTAAAAGGCGTTTACCGACGCCAATGGTGTGAAAATCAACTTCTATTTTCTAAACTAGGCGTTATTCTTAAGTCCTTTCAGGAGGCAGGACTAAAAACAATGCTACTCAAAGCGGTAGCGTTAGCTTCACAGTATTATTCAGAAAAAGGGCTCCGTTATTTATCAGAGTTTGACATTCTGGTTCCGACAACAGATGCTTTAAAAGCAATCCGTTTATTAGAGCAACTCGATTGGCAGCCTAAAGGCAAACTACCAGAAAATCTTACCTCTGTCTCTCATATCCTCAGATTTGAAAACCCAGAGGGACAAGTTATCAACCTCCACTGGCATATTTTCTGGAGTTGTTTTCAAGATGACGCTGATAATGAGTTTTGGCAGGATTCACTATTAACTCAAGTTAGGGACGTATCAACCTATGTTTTAAACCCCACTGACCACTTATTGGCTCTGTGCGTACAGGTCTACCCCTGGAATCCAGTCTTACCAATTTATTGGCTAACAGACGCGATGACAATTCTCAACTCATCTTCGGCTGAGATTGATTGGCATCGGTTGATTCGTATGGCTCATACTTATCAATTAGTTCTGCCTTTAAAAATCCTGCTTACTAAGTTACAAGAATGCCTCGACGCTCCCATTCCAATTTCTACTTTAGAAACGCTTGAAACCATCAATATTTCAGGATTTGAACAGCGTGAGTATAAAGTTTTAACAACTAAATCTTTACCCATGTTCGGCTCTTTAACCCCTAGATATTTTCAATATTTAAGAGCCGTCAAAAATGTTAATTCAAGATTCAAACTTTTAGAATTTACCCGATATCTGCAATATGTCTGGGGTTTAGATCACCTATGGCAGGTTCCTTATCATGCGACTTTTCTAGGAATCAAGCGAATTCGGGCATTGCACATCTAATTTTCCGGTTCAGGCGGCAGGGGGGATAATTTAACTAATCTAATGTGGAATAGCTTACTTGCTCCCGTGCGATCGCCTGCGGTGAACCCCTGAACTGATTTACACTAACCGATAGGCGCGATTTAGCAAAGACGCGGATCGCCAGTGTAAATTGGAATTTTGTAACGTGATTGAACTTAAACCCCTCCTCTTTCCCAGTTTGGCAACTGTTGTCACTCTCATCGTTTACTTGGCTATCATCCTAAATGTTGGCAGAGCCAGGGCAAAGTATAAAGTATCTCCTCCTCAAACATCGGGAGAGCCGAATTTTGAGCGAGTGTTTCGCGTGCAGCAAAACACTACAGAACAACTCATATTATTTTTGCCCAGCTTGTGGCTATTCTCTCTGTTTGTTAGCCCAATTTGGGGCGCTGGAATTGGTGGAGTTTGGATTGTGGGACGCATTATCTACGCTTGGGGTTACTATCAAGCGGCTGAAAAACGAACTATTGGTTTCGGGATTAATAGCTTATCGTTGATGGTTTTGCTGATAGGTTCTCTGGTTGGAATCATTAAGATGCTGATGACATTAACTTGAATTCAGTCAGACTTAACCGCTATCGCTCTTCTGTCACTCTGGGAAAAGTAAAATCATAGCCAACTGATGAAAGTCAAACCCCATGGACAGTAGAGCGATAGTTTATCAGTTAGAGGTTAGGGGTTGTCCAGGATGAGGATTAGCCTTTTTTTGAACACGCTCAATTTTACCCACTAAATTAGCACAGCCTTCACCAATGACCTTCATAAATCAGTTGAATCTCAACACCCAGCTACGATTTCATCGCTTAGTAGGATGCGTACTTGTTTCTGTGGTAGGACTTACTGCTTGTGGGCAACCTATCAATCAGAGTAAGCTTTCAACTCAGGCACTCCAATCTGAAACTGAGTTATCCGAAACGGATTCACCAGACGCTGAATTATCCCAAGCTGAGATATCCCCATCGGAGTCACCTGCACCAACTTCAGGCGCGACTGCATCCCCCGTTCAACGCCGAGTTCAAGTCTTTTTTCCAGTAGCAGCATCTCAAGCTCCTACTGTAGTTAGACCCGTTTGGCGAACAACATCTAGTCCGGGGGTTGCTCAATATGCGATCGCACAACTCATTGCCGGTCCCACCTCTTCAGAAAAACAGCAGGGACTCGCCGCCATTCCCCGTCCTAGTGGGAGTTCTAACTGTGGTCAAGATTTTACCATCTCTATAAATGATGGCGTTGCCGAACTGCGATTTTGCAAAAAAATGATTCATGGTGGCATTCTTGATTCAGCACGAACTAGGAGCGCACTTGAGGCAACCCTTAAGCAATTCTCTACGGTTAGTTATGTCAGAATCCTCGACCAAAACGGGAACTGTTTGGGTGATGAAAGCGGCGAAAATATTTGTCTGGGCAAAGGTTCCAATCCTGAAAAGCTAACTTCTCTATCCCAAGTTGCGATTAATGGCTTTGGACCCGTCATGCTAGGAATGACTGTTAGCGAAGCTTCCCAGGCTGCGGGTATTGATTTAGTTCCCTTGAGTTCCAATCCCAATCCTGTTTGTGCCAGTTATCAGCCTGCTAAAACTCCAGAAGGACTGGGGGCTACGACGTTTATGGTTAGAAACGGACGCATTGCCAGAATAGATATTGGAGATTCTCGCCCAAAAACCGTCAGTGGTGCAAGGGTTGGTGATACAGAAAACCAGGTTAAATCCCTTTATTCTGGGCGGCTTCAGGTGAATTCCTTACCTAATTCAGCTCAAGGTCATTTCCTCACGTTTGTACCAACAAGTCAACGAGACAGAAACTTGCGCCTCAAGTTTGCCACTGATGGAAACAAAGTCACTGAGATTATTATTGGTCAACTCCCAGAAGTGAATTACATTGAGGGCTGTTTGGATATCGTACCTGGTGGTATCTAACCCTAATTAGGGCTTGCTGAATAAGTCGGCAAAAACAACCGATGGATTAATTAGTTATTTAATCCTGAAGAAAAGATGAGTGATTGTTGTTAATAAGTCCCCGGATGATAACCTTTTTTACCAGATTTCCTTGAAGAGTAGCAACTGTGAATACGGCTTAAAGCATTGATGGTTAAGGGTTTCCGGTTTATTCAGCAAGCTCTATATATAATAGAGTAATTCTTCAGTTAGATGCCAACTCTGTCGTATCCGTGATACTGTCTGGTTCAAACTGTAGAAGTATCTCAACGTGAGTAAGCTACTTGTTCGTCTTGTCCTGGGACTAGTGTTTGCCGTTTTTGGGCTGTTGAACTACTGTGGCACTGTTTCAGAGAACCCGATTACAGGTGAATCACAACGGGTTGCACTATCTGTGCAGCAAGAGATTGTCTTGGGGCGACAGGGGCGTCAAGAGGTGGCGGCTCAATTTGGAGGACTTTATCCCAATGAAGCCTTACAAAACTATATCGATCAGGTCGGACAACAAGTCGTGGATCAATCGGAGGCTTCCTCTTCTCCCTATCCCTTTGAGTTTCATCTGCTTGACGCCCCTGAGACGGTTAATGCCTTTGCTTTGCCTGGGGGACAGATTTTTATTACTTCGGGTTTGCTGAGTCGCCTCAATTCAGAAGCACAATTGGCGGGAGTGTTAGGACACGAAGTAGGACACGTTGTGGCACGTCATGGTGCAGAGCATTTGGCAAGGCGGCAGCTTGGTGCAGCACTGGTTAACGCGATCGCAATTGCCAGTAGTGACAATCCCCAAAATGCTCGACAGACTGCTTTAATTGCTCAAGCCGTGAATCAACTGGTTAATCTCAACTATTCTCGTGACGATGAGTTAGAGAGCGATCGCTTAGGATTTCAGTTCATGACGGCAGCAGACTATAACCCGCAAGGTATCGTTGAACTGATGGCAATTCTTAATGAAGCCCAATCAGGGGGGCGATCGCCGGAGTTTTTGAACACTCATCCTAACCCTAGCAACCGGATTGCGCGACTCGAAAAATTAATTAATGATAGCTATCCCAATGGTATCCCTCCCAGTTTAGAAGAGGGAGAACGAGACTTTGCTCAAATAGTTCAACCCCAACTGCGCTGAAACGATGGAGGACACATGAATTTGACTATTCTCTACTGGGTGTTGGTGGCAGTAATGGGAGTCGGTGCGATCGGCGAACTGATTCCCGGTATGCCAGGAGCTAGCTTGATTTTGGCGGCAATCTTGGTTTGGGCGGTTGTGACTAAGTTTGCTGGCATTGGCTGGTCTATTATCGTCGTTTTCGGCATTCTGATTTTGAGTGCAGCGATCGAGTTGGGAGCCAGCTATTGGGGTGCCAAGCAGTTTGGGGCGAGTAAGTGGGGGCAGTTTGGAGCGATTATCGGACTCGTCGCCGGAGCGGTGGGACTTTTGCCTGCCTTACCCCTAGGAGGACCGATTCTGGGGATTTTGATTGGTCCTTTTATCGGAGCGTTTATTGGGGAATACCTCTCTCGCCAGGACATTGAAGGCGAATCTAAAGTTAAAACGGCACTCAAAGCTAGTGTAGGAACCGTTGTTGGCTCGCTGATTGGCAACTTAATTGATGGATTGTTAGCGATTGTTGCTGTTGTAGTTTTTGTTTTGACGACGTTGCCCTTTGTAGAAAGCTTATAGCATTTCCCAGTCTGGTGAGGTACACCCTGATGAAGGTAGGGAGTAGGGAATGGGGCTGTACCTCATGTAAATGAGAACCGCTATATAAAACCGTAATGTGAACTTACGTGTCAGGTTGTTTAGCTTTTTTAAAATTTGCCCTATTCCCCTTGCAAGTTTTACTGAGAGTAGTAAAGTGAGAATTGAAGCGGTAAAGCTTCCCTGACAGATAAAACAGTCCAGTTCAACTTAAGAGGTAAAACATCTGTTTCAGCTAATATCTGTCTCGCTAACGAACAACAGTAACACTCAACTTGATTGCTGATATTTCCTCAGCTAAGAAATAGGGAGCCATGCAACTGAATCGTTTGAGGACTTCAGTGCAACTCCTTAAAGAATCGCCCAAGAGAGGAAATCACTCAGTTTGATCATGCTTGAGTGTTGTTGTTTTAGGTGTAAGAATTTGTGCAGTGTTGTAGCGATCGCTGGGGCTGTTTCTTTCCGGAGCAATGGGCTTTGATATCGAAGAAAAGAATAATTAACAGTTCCCATACCCCAGATGGTTCGCTCCTCTGGGGATTTTTTGTGGCTCATCGCATTAGGAAAAGGTTAAAGGAGAATTTTTCCTTTCCCCCTATCCCTTGCAGTATTGAGACAGGACTAAGCTCATCTACTGATTCTGGGGAATACTCTGAGTTTTTCCCTCCAAATCCCGTGCTTTTTGCTTAAGGGCATTCGCTTCCTCTTGTTGACCTTTTTGAGATAGAACATAGCTTAAGTTATAATAAGGTCTAGCAAAGTTGGGATTGCTGCGAATAGCTTCTCGATAGTGCTTGATCGCTTCGTCTAATTTCCCTTGGCGCAAGAGAGCATCCCCCAAGTTAGTTTGAGTTAGCCACAGGTTAGGATTAATCCTAACTGCCTTTTTATATAGTGAAATCGCTTCAGCGCTTTTGCCCTGAGATTCGAGAATTAGTGCCAAATTATTGTAGGGTGGTGTGTAGTTGGGAGCCAGACGAAGAGCTTCACGATATGCAGCAATAGCCTCCTGTGTTTTTCCTTGCTCGTTTAACTGAATTCCGAAGTTATAGGAAAGACCGGCTAAGTTATTGCTAGCAACTGCATCATGGGGATGGCGACGAACCGCTTCCTTAAGTTGGGTGATGGATTCTTCGAGCTTACCTTGTTCTTGTAAAAGAATTCCTAAATTATTGTAAGCATCTGTAAATTTAGGTTCAAGACGAATCGCCTCTTTATACTCATAAATTGCTGAATTTACTTCACCTTGAGTTTCTAAAGCTAGCCCTAAGTTAAAGTGAGCTGAGGGATCGTTGGGATTGAGTTGAATAGATTCTCTGTATCGTGAAATGGCATCCTCTATATTGCCTTGTTTGAATAAAACTCCACCAACAGTATTGTAGACTAAGGCATTTTGGGGATTCAATCGCATAGATTCTTGATAGTGAAAAACCGCATCTTCTAACTTACCTTCCTGCTCTAGAGCTAATCCTAAGTTCAAATGAATGTTGGCATTATTCGGATTAAGTGAGAGTAAAAAACGGGCTAAGTTAGGGTTTTGCTGGGAATTTTCTACCAATAGCACCCAACCGAAAGAAACGAAATAAGCAACGACTCCTACCGCGACAACAGTTTTGACCTTTTTGTTTTGCTTTAACTGCGCCCACCACAAATTCCAACGAGCGATTCTTAGATTAGGGTTAAAGCAAAGTGCTTGCTGAAATTTGGCAACGGCTTGAGCGCTTTCTTTTTGTAGAAAAAAAACTGTTCCTAAGTTGTAGTAAGCAACAGCAAGATTAGGATCGAGCCGGATTGCTTGCCTGAACTTAATGCTAGCGAGATAACGTTGACGCTGCTGGAATAAGATATATCCGAGATTATTGTGAGCTAGTGCTAGATTCGGATCGAGCCTTATGGCTTCGGTGTAGGCTGCGATCGCCTCGTCCTTTTTTCTTTGGATGTCCAGGATAATTCCCAAATTATTATGGGCAATCGCAAATGTAGCATCAAGTTGAATGGCGCGGCGGCAGGCACTGAGCGCTTCCCTGAACTGGCGTTGCTCACACAGGATGGCACTAAGCTTACAGTAAGCTATAGCATTATTCTCCTCAAGGCGAATCGCTTCCTGGTAAGACGAGATCGCTTCTTGTAGCTTGCTGTGTTGTCGCAGTGCCTTTCCTAAATTAAGATGAGCTTCTACATCGTTAGGATTAAGGCGGATGGTTTCCTTGAGTTGGGAAATCTCAGATTCTAATTGGTCGGGTCTTTTGAGAGCTAGTATGGAGTTTGTATGAGTATGGACTAGATTAGGGTTAAGGCGAATGGCTTCCTGGAGTTGGATAATAGCAGCTTCGCGATCGCCAAGTTGGGTTAAAACCGCCGCCATGCCAGTATGAGGCTGTGCCTCGCTAGGATTAATCGAAATTGCTTGTTGGTAATGAGTAATTGCCGACTCTACATCACCTTGCTCTGCAAAGATTATTCCTAACTGATAGTAAGCATTGGCTCGATTGGGGTCGAGGTTAAGGGCTTGTTGGTAGTGATTGATCGCATCTTCTAGCTTGCCACAATCGTAGAGAACAATTCCCAAGTTAATGTAAGCTTCTGGCTCATTGGGATTAAGTTCGATAGCCCTTCGGAACGAGGCTTCTACATTCTTGTGGTCTTTAGGGTCATAGTTGACGCTCATCAAACGAAAAAGAAAGGATTATTATTGATTTCCATCTTAAAATACCTACGAGAGCGTATGAATTTCTATCAGAAGCGAAAAAACACCTGTCACATCAGGGTTTCAGTATTTGCGCTCACCGAGTTTGACACAAGAGCGATAACTTGCATATCTGGGAAACAAAATAAAAGCGGGAAAATTCTCTCCCCCGCTCCCCCGCTCCCCTGCTC
>NZ_JADEWY010000026.1 GCF_015207375.1 Coleofasciculus sp. LEGE 07092 | reverse complement strand
GCTCCCCCATCTCTCCTATCAAGCCATCACCATTCCTCCATCCACATTAAACACCTGCCCAGTAATGTAAGCTGCCGCTTCATCTGCTGCCAAAAATCGCACCATTCCAGCAATGTCCTCTGGCTTACCGTAACGACCCAAAGGAATATACTTAACAATGTCATCGGACTTGAGATCGCTGGTCATATCTGTTTCAATAAATCCCGGTGCTACAGCATTGACGGTAATGCCTCGAGACGCCAACTCCTTTGCCACCGTTTTGGTAAACCCGATTACCCCTGCTTTAGCCGCACTGTAATTTGCCTGACCGGGATTGCCCATCTGTCCTGCTACGGAAGCAATATTGATAATGCGACCTGACTTTTGCTTGAGCATCACCTTACTAGCGGCTCTAGTGCATAAAAATACGCCAGTTAGGTTTAGGTCAATGACTGCCTGCCAATCCTCAGGTTTCATCCGCAACAGCAGAGTATCACGAGTTATACCTGCATTGTTCACCAGCACGTCAATTCGCCCAAAATGTTCCAAGGTTTGATTAACCAGGGCTTCGACTTGTTCTAATTTAGAGACATCTGCCTGAGATGCGATCGCATTTCCCCCAGCATCCGTGATTGCCGCGACTACCTGTTCGGCGGCACCACTAGAACTAGCGTAATTAACAACCACCTTGGCTCCTTCTGCTGCCAGTGCTAAGGCAATAGCACGACCAATGCCTCGCGAAGCTCCGGTAACGATGGCAACGCGATCGCTTAAGCGATCTCGAGGTATCTGCAATACGTCCATAAAACATCCTCTTTCAATGGTTTGCGAATAGCCAGTCATTATCAAATCACAGAGATTATCTGCTCTAAAGGCAGTAACAGCTCTATTGGTAACTTGGGTATGAGGTCAGCTCTAAGCATTTTGCACTAGAATCGAGCAAAACGAACTAACCAGTGTTATTTTTATGGCAGTTAAAAAGCAGTTCTCCAGCTTTCAAGAGTTAATCTCTGGCTCTGATTTACCCGTGTTGGTTGATTTTTACGCGACATGGTGTGGTCCGTGTCAAATGATGGCTCCTATTCTCGAGCAAGTGGGTAATCAGCTCAAGGGTCGCCTGCAAGTGGTAAAAATTGACACCGATAAATATCCCCAGCTTGCATCTCAGTATCAGATTCAAGCCTTACCAACCCTGGTTCTTTTCAAGAATGGTCAACCCATGGAGCGCCTGGAGGGAGCCCTATCTGCCGATCGACTCATCCAGCGGTTGCAAATGTTGCTTTAAAGGGTTTTAAAAGAAAAAAGCGACCGGATCTAGCGGAGAGGGGCTAGAGGTAATACTGCCCCTCGACTGAACCCTAAAACGATATGCTACAGCTAGGTGAAAGGGTAAAACGTTGATTGTACAGAACATCATTAGGGTGGCTGATTAATACTGACTGCAATGGTGCAGCAAATATAGCCAGAAAAGTAGCCACTTAGAATCCCTTCTTTTCAAAGAGGGGAGATGTCAAATTCTGAAAGTACAACTTCCCTATTCCGGTTTTGATTCAGCCTGATTAATTATGCAAGTTTATCTTGATTACAGTGCAACTACACCGCCTCGCCCAGAAGTTATTGCTACCCTGCAAGAGGTTCTCACCTCCTCGTGGGGAAATCCTTCCAGTCTGCATGAGTGGGGACAGCGTTCGGCAACCGTTGTGGAACAGGCGAGAATGCAGGTAGCGGCGTTGATTAACGCCCCAGCCGAGTCTGTAATTTTTACGTCGGGTGGTACAGAGGCAGATAATCTGGCAGTGATGGGAGTAGCGCAAGGGTACAAATTACCCCATCATATTGTTATTTCTAGTATAGAGCATTCTGCCGTTGCCGAACCTGTGCGGTTATTGGAAACCTGGGGGTGGCAGGTGACACGGTTGCCTGTGAATAGTCAGGGACAAATAAGTCTCTGTGACTTAGAGGATGCGTTGCAACCGAATACGGTGTTGGTGTCAGTGATCTACGGTCAAAGCGAAGTGGGTACGCTACAACCGATTCAGGCGTTGGGTCAGATAGTGCGGGAACGGGGTGTCTTGTTCCATACGGATGCAGTACAGGTTGCGGGACGCTTACCGATTGATGTGCGGCAGTTGCCTGTGGACTTGCTTTCGGTATCGAGTCATAAAATTTACGGACCTCAAGGGGCGGGGGCGCTATATGTTCGTCCGGGTGTGGAGTTGGTGTCCCTGCTGTCCGGTGGGGGGCAAGAATTGCGACTGCGATCAGGGACACAGGCAGTGCCAGCGATCGCGGGATTTGGTGTGGCGGCGGAATTGGCGGCGGCAGAGATGGCAGTGGAGACGCCTCGGTTAATGGGATTACGCGATCGCTTATTTGACTTGTTGGCAGATACACCTTACTTAAAGCCTACGGGTTCTCGGTTACACCGTTTGCCTCATCATGTCAGTTTTTGCGTGATTGCGAGTGGAAAGAGAGTCACGGGTAAGACGTTAGTCCGGCAGTTAAATCTGGCAGGGATTGGGATTAGTGCGGGTTCAGCTTGCCACAGTGGGAAGCTGAGTCCTAGTCCGATTTTGTTAGCCATGGGTTATGGCGAGTCGGAAGCGTTAGGGGGGATTCGTCTGACATTAGGGCGGGAGACGACGGAGGCAGATGTGGATTGGACGGCGATGGTGCTGAAGCAGGTGTTGGGGAGGTTAATGCCGGAACGGGTATTATCGGGAGTTTGATTGAGGAAACTTTCCTAAAAAAGGCAGGTTTAGTAACGTTATCTATGTTTCTCCCGAAAGGTGATCTATCAAACCTGCCCCTACAACCTTGCTCCTTTATCCCCCCGTACGAGTTGGGACAGTTACTGCTACGATTTGCTATGCTAATTGATAGTTGCTGGTGTAGCTCAGTGGTAGAGCAGCTGATTTGTAATCAGCCGGTCGCAAGTTCAAATCTTGTCACCAGCTTGTTAGACTACCTTTTTTAGCTTTCTTCGCCGAAAGCGCGACACCATAGCGGTACTCGGCTTGGTGTCGGGATGGATAGGCTCCGAAGCCGACACTGACTCTTCGAGTACAGTGTCGGAGCTGTCACTTAAGCCAGGTATTATAAATGATCAAGGCACACAGACTGGGAGAAAAATCACGGTATACACACGCCCCCTAGCTCGTCTGATTGAGCAACTGCAACGCTTACCCGGAGTTGGTCCTAAAACAGCCCAACGACTGGCGCTGCATATCCTCAAACGCTCAGAGGAAGAAGTCAAAGCCCTCGCACAAGCCTTAATTGAAGCTAAACGGCAAGTAGGCTTGTGTCAGGTTTGCTTTCATCTGTCTGCTGAACCAGTTTGCGAAATCTGCCGCAACACCAATCGAGACAATAGCACGATCTGTGTCGTCGCCGACTCCCGCGATGTGATTGCCCTGGAAAAAACCCGCGAGTATCGCGGTAAGTATCACGTTCTCGGCGGCGTCATCTCTCCTATGGAGGGGATAGGACCGGATCAACTGCATATTGAATCTCTGGTGCGCCGAGTTAGCCAAAATAAGACTGGGGAGGTTATTTTAGCGATTAGCCCCAGTGTCGAAGGTGAGACAACAACTCTGTATATCGGTCAATTGCTGAAGCCTTTTACGAAAGTGACTCGAATTGCTTTTGGTTTACCCATGGGTGGCGATTTGGAATACGCCGATGAGGTGACATTAGCACGGGCATTGGAAGGACGGCGAGAGTTGGATTAAGGAGTGGGGAGTTGGGAGGAAAACTTAGTGTACCTCACGACACGAGGAAACGCTATATGAAGGCGATCGCTCCTTTGGGTTTAGGGCAATAAGTCCCGCACATTTAAGCGACTCACTTCACGTCCTTCAATGACAACCGCAACTTCATCCGATAGGCTGTAATTTTGGCACTGCTGATAGGTTGGTTCTGAAGCTAACTCGATAGGTTCTGTATAAACTTCTAGTTGTTGTTCAGGAAGGTTTATGATCCAATAAACCTGAATGCCTGCACGGGCATAGATGCGTTTTTTAAAGGTGCGATCGCGCTCTAGGGTAGAGTCTGCAATTTCAACAACCAAGGCTATATCTTGCGAACCGGGATGGCGATCAAGATAATCACGAGTATTGCCTCGAACAATGACAACATCCGGCTCTGGCTCACTATTGTCTAGAGTAATGGGTTCTTGGGCATCGACGTACCACCCTAAAGGCACAATGTCTTCCAACGCATTTCGAGTCAGTTTTGTCGCGGCACGGTGGGGGGGATTTTTGGGCATTTTGTAAATTATCCACCCTTCGAGCAGTTCCACTGGATCGTCTTCGGTTAAGATACCAGAGCGAATCATCTGGTGGTACTGAGCAACACTGAAGCGCCAAACGGGTTCGGTTGGTACAGTTGGAGTTTGTCTAAAGTTTGGTGCGTTGGATGGAGTGGAGACAGACATGAAGTTACTGCCTGCTACTTTTGCTCTTTATCGTAGCACTGAGGGGTGATCAAGTTATTGCTTCAGTTGCTTTGTGAGTTTCCCGCCTTTAAACTAAACAACAAAAACTGTGTCACCTGAGCGTTGCTAAAATTATTATCGCTAACTAACACTAAACTCTGACTGCCATCCGGCAGGCGAGGTCCGAGGGTCATACCCTCCAGGTTATCTAGATAAATACCCAGTTCACTTAAATCCAATAGCAACTTTTTCTTCACCGGATCAACTCTAGAAATGTCACCCTTGAGACTAGCAATATTAGACGTATCTGTTGCTCCACTCATCACAACTTGAAAAATCTTGGCACCAGCACCAAATAAACCATAGCTGCGCTCTAAACTGAGAAAGCGCCCCTCCGTATCTAAGGTAACTAATTCAGTTAACCCATTATCAATCGCACCCTTGGGAGCTGGATTCAGTAAGTAAAGATGTTCGGCAACTAGCGTCGGCGGCGCGATATTGCCAATTAAATAGTGCATCAAACGAAGGCGGGGAACGTTTTCAGAATCCGGTGGCAAGCTATCTTGAAATAGGGCTGATTCCGTAGCGGTAAACAAACGAAAAGGATCACCACTCGCTGCTGCCAAGCTGAGAGGTTCAAAGGTCAAGGACTCGAAGCCCAAGTTCTCCTGAATTCCACGAGGCGGTTGTTCCTCCTGCGTAGTATCATTGGGCAGATACCGCTCAGGAATTCTTAAGCTTTCCTGCTGCTGTCCAGTTTGGCGGTCAAACTCCCGGATAAAGGGCGTAATTTCCTGACTGGGAACCCCTTCACTAGAGACAAATACTGTTCCCCTCGGTGATAGGGCAATGCCTTCCGGGTCAATGCTTCCTTTTGTATAGGTTTCGCCATTCTCGTTTTTAAGAAAAGTAACGTTTTCAACCTCTACATTTTCAATGCCAATTTCTCCAGTATCCCGGTGGTCGATGGAAAGCTTGAGCGTGTAAAATCGAGCCGGGGCTAACGATGAGCGGTCATCAGAAAGAGCCAAGAAGCGATCGCTTTTTCGGTCATAACTCAACGCCGACAATCCCCCAACCTGCGTATCCTCGAATGTCATCTTGGGTAACTGGTACTCCCCCAAGAAATTGAGGGAAAGGTCGAGAAAGGTGCGCTGTTCTGCGGTTCTGGCTTGGGAGGAGCCACAGCTAGTAGTCAGAAACGTTAAAAAAGCGATCGCAGCAACCAATAATAGGGAAAATAACAGGCGAGATGCTTGTAACCTGGAGCGGTTAGGATTTATCAGTTGAGTCATGAGTTCTGTAGAGGGGTCGAGTTTGGGTCGGTAAGCTGTTCCACCTCTAGTTTGCATTATTGTTGCTGTTAAAACTCTTGTGGAATAGATATCTTGCCTATCCTAATCGGTGCAAGTTCAATGGGGAAGGCTGATTGACTGACAAAAGTCCTTTGCCCTCACCCTAAATCCCTCTTCCGCCCCAGATAACAGAAACTTTGAAGCGAATTCAATCGTCAATTTGGGTCTGAATACTACCTAAACTACTATTGAAATTTGTAATGAAATCAATTCAGGAAGCTGTGCATTTCAAACAACCCAAACTTCTGAGATGGGGACAGGTAGCATTTTGGACTACCGCACTCTTGCTGTGCTTCAATGCTGTAGCACTGGCACAATCCAATGAAACGGATAAACCCAATCCCCTAGAACTAGATGCCACCTCTGATCCCCTGCTACCCAACCCGCCAGTCGAGCGCCCCCTAAGCCCCTTAGAACGCCGTAATCTAAGGGAAGATTTAGATGAACTCAACGCTCAAGCCGCAGCCGAACTCAGAGCTGGCAATCGGGAAACAGCCTTTGACATCTGGTATCGAGAAATTCGACTGCGGCGAGTACTAGAAGGTTCAATTGGAGAAGTGAAAGCCTTGGGGCGTGTTGGGGAAATTGCTTGGAGCAAAAATTATAAGCCAGAGGTACAGCTTATTACAGCACGCCTGGAAACCATTCAGCAGGAAGAACAGACCCAGGGAACTCTTGATCAGCCCCTTTTAAATGCGTTGGGTGAAGCTTACCGACAAATGCGCGTTCCAGGACAAGCCCTGGCAGTCTACGAGCAAATTCTAGCAGATGCGCGTCAGCAGGGCGACACCACAGCCCAAGAAGAAACCCTTAACACGATCGCTCAATTGCACTTGGCTTGGTTCGACTACCCGAAAGCTGCCGCCACCTATGAGGAACTGCTAACAATGGCTCAGGCGCGGCGCGATCGGGTTGCTGAAGTTGAGTACCTACAGGAGTTAATTAATGTCTACAACCAAGCTAAGGAACCAGAGAATGCTCTGCGGATGAAAGAAAGACTGATAGAAAGTTACATCAACCAGCAAAACTACATTCAGATACCTGCATTAAAAATCTCCATTGGTGCCGACTATGAAGTGCTAGATCGAGTCGATGAAGCATCTCAAAGTTATCAAGAAGCCTATGCCCTAGCTTGGTCTGTCCAACAGTTTGCCTATGCCAGCGATGCTTTAGAAAAACTAGCATTACTCTATGTAGCTGATGATCAGCCGGAGTACGCCCTACAAGTTTACGAAACTCTAATCACCGTAGACCAGTATTCCTACGATTTCTATGGTTTGATGAATACTTACGACCAAATGGGTCAGATTTATCTGAATCAAGAAAACTATGCCAAAGCCTTAGCATCCTTTCAAAAAGGATTGGAACTCGCCCAATCTTTGAAGTACCGCGAAACTCATTTTGCTCGTCAAATTGAGCGAGTGAATCAGCAAACTTTACAGTGAATTTAATTCTTTTTTAGCCCTTTTTTCAGGATGGGCGTCCCGCCCATTCCACAATTTACAGTATAAAGATTTTCTTTGTAGGGTAGGAATTTTGCCTGCCCGGTGGTAGTTTTGCTATCATGACTAACTTCCATTTAAATATCTCTTCCTTACCTTGCTGACTATACTCTTCACTCTTAATTTTGTAAGCCGTATATTCGTTAAGCTTTTGATAGGGAATGGACACTGTTTTTTGTGGTTAAAGAAGTTGTTGATATCATCCAAAATGACTTGCAACCGTTTAACAATAGTCTCAGCCCGATACTCTGCAATACACTCTTCAGTTATTGTCAAAAATGCTGAATTGTCAAGCACTTTCAAGATGCGTTGAATATCATACTCTTTTGAATATCCAGCAATTTTATAGCAATTAAATCCGGGGTCTAAGTAATCAGAGAGTCCACCATTGACGCTAGAAAAAACTTGACAACCACAGGCAATGGCTTCCATCGGTTGCAAACCAAACCCCTCACTAACTCTCTGTTGCGCCCAGTACTCTGCGGAATCGTAGAGATAAACCTGAGCCCGATTGAAGAGTCCTGGCAAATCATCTACATAAGAATCAATAACTCTAACGTTACAATGGTTTTGTAATGCTGGAATCAATTCCTGAATTAAATACTCCGACGATTTTCGATTTTGAACTAAAACATCAATATCTCGTTCACACTTTAAATTTTTAAAGTCATCAGAAATTTGATTGGGTAAATGATAAATAAGGGAATGGGGTGATTTTTGTCCCCAGTATCCCATAGTATTTCGACTCACTGTAATAATAGGAATACTGGCAGGCAGATTGAATCGATAGCCTGCGCTATGGGCGTGGTAAACAACATTATAGGGCTTTAGTTTAGCAACCAGTTTGGGAATATCGAATCCCCAGCTAATCACAAAAATAACATCATCTAAATTTTTAGTTTTGAGCAGGTCATTGAGAAACAGAGTGTCCTTTTCTCGGTGGCGGTACGTCACGACATCAGCACTACAGACTTGTTTGGCAAGATTGAGTGTTTTTAGCTCTGCCCATAAACCACCACAGGCGAATTGACCAACTGTTCCGGGGACTAGGAAGTAAAGTTTTCTCAATATAACTCTCCTAAATAGACTTGTTACGGGAATGGGGAGTGGGGAGTGGGGAGTTGGGAGTGGGGAGTTGGGAGTGGTGATTAAAACTGGACATTTGCAAGGAGTATAATGTTTCCTTTGTCCTTACCTATCATTCTTAACTGTTTGTTTCTGCGATCGCTAACGAGACGATAAAGGTTGTTCCCTTGGTGGAGTTACTGTCAAGAGTACCCATTGCTATTTGCCTATTTTGTTGAATCCAGGTTGATTGGGCGGGACTCAGCACTTTGATTTCACCGTGCATTTGTTCGATGAGTTCTTTGGCAATTGCCAAACCCAAACCACTACCGGGAATGCTCGTGAATGCTTGAACTCCCCGATAATGTCGCTCAAACAGATGTTCTAAGTCTTGGGGCGCAATACCAGGACCGGTGTCGCTAATCGCGATCGCTATCCTTTCAGTATCAGTGATTTGTCTGCCGATACTGACTTGGATATCAATCTGTCCGCCTGCTGGCGTGTATTTGAGGGCGTTCTCGATTAAATTATTCAAAACTTCCCGTAACCCTCTAGCATTGCCGCGCACGGGGGGTAAATCAGTAGGGATTGAGATGTGCAATTCTAGATCCCGTTCTTGAGCGATCGCTGTGGCAGACAAAAGCAGGGGTTCTAAAACATCGTTGATGGAAAAGGACTCTATATTTAAGCTTTTGCCAGCCAGGAGGGGTAATCCTGACTGGGTTGTTTCTGCTCGATGGGGACTATCTTCTCGTGAGTGTTCTAAGTCAGGGGTTAGAGGCATTTTTCTGGCTTCAACGGGGACTGGGGTAGCTTCAGCCGTCGCTTCCGGGGGGAGTGCCAGTGGCTCTATATCGGTTTGAGTCATGTCCAGACATTCGTCAAACTCTTGCAGCAACTCTTGCAGGCGATCGCTCTCTCGCACGATACTAGAGGCAACTTCACGGTTGTTATCTTCAGGTAACAGGCGCTTGATCAGCAACTTGCCGAATGTCCGCAAGGCAGTTAGGGGGTTACGAAATTGATGCAAGATATCGTCAAGGACATCTCGTTGTCGTGCTTGCAGGTTTTTAGTTTGAGTGAACTGCTGCTCATACCATACTCGCCGACGCTCTAGAAGGTAAGCGATCGTTAGGGTCCGAGCAATGCGTTCAATGGTTGTCTGTTCTCTCTCGTTCCACGGTCGGTCTTCACGAGCTGTCACTAGCACCCCCATCACCACACCTTCATGCATGAGGGGCAAAACCATTTGGCGCTGTCGGCGATCTAATGGATCACCATCCCACTCCGCTGACGTTGAATCCACCTCGGGTTTATTTGCAGATATCTGAGGAAGCAGTCGGGGAACTGGTTTCGACAATCGGGGTAGGGTGTCAATGTTACCCATTTGTTCGGGTAGCACCAAATCACTCTCATCTTCTTCCCACACACTAGCGGCTTCAGGATGTACCACAATCGGAATTAGTTTGGGTTGCGCTCCCTCTACCAGTTCTTCGGTGGTTAAATACACAGCACTCAAGGCAGCTCCTAAACCTTGGGTGAGTACTGTCACCTGCGACTGACACAGGGCTACAAATTCCGAGCTAGCAGGAGTGAACATGAAAACGTTTAATGCAGGACAGGATTCTTGCTGGGAAACCACAATGGCTTCTTTCTACTATAATGTCGGAATTGTTACAAAACTGACCATGATGCAGGTGTCTTCAATTATTGAGCTTGTCAATCAACCTGTACCGTGAGAATGAGACGACTTTACCAAAGTTTACGGTAAGATAGGTGAGTTTGCTTCAACAATTTTCGATGAAATGCTTTCAGAGCATCCATTTCAAGCCATAGAATGAGTTAAAAGCGGCTGGTATCTTTTATGAATTTATGTTAAGTTAATTAAAAGTTTGTGTTGCAAAATCTGGACTTATCAAGTGGGGAAATTACTTTTGTGTTTACCTTTGAGGCACTTTAGAACTGTGTAACAAACCCTGAAAATAAGTTGATATTTTGGAGTCAAGCCGATATACTTACGACGGCTTTTGTAACTATCATTACAACTGTCAGCAGAAAGAGGAGGTAAAGAGGTTGGCAAGAAGACGCAAGCGCAAGAGTCGCCGCCGCCAAGAGGGGCGCAAGATCCTGGAGCACGTGCCTCAGTATAATATAGAGAGCGGTGAAGATAAACCGGTGACAGCAGCACGGAAGTATATTCAATCAGCAGGAATTATTCCACCTGCTTTGCTGCTAGTTAAGCGAAATGAGCATACCACAGACCGTTATTTCTGGGCAGAGAAAGGTTTATTTGGAGCTCAATATGTCGAAGAAAATCATTTTCTTTTCCCGAGTCTGCGGATACTTGACTCTCCTGGGGAAAAGACTGCAGTCGCTGCTGGTAGCCGCTTATAGATAGCTGAACTTACTGACAGGCGCTTTTTATAGATATAGGCAATTCATCTCACTCCCGCAAGGGGGCGATGGATTGCCTAAATGCTATGTGGGGGAGTGGAGGAGCCGCCGATTTTAGGTAGGGTGGGCAAAATTTCTAAGGCTGAAATGCTTAGGCTATCTTTAGTTACTTTTGCCCACCTTACAGTATCTTGGGGTTCATTGTCAGTGCTGCAAGATTTGACTCAATTAACTCTGACTAGCAAGGGATTCTCTAGCTACAGCAGGAACCTCTACTGACGGATTTTTTCCGCTCAACCGATCTAAAATCTCTATCACTTCGCGCTCAAAGGCAACTTGAGCACGGTTAGTTCTGCCACCAGCATAAAAGCGATCGCCTTTTTGCAATGCCCAAATCTGAGAATGGGAAACATAGCTCATAATTACCCCCACCATCAACAAACCAAAGCCTGTATAAACCATCGGAATACCTGGGTCAGCTTTGATTTGTAAGCCCGTGCTACCAATAATATCCTTAATGCGCAGAGTAATACCATTGACTTGGGTTGCCATTCCTGGACGCACAGTAGAAACCAACTTACCCGTGGTATCGTACACTAGTAGAATTCCCTGCAAGTCTTTTGCCAGCACCGAGACTCCTTCACTCAAATCCGGTTTTATCGGCACCCACGTTCCCCAAATACGCCCTTTACCCCCCGTATCGAGTTGTGCCATGGGTAGCTGGAAAATAGGACTGTTGTTCAACTGCACTTGCACGCCAGCAATTCCCCAGTCCGTTTGGTAGAACGTAACCCCTTTATAACGCAGGGGTTTGTTAACGTAGATGGTTTGTTTGTCAACTTCCTGTTCTTGATCATCCAGAACCGATAAGTCGGAGTAAAATTGGTCAATTCCTCCTTCTGGCGTGTAATCAATCCAGAAGCGATTCACTCGTACTGACCAATCTTTAAGAATTTTCGGCTTTGCCCAAGGACCTGCATCAATAATATTTTGCACTTGAAAGGTTTCGCCACTAGGAACCAGTTCTTGAGCGATAAATCCAGTCATGGCTCCCAAAATTGCTCCTGCCAGGATAATCAGCATACTGGCATGGACAACAATCGGACCAATACGCCCGATAATTCCCTTACGGGCATAGAGGGTATCTCCTTCTCGAAACACACGATAGCGGCGTTCTTGCAGCAATTTAGATAAGGAATCAATAGAACCCGTTTCCAGTTCAGCACTAAGGGCAAGTTTCTGAAACTGGCGGGGTTCGGTGTAATACTTCCAGCGGCGTGCCGCTTTGAGGGCGGGAAACTGACGGGTGAAGGTACAGGCAGTGAGGCTACTGCCAAACAAGATAAGAATTGACAAAAACCACCAAGTGCGGTATACGTGGTCTAGTCCCAGCACTACGATAACTTTCCAGCTTAGGAAACCAAAGAGGGCTGGATGTTCTGGATAATTCCCTTGATAGAACGCCAGGGATTGACCTTGTTCAAGTACCGTACCGCTGATGCTAAAAAGAGCGATCGCCAACAACAGCACGATCGCTAGTCGCAAATCCGCTAGTACTGACAGCAGTTTACGTCGGAACAGACGTCCCATCTGGGTTAAAGAAGAATCTTCTAAAGTCATTTTATTTTTTAAAAAATTCCGGCAGGAATTCGAGACAGTAAAGAAAAAACACCAAATCCCACTAATAAAGCACCACTAGCGGGAGTAATCCAACTCGACCACTGGCGCAACTCCAATAACTTCTTGATTGAAGCCGTAAAGGTTCCTGCCACAATCAAAGGGACAACATAACCTGCTGTGTAGGATAGCAGCAAAATGCCACCTAAAAGCAAATCCTGCGTGGTAGCAACCCAACTTAGAATCGCCGCTAAAACCGGAGTACTGCAAGGGGAAGCGACTAAACCAAATGTCAAACCCAACAGATAAGAACGCACTCCTTGGGGCCAGTCTTGGGAAATCCACTCCATCCCCCCAAAGGAAGGTAATTGTAAGGGCAAGGCTTCCAGCAAGTTCAGCCCCATAATAATCGCAATCAAGCTGACGACTATAGGTAAACCGAGTCCAATTTGACCATAAACTCGCCCCACCGATGCCGCTAGAATTCCTAACCCTGCTAGTGTTGTTGCTAATCCCAGTGCAAACCAAGTGGACTGAGTCGCCGCTTCTTTACGGTTTTGGGTTTCGTAGCCGCCGATATAGCCAATGGTGATTGGCAGCATGGATAGCATACAAGGGGTCAGGCTAGTCAGCAACCCAGCCGCAAAAATAATGCCGATACTCAATCCGCTGAGGTGTGTTAGTTGATTGTCTACAAGGTGCTTGGCAAATTGTTCGAGTTCGTAAATTTGAATTTGCAGTGTTTCGATCATGCGGCTGGTAAATCCTGGAATGCCCGTTTTGCTTGCATTTTAACGCAATAGGGACTTGCTTTCAGGAATGGGGGATCGGTGCGGAACTTTATCAGCCAATAACCCCAGACTGTAATCTATCCGTCTGGTGCCGTTCTCGTATTTCACTTTAAGTATGGTACAGATTAAAACATAAACTTTTATCGTTAAATCCCTGATATGTCTGGTGTCCTAAAAATCAACATTACCGAATCCCCCGAAACACTGCATACTCTACTCGCTAAACAAAAAACGGCTCAGGGCAAGGAACGAATTCAAGCCTTGTATCTTCTCAAAACAGGACAAGTTGAAACCATACAACACCTAGCCCTAGTTTTGGGCAGGGCGCGGACAACTGTGCAGCGATGGTTGCGACACTACCGTCAGGAGGGTTTAACGGGTTTGCTGCGTGTGCAAAAGAGCCCCGGACGTCCTCCATCTCTACCAGATTGGGCTGTGGAACGTCTGCGTCAAGAACTCACTTCAACGCAGTTTACCAGTTACAACGATATTAAAATCTGGTTGGAAACTAATCTGGGAGTTGAAGCCTCTTACAAGGTTGTACACTCGGTCGTTCGTTATCAACTACAATTTAATTTGAAACTTGATAATATGTCCCCTGGCAGTAAAATTAAGTCGTGATGCAGTCACTCTAGCTGTTTTGCAACCGCGCCACCAATTCAGCACGCGCTGACACATTCAACTTCCTAAACATCCGTTTCAATGCTTGCTTCACGGAATTTTGAGTAATCCAGAGTTCAGCACCAATTTGTGCATTTGTCAAGCCCTTGGCAACTAACTCAGCAATTTCCCGTTCCCGTGGAGTCAGGCAACTTCCTGCCAGGGACTTCGGTTTTGGGGGTTGCGATCGCAAGGTTGCTAAACGGGATGATAAATGTAGGCACAGTCCCGTCAAGTCAGCTAAGTCCTTGTAATCAAAGGCGGGTTCCTCACTGGCACGAGCAAAATAAACACCACCCATCAGACGACCCCCACTAATAATTGGACCCATCATGATATGCTCGTGGTCATAGTGAGCGTAACAATTCTGGTACAGTTCCGATTGTTTCCAAACTTCTGGAGAGAGTACTAGGGCTTCATGTGCCGGAGCATGGTGTTCAATAACATAGCGCAGTACTGGATCGATTCGGCGACCGAGTTTATTGTAGCGCTCGACAAACCCATCAGAATCCGATCCCCCTTGCATTTGCACTTCAGCCGATTGGGATTCCTCATTCAGCAAACACAACCCCCAATACTGCGCGTCAAAATGCTTACCTAATGCATCCATCAGGTGCAGGCGGAGTTCCTGCTCATCACGAGCATCTGCGATCGCTTGAAAGAGGGTATGTAGAGAATTGGTCATTAACCGATTAAGCACCATGAACTACGAAAATCTTTTTTCCCACTCCCCACTCCCTAGTTTCAAGACGGTAGTGTACCCACTTGGGGTCTATACGGGTTTAAGTACTCCCTACTATGCTAGTTTACAGCAACGAAAAAGCTCACCAAAACAATAGGAGAGACCCATGGTAGCCATACAAACATCCGCTCGTGATTTCTTTCGGGCAGCTTATGAAAACCGCTACACCTGGGATAAGAACTTCCCTGGCTACACCGCAGACATTACGTTTAAGCAGGATGAGCAAGTTTTCACAGGCAAAGTTCGCGTCAACCCAGATATGAAGGCTGAAGTCTTTGAGGTAGACGACGAAGAAGCCAAGCAAGCCATTCACTCTCAGCTATGGGAAACCTCAATTCACCGCGTCCGTCGCACCTTTGAAGAAACCCACGGCAAGAACACCTTTTCCTTTGGGGAAACCGATGAAACCGGTGCTGTGGAAATCTTAATGGGGGGTAAAGCTGAAGGTGATAACTACAAAGTCCGGGATAATGAAGTATGCCATGTCCACCGTCATATTCATGGCGTTGTAGTCACCATTGATACCTTTAGCTCTCACAAAACAGGGGAAGGTTATCTCTCTCACCGTTACGATTCTGTCTACCACGACCCCAAAACGGGCGAACAAAAGGGGGGTAAGAGTGTGTTTGAGGATGATTATGAGAAGGTAGGGGATTATGTAATCCTGACACGCCGAGAAGTTCGCACTGAGACAGAAGGGAAAACGTCTGTTCAGGAGTTTATCTTCTCGAATGTGGAACTCTTAGAGTCTGCCAAAAAATAAATGATGGGGTTGGCAAGAAAGGAAAACCTAACTCCCCAGCCTGCTTCCTACTTCTCCCTAACCCTCTCCTACTCTTGAGAGGGAAAAGGAAAAACTTTGGTTCTTGGAAGGGGGAGCATTCGATCTTACACCCCTCTCCTGTTAGGGGAGGGGTAGGGGTCAAACAGCTAATTGCAACTGGCTTCTGCCGTGAGCGTAAGCGTTACCCAACGAAGCTATTTTTTGATACACTTAAGGATTAGCAGCAAAATTCCGCAGTACCCACTCAACATCTTTACTCATTTTGCCCCATAAAAAGCCGATTCACTCGTCTCAGGTTTGACTAGGGCTGTTTTTGGAATGGAGTAGGGTAAGTTTAATCGAATATATTCAAAAAAATGGGGTTTTGTTTTCGTGAAACATCTTTGGTTGGTGGGTATTGCGAAGGTTGATTGGGGGAGGGTTGGTGTGTGGAGTAGGTAATGTCTATTCTACAAGAGGAGCGATCGCACTCGGATTTATGAAGTGATCTAAATCACAAGATGCTCGCAACTCTGTCACGGTATCCCTGTGAGTTTTGAGGAATATTAAGAAAAGCGAGTTTAGTGACAGTAGTGTATGCGGTGTCCAATTCTTCTTCCTGGCGCTCTCTCGGAACTATTTGCCCAAGCCACCAGTTCTGGCTACATGACTAAAGCTGATCGCTACGGACTGATGGCAGCGTTATTAGAGGACGAATTAGGTAACGAAGAGAGATTTATTATCGATAGACTACTGCGGGCGGTAAAGCGAGGGCGGTTGAGGCTAGCTGATGAATTATCCGCTGTGACAATGGAGACGGCTATATCCTTTTCGGCAATAGTCTTAGCAGGGGGACAGAGTTCTCGCATGGGGCAGGACAAAGCTTTAATACCGTTTCAGGGTGTGCCGTTACTACGACAGGTTTGCGACGTTGCCCTCAACTGCACCGATGAGGTATTTGTAGTTACCCCCTGGCTGGAACGATATCAGGACGTTATCCCAACTCGGTGTCAAGTTATTCGGGAAGTTCCTCCTCTTGGAGAAACCCCATCCCAAGGTCCTCTGTTAGGATTTGCAGAGGGACTAAAACGGGTAAAAACCCATTGGGTGCTTCTGTTGGCTTGCGATATGCCTCACTTGCAAACCAAGGTTTTGCAAACTTGGGCGAAGGAATTACCCAAGACATCTAACGATACTATTGCTGTGTTGCCGCGACACCCAAAAGGATGGGAACCCCTGTGTGGGTTTTACCGACGCCAATCTCAGCCCCTGTTGACTCAGTATATTAATCAGGGGGGGCGCTCGTTTCAGGATTGGTTGGCGCAGCATCGAGTCAGGGAACTGTCTGTGAGCGATCGCAAAATCTTGTTTAACTGCAATACTCCAGAGGAGTTGGGTGCCTCTCTTTGACTCACTAAATAGATAGGCGGGAATAAGCCGAACTAAGTTGCCAAACGCAAAGATGCCCCAAACCCTGACTAAGGACAAATGACGACCTTTACCCGTTAACTTTAACCCGTGCCGATCTACTCATTAAAACTGATAGCTTACACTAAAGTGAAACCCCTCATCTTGAGCATTTTCGCCGCGATCATCCAAATCTACAAAGGGAATCCCATAGTCGAGGCGGAGATTTAAGTTGGGGATAGGTTCCCAAAGTAATCCTAATCCTACACTGGCTAAGAATGTCTGATCGGGTTGGTCATTGGGATTATCGGGATGATTCCAAACCGCGCCTAAATCGACAAAGGGCGCAAGTTGAAACGTAGGTAGTCCGTTTTGATTGCGTTCCAGTGTAATCCGATCTTCAACAGAGAAGCGAAAACCGTTGTCCCCAGAACGGGCGTTTTGCCTGTACCCTCGCAGCGTTTGTCCGCCACCGATTACAAATTGTTCAGAAGCGAGGAGAGAATCTGGGGTGAGTTGCAAGTTGGCATCAATAATTAATAGATGATTCTCGCCCAGAATTTGTACCCGTTGCACTTGACCCAACCAACTAAAAAAGCGACTATCTGGAATGGGTGAATCATTAGTCGTGGCGTCAAATAAGCCAGTGCCGATGCTAAATTGCGATCGCAAACTCCATGCACCCTGGATATCCCGTTTCAAATAGTCTTGTCCAAAGCGGAAGACACTGGTGCGACTCACCCCATCTTCATCGGGTCCAATCCCAAAGGGAGTGGGTAGGCGGTCAAAAATAAAGGTTTGACCATCTCGGTAACTAAACCCTAAAGATAGGGCAAATTCTTCTCGTAGGGTACGAATTAACGGTTGACGAAAACTAACTTCATAAAGTTCGGTTTCCCCTTCGATATTGAGAGCATCAAAGGGTTCTTCGGTAATTTCATTTCTGTCAATAACGGTACGCAGTTGCAGAGTGCCGTCTTTCGCATTCAGGGGAACCCGATAGCTGAAGTCAAATAAATCAGAACCGCCTGTGGTGGAACGGTAATAAGCACCAGAAAGCGTATCGCCAATTCCGATAAGATTGCGATAACCGAGTTGAAACCCTAAGCGTTCTGAACCAATACTAGGGGGGGAATAGTTATCAATACTGACGTTTCCATAGAACGGATTTGCTTCTTCAACTTGCACCACGAGAATACTTTCACCCGCTTCCGCACCCGCTTCTAAAGTGGCGTTTAGGGTGTCAAAAAGGGGATTGGTTCTCAACAGTCGCAATTGCTCTTCGAGTTCATCAACACGTAGGGGAGTACTGGTGGCGGATTGAATCCGTTTACGGATGTAGCTTGGCTTAAGTCGTTCGGTTCCGTCTATCTGAATTTCTGCTAAACGCCCTTCAATCACCTGAATCGTGACAACGCCATCGGTTACTTCTTGTTGCGGTAAAATTGCTGTCGAGGTAAAGTATCCAGCATCACGATAAAGTTGTGCGATCGCATCCGTGGCATTCTGAAGTTCTTGGATCGTAACAGTGCGTCCTTCCAAGGGTTCAATAATCGGATTGAACTCTTCTGCACCAAAAACAGTACTGCCAACGACTTCGATACTGCTAACATTTATTGTCGTTTCGGTTGGTTCAGAAGGGGGCGGTTGAATCGGTTCTTCACGAGTGGGTAAAACAGGTTCGGTTTCAGCGGGTTCAGAAGGGACGGGTTCGGGAGTGGGTTGGAGAAAACGGTCTTCGTTGGGGTTGGGTTGTTGGGCGAATTTAAAGGCAGGAAAATGTTCGATGTGTTCGGGTAAAGTTAGGGGAGGATTTGCCAAAGCGTAACCCTGTTCGAGTGTTGAAATCAGGGTAAACCCCCCAATGAGTAATAATTTAGTTTGTATCATCTCACTTCTCTTACACCCTGTCTTGAGTTATGCTAATTCAAGTCAAAATTGCCCGTGAAAGTCTTTTTTTGCTTTTCTTTTACGAATTATCCGCAAATCGTTGTATATATTCCTCAAAAGGAAGACGTTGCTCAGGTTTTAATATCTCTCGTATCGCCATTCTCCGCTCAAATTGCAACTGGGAAATTTGCGATCTTAACCCTTCAACATCATCGTACTTTTGGCGCACCTGAGTTTCTGAGGCGTCGGCGCTGACGATTAATGTTTCTAGTTCTTGTTGCGCTTCGTTCCATTCCTCGTAGAGGGGTTCAATTAAGGGACTAAATTGGCGGCGGATTTGATTAAGTTGAGCAATTTGTTCCTCGGTTAATCCTAATTGTTCTACGATTTGCGAGGGATCAGGCGGCGTGTACGTCTCTATCCTTTGGGCTTGCGACTGGCGTGGGATAGGTTTGGATTCAGCTAAAGCGTTAGCAGGAGTTAGGGTAAAAGCTAAGATTGTGATTGCAGAAATATGACGTAGCCACATAATTATTTTTTACCTCAGAAAATTATGGCTGGCTTATACTTAATTGGAATGGCACTGATATTAAGCATTTTTGGATTGCCAAAACCCTTGATATACCGTAGCCAAAATTTCAGCCCCATTCTACTTAATTGTGGGCAAATGATAGTATTGGTGGGTTACGGCGGACACCCGATTAAAACGTTATCTTCCTGATGAAGTATCCGCCTAACCCACCCTACAATAAATTGATTTTTTATTGATCAATACTCTAGAAGAAATCAATTTATCCCCAAAACATCAGGGATTTACTTTTTCTTCTTCGCAATCAACCCCATTTCTGGCGCTAGAACAATATCTTGGATTGATTTCTTGTCCTATATCAGTTTGCATTTGATTAATGACGGCATCAGATATCCGTTGGTGTGTTATACCAATAGCATCCTTAGTCTTCACCGCTTCCAGGAAATTATCCCAGTGGCGTTGAGTGTTTACCATCGCCTCTAGTCCTCTATTTCTGTTGAAGTTATTTGCCCTTAGTGAATCTTGTACGATATTACCTGTCCATTCAAGTATCGGGTCAACTTCGCTGGGCTGAAGTGTCAGTGGTAGACTTGGCGAGGTTCTATTAATCGATTGTATGGCTGGATTAACAACATTATTGACAACTGGACTAATTGACGAATCCGTCGAACCAATATTGATGGTTCTCCCATTGTCTCCAATGATTTTTGTATCCGTTGTATTAGTTCCAGAATTTGCCGTGTCGGAGTCAGAGGTGTCAGCATCAGTTTCAGGAGTCTCTCCAGGGCTATCCGTCTCACTACCCGTGTCTGGAGTGTCTGTATCGGTTCCAGGCTCAAGAGTATCTGTTGTTCCGGAATCTATAACAATTACTCCTCCAGGAGTCTCCCCAGAAGTATCAGTGTTTGGAGTTTCTGGATTAGTTCCAGGAGCAACAGAACCAACAATAATCAGTTCTCCAATCACCTCAATCGGTCCTCCAATCGCCTCAATCAGTAATTTAGAAATTTCTACATCAACTAAAGTCACGCGCTCTCCTAAAAAGAGCATCTTAGAAGCATCAAAAGTTCCAGAAACAACAGCCGTTCCACTTTCTGTCGGAATTGGCTGATTTGAAGCTGTTAACCAGACTTGACCCTGATCATCAACTTGAATTTCTGTGGCTGGAATGAGAGTTCCACCTGTGACTAACTGCGCCAGACTTGCAGGAGAGATATCACCAATCCCGTTATCATTAAACTGTGCCACATCCAGCTTTAAACCCAGCGCCATTCCGTCTTGGTTAATCACCACCTGACTGGTTCCGGGCACAGAGGCAACAGTAATATTTCCCCCTGGTGCAGAGAACGTCCCTGTATTAATTACTTGTCCAGCAGCAACCGTCAAACTTTGCCCCTCACCCACAGCCAAATCCCCTGCATTAACAATGCTCCCTGGCTGTTCCATGGCAAAGGAAAAATTAGTGGGAGAACCCATGAGCGTGTTATAACTATTGTCACCAACGGCGTTAAACTGACCGCCCTCAAAGCCGATACTACTAGCTGTCGTGGCGGTAAAAGCAGCCGGAACATTTAAACTAGCATTATCTCCAAAGACAATTCCAGCAGGGTTCATCAAAAAGAGGTTAGAGTTCCCACCCGTAACCTGAATTAGCCCATTAATCAGGGACGCTTCTCCACCAACAACCCGACCTAAAATGTTGCGAATTTGCGGGTTGGAGAGGAAGTTGGCGGTTTCTTCTTGACTCAAACCAAATTTCTCAAAGCTGTGGAAAAGATTGCTCCCATCTCCAGAAAGTAGGCCGCCATCAATGATAAACTCCTGACCGTCTTGGGTAACAATCGTTCCCGCCCCATCAGGCGCAATCTTTATCGATTGGGCTGAAGTTGGTTTATTGCCAACGCCTAGAGAAAGTAAGGCTGTAGCAATTGAAATGGAAAATCCGAGTTTCTTGAGGTTTGACATCCTGAATTCCTCAATTCAGTAGAGCTTTCAGCTATCAGGTTTAATTATGGATCAATTATAGTTATTGCTTTACTTCGTCGTCAAGTATTAATCGTTACTTTTGATGGATTGATAGGCGATCGCTGGTTAAGTTTCTAGATCAATAACTTCAATACTCTTAACAGATTTTAAATTAAAAAATATAACTAATTATTTCGTTTGTCGCCCTATAAATTGTTTGTTTTGACAAACATTTTGACAAACAAAGTTGAGGAATTGATTCAATTTGTAAACGTCACCAAGCAAAAGGTTGTGGTGCTGTAGGGCTATTCCGCTACGGGGAAGAGTGCTTTGGTGTCTTGCTAATACCAGGGTTAATAGCAACCGCCCGGTATTATATCATAAGTAGGCAGGCGATCGCATCTGCCCTAATCCGGATTTATACCCATTGGGTGAGAATATGAAGTGTTGTTATATAGAAAGGTCATAATCAACCTTTGCTAGTCTTATAAGTACATCCCTTCCCATCACCCCTACGAAAGCAACGATGTCTGGTAACGCTTCCCCTCTTATTCAAACGCTGAACCCAGAGCGCTGGGTCGGGTTGAGCATGGACTTCATCGGGGCAGGCTGTGCGGGGCTTTTGGTCAAAAACGGTCAGCTTGTGCGGAAGTTGAAGCCGGGGCGTCACTTCAGTTTTGCTGTCCCCTTCTTTGAAAAATGCGAACTGGTTTTAGTTGATACAAAGATTCGCAACCTAGAGATTATCTCTCAGGGAGACTTCCTATCCCGCGACCAATACCTCCTCAATATCTCCCTGAACGTGATGTATCAGGTTGTCGATGCCAAACGAGTCGCACTGGAACTATCCGAACCCATTGCCGCCCTCACTAGCGCCGTTAAAGATAGTCTAGGTGTGGCAGTGGGGCAACTATCGGTAGAACAGTTGCTCAATCAGGGACGGGTACAAGTCCGCCAGTACTTGCTCAACCATGCCGAAGTATCCTACGCCTTGGGGTTTGCCCTAGAAGATGTGCGAGTCGGCGATATCAGCTTCCCCCAAACTCGCGGAATTATTCGTCAAGTGGAAGGAATGAGCGCTCGCCAGGAAGCTGAACAGCAAGCGGCACTGAAAATGCAAATTGCTGAAGCCGGTCGCCCCGTAATACCTCCTCCCCCCGTGCAGCAGGTGAATATTGTCTCCAGTTCTAAACCCAACGCCAATACCCCTGCTTTCGGCGCTACCTTAGATGCCAATGCTATAGCCGGAGAATTGCCGACTCAAGTCGAACTGCCAGGGAAAAAGAAACCCCTACTTGCTCCCACTATTATTGCTGACAATACAGGGGAAACCGTAGCCCGTCTAATACACCGCTTATCCGGTGCAATTTTCATCTTATCAGCCACCCCCTGCACCATTGGACGGGAACCCAGCAACACCCTCGTCCTCGACGATGGCTTATCCTCCCGCCACCACGCCCGTATTGTCCGACAAACTGACCTACAGGGCAATCGTCGATACCAAGTTATTGATGTGGGTAGTTCCAATGGCACCTTCGTAAACGGAGAGCGACTAGCACCCAATCAACCCTGTTGGCTGAATTCTGGGGATGTCATCCGCGTCGGCATTCAGGAATGGATGCTGGAACAGGAGTAGAGCTGGTTGACTGACAAAACTTGTGAGCAGTTACCCCGAAAGCCCTCACCCTTGGGGACACGAAGAGAATAGCTCGGCTCCCCTCTCCCCAAGGGAGAGGGGTTGGGGGTGAGGGCTGTACTTCATCAGTATGAGAACCGCTATAACGTCTCTACATCTGTATTGATGTAGATTCAAATTTTGCTTTCAGACCTAACCTGGGAACAAAAGCAACGACTTATTGTCTGGAGTTATTTATTGGTAAGCAGTCATGGGTTGCTTTTAGCGATGATACCAAATCTGGTTTTATGGCTGACAACTAAAAGTCGCGGCTATAGGAACAAATTCCGCCTGTGCGGGCTAGAGGATGAGGGCGATGTGCAACCCGAATTTGACATGAATCTTTTAGTTTGAATAATCATGTGACAGTTAAATAACAGTCTACTGGTTAGTCATAGTTTTATGTTTTAGTGTTAGCTAAAAACGGCTAATTGACTCAATTTTAATATAGTACTAATCATAACAGTATTGAATTCTATTATAAAATTATTTTCTCAAGAAATAAAATCCTAGCTTACAATATCCATCTTGACCTCATTCAATAGGGTGAAGCTTATCGCTTAAAAAAATATCCAATCAATTGGAACCTTTTGTTTCTTTTCAACGACTTTAAAAATAACAACGCAACACTACACCCTAACCCTTGAGGCAAGTAATCATGAAACCTACAATCAAATCTGTTGTTACTCTTTCTGCTTTAGCTGCTACGGCGATCGCTCCAGTTTTACTATCTGCTGATATGGCTTCAGCGAAACCAACTGGAACAGATGCAAACTATATTGGTGCTGGAGTATCAGCCGGTGTCGCTAATGGCGGACAAGATGGTGATGCTGCTACTTTTGGCGGTAACATTCAAGGTAGAATTACCACTTCAAAAGCTCCTGTTTCTCTGCGTGGTGCTGTCCTGTTCAGCGATGACACGAGCGCAATTATGCCCATAGTTTCCTATGACGTTCCTGTCACCAATAACGCCAACCTTTATGTTGGTGCTGGCTATAGTTTCGTTGAGAAAGATGGAGAACCTACTCCTCTAGGTAATAATGATGCTCCTGTTGTCACCGTAGGTGGTGAAGCTCAATTTGGGCGGAATATTGTTGTCTACGGTGATGCCAAATGGGGTATTGACGCTTATCAAAATAGCCCCGCTGATGCTCTCAGTTTCCAAGGGGGTGCAGGCTACCGCTTCTAATCAAGAGTACAGTTTGATGGCTGTGCATTGAAGGGGAGAATTTGATGCGATCGCTTACTCATTATTAGTTACTGTAGGGACACGGCATTGCCGTGTCCTAAAACCATTTTTGCACTCTCACCCCTACACGCCATTGAAGATGCTCAAGGGTAATCCCTTCATAAAAAGGGAGGAAATCTTTACCATACTCTAAAATTATTATCAGTTCTTCCGAAGACAGATAGATACAATTGAAGTAGAACCGAGGCGGAAAGCACCTTGGTTCAATTAAATTATGAGGTTATGACAATGACTGCTGAACTGAGCCAAGTTTTATGGTTTATCTTGATTGTTTTTATTTTCTCCACAGTATTATCTCCCCTGTTGTGTTGGATTCTCCCCAATAGAACTCGCAAAACCCTGGCATAGTAAGGTGTAACGTTTCTCTGTCTGGTGAAGTATAAAGCCCTGGATTTCAGGGAGTAGGGAGTAGGGAGCTGGGGAGCTGGGGAGCTGGGAGATGTGACTCTTCTACCCATCTTCCCCATGGAATATCATAGAAACTTTAGCCCACCGAGAGACGGTGGGTTAATTATTGAGAGGGAGCGATCGTAGAACTATACAGCCCAGCTAATTCCTGTTTATCATACTGCTGAGAGATGCGCCTGGGTATTACCCCCCGAACCCCAGGTAAAATTGTCAACGAAAAGTGAGACGATAGTTGATTGTCACGACTCAGCAGTGGGGAACCCCGATTGGGACAAAGCCCATGTATAAAAAGCTCAAACAACTATTGACTGCAATAATAGGAAGCCAGGGTGTGACTAGCAGCCCCTCACCTGGAGATGGGGTAAATACCTCTATTGCCTCGCTCCCTGTTCAATTCAGCTCCACCTCACCACAAGCTGAGAGTCAAGTAGAAAGCCAAATCCAGGAAAGTACGGCCGAATTAAAGCAAATTAACAAGCAACTGCGGTGTGAAATTGCTTACCGAAAGCAGGTAGAACACGCCCTGCGAGAGAGCGAAGCTAAGTATCGAGAACTGGTTGAAAATGCCAATAGCATTATTTTGCGCTTAGACATTCAAGGCAGCATTACTTTTTTTAACGAGTTTGCCCAAACCTTCTTCGGTTATTCGGAAGCAGAAATCTTGGGATGTTCGGCAAACGGCAGTATTATCCCAGAAACAGAAACCTCTGGCAGAAATCTGACGACTCTGATCCAAGATATCGTTCAACAGCCGGAGCAGTACCGCTATCATGAAAACGAAAATATCCGTCGTGATGGCAGTCGAGTTTGGGTGGCTTGGACGAATAAAGCTATTTTCGACCCTAGGGGTAAGGTTAGCGGTATCCTCTGCATCGGCAATGATATCACCGAACGCTATCTTACTCAGGCAGCACTGGAAGTTGCCAACGAAGAATTAGAGCATCGAGTTGCAGAGCGAACGGCGGCTTTAACCCAGGCGAACGAGCAGTTGCGCCAAGAAATTGCCGAACGCCAACGAGGGAGGGAAAAAGAACAGCAGTTAATTGCATCCTTACAAGCGGCTAAAGGTCAGATGCAAGCGGTTTTAGATGCAGTGCCGGGGTGCGTTTCTTGGATTCGCTCTGATTTGAAGTATGAGGGGGTTAACCGCTACCTGGCTGAGATGTTCCAACTATCACCGGAGGATTTTATCGGTGAGGAGTTGGGCTTTAGGAATTCGGCAGCAGGGTTTAAGGCATTTATCACCCAGTTTTTTGCTAGTCCTGAGCGGGAAGCTTCTATAGAACTAGAAACCCCGGTTAACGGTATTTCACGGCACTATTTGTTGGTTGCTCAGAAATACCTTCAAGGTGGGGCGGCTGTCTGCGTTGGCGTTGATATTACCGAACTCAAGCGCACGGAAGAGGCATTACGGTTTAGCGAGGAGAAGTTTGCCAAAGCCTTTCGCTGTTGCCCCAACTCGATGACAATCAGTACCTTAGCAGAGGGGCGCTACCTGGAGGTGAATGAAACGCTGTTGCAGTATTTAGGCTATGAACGTGAAGAGGTAATCGGTCGGACGGTTGAGGAGTTGAATATCTGGGTTCATCCCGAAGACCGCGATCGCATGGTACAACATTTGCAGCAGCATGGAGCGATTGATAACGAGGAGTTTGAGTTCCGCACCAAGTCGGGTGAAATTCGAGTGGGTTTGTTATCAGCAGAAATTATTACCCTTGGGGATGAACCCTGCCTCCTGGCACTTAGCAATAATATTACCGAGCGCAAGCGAGCGGAAGCCCAATTGCGGGACGCTGCCCAACGCGATAGCTTATTGGCAGAAATTGCTGCTCGCATTCGGCAATCCCTCGATTTAGATGAAATTCTCAATACGACCGTACAAGAAGTCCGCCAATTCCTGCAAGCTGACCGAGTTGCAATCGCCTACATGGATGGAGAAATGCAGGGGAAGGTAATAGCTGAATCGGTAGACTCTCAATGGCGCTCCTGTCTGGGCTTAACCGTTAAGGGGGATAGCTACTTGCAGGAACTGAACTCGCTGTTTGAGCAAACCGATGCCCAGATTATTGAAGATATCCGTTTAGTTGAGGATAAAACACCCGAACGCGCTGAATTTTTAAAACAATTTCAAATTAAAGCCGCTTTGGGTGTTTCTATTGTTGTGGATGACCAAATGTACGGTATGTTGGTTGCTCACCAATGTAGCAGTCCCCGTCGCTGGCAACCGTTGGAAGTTGAGTTGCTGCGAAGTTTGGCGACTCAAGTGGCGATTGCCATCAAGCAAGGGCGACTGTATCAGCAGCTATCGGTACTCAATGCCAGTTTAGAATGCCAAGTGGAGGAACGCACTGCTCAACTTCAGCAAAAAATGCAAGAACTGCAAGAAATTAACCAATTAAAAGATGTTTTCTTGCACGCCGTATCTCATGACCTGCGCACACCTGTAATGGGGATGTTAATGGTATTGAAGAATTTGCTCAATACTTCTTTGCCATCGGTCAGCGATTCTTTGTCGAACCCAGGACAAAGAACAATCCTAGTACCTCGTTCTATTTTAGAGCGAATGGTTCAGAGTAGCGATCGCCAACTTAACCTGATTAATTCTCTGCTTGAAGTTCACGCTAGCGAACGACACGGCATTTCCTGTCAGTTAGAACCCCTATCCTTAGGTCAATTTGTTCGGGATGTGGTTGCTGAGGTGGAGCCGTTGTTACGGAAAAATCAAGTAACTCTGGAGAATTTAGTGCCAGAGGACTTGCCATTGGTAAGGGCTGATGCGGCTCAACTGTGGCGGGTGTTTGAGAATTTGATTGCCAATGCCATGAAACACAACCCACCCGGAATTAACCTCACTATTAGCACTAAGGTAGAAGGGGGGAAAGTTCGTTGTGCGATCGCAGACAATGGAGTGGGCATGGAGCAAGCGCAGTGCGATCCCCTTTTTGAACTCTACTATCGAGGGGCTTCCGCTCGCCAGTTGAGTGGTGTTGGTTTGGGGTTGTACCTCTGTCGTCAAATTCTCGCAGCCCACGGAGGCAAAATTGGTGCGATTAGTTCTCCTGGGAGCGGTACAACGTTCTGGTTTACGTTGCCCCTGCATCAAACTTGACCCAGAATCATAACAAAATTTTAAAAGTTTAGGAGTTTGGATTGAAAAGTAGGTATCGTTCCCTACTCCCGTTCGGACTTCGGCGTGACCCTTCGACAGGTCTTACCCTAAGCTTGCCGAAGGGCTCAGGGCGGAGACGCTCAGTGTTCACTGAGGCTTCTCGAAGTGTCGAACGCTGATGCTCACGGCAAAAGCCTACTCCCCAGCAACCCTTATCCTGCCTACGAAATACTTCCCGCTTCAATCCTACTGGTTGAGGTAGAAGCAAGCTGTTGATTAACCTTCAGTTGAGTGCTATTCAGCTTCAAACCCAAACGGTTAACAATCAAGCTAGTCTCCATCAAGGTTCTAGGCAAACAGATGCAAACTAGAGCGCTCAACAGGCTTATTACCAAGCAGTCAACCATATTTTTACCTCTGCTCCCTACTGTTCTTAATTACCTGTGTTGGCAATTAATTTCTCTCGTTTATTAATTATCGGGGTAAATAGCAGAAAACAGGCAACGGCAATGGTTTAAGTTCATTGTAGATGTGATAAGATTTTATTATTATTCGGTGAAATCAGGGAATCGATAGTACTGCTTTTTTGATCTGTCCTTCATCTACCAGGGTATCAGTCATGCGACTTCAGAAAACTGGACTTATTGCCCTCATCACGTTCTTCGTGGTTATTTCAACACCGTTGCTGCTCGCTCAAACAGCGTCATTCTCAACAAGCCTTTCAACCAATATCCCTAGAGTAGAGTACCAAGATATTCAGCCGTTGCCCCCCCAGGAAGTTGATGCCATCGTACAGTCAAACTCGTCGGTATTGACTCTCGATCTGGATATAAGCGATCGCTTAAATAAGGTTCAGTCATTGAATAATCGAGGGCTAGCTCTATATCAAGACAATCAGCTAGAAGAGGCTGAACAAACATTGGGCGAGGGCATTCGGGTTTGGGAATCCTTACCACCTGGATTGGATGAAAATGATGCTGATTCACTATCAATCTTGGAAACCGAGGCTACTACCTACCGCCTTTTGCAAAAAGTCCTAATCGCCCAGAACAAAAGTGATGCCGCTTTAGAAATTGCAGAGCGGAGTCGGGCTAGAGCATTGTTGGAATTGTTGGCGGCTCGTTCCCCGAAAGTTCCTAATGCGGCATTGACTATTACTCCACCGACGATTGAGCAGATTCAAGACATTGCCAAAGCGCACAATTCTACACTGGTGGAATATTCTATTATTGACGAGTATTCTACTGAACTCGGTCAGGCTCAGGAATCAGAACTTTATATTTGGGTGATTCAGCCGACTGGTGAAATAACCTTTCGCAAAAGCGATCTGAAACTGCTATGGCGGAAAGAAACGACGACACTGGCTGAGTATGTGGGCAGTATTCGTCAATCTCTGGGTACATTACTGTGGGGTGTTGATAGTTTTGAGGGCGGAGAGGTTCGACCCTTTCAGCAACTGTATCAAGTTTTAATCGAGCCAATTGCTGACCAATTACCCACTGATCCAGACGCTCATGTTATCTTCATTCCTCAACAAGCTTTGTTGATGATTCCCTTTGCTCCTCTCCAAGATGAGTCCGGGAAATACTTGCTCGAAAAACACACGATTTTGACGGCTCCTGCGATAATAGCACTGGATTTAACCCATCAAGCTAGGCAACGCATCCCAGAATCCGTTGAAGAATGGTTAGTAGTGGGTAATCCTACCCCAATGCCTTCTGAGTTTTCCCCGCTACCGCAAGCAGAACGGGAAGCAGAAGCGATTGCCGCTCTTGTCAAAACCCAAGCAATTACAGGCAAAGTGGCGACGAAACCAACCATCGTTGAGCAAATGCTTTCTTCACGAGTGATTCATCTAGCGACTCACGGCATATTAAATGAAAAGCAGGGATTAGACAGTGGGGTGGCTTTTGCACCGACGAGTACGGATAACGGTTGGCTAACGGCAAAAGAAATTTTGGATTTAAAACTCACCGCCGAATTAGTGGTTTTGAGTGCTTGCAATACTGGGCGTGGGCGTGTCACGGGGGATGGATTCGTTGGGTTGTCTACCTCTCTCATTTTATCGGGTGTCTCTAGTGCGATCGTCTCTCTTTGGTCAATTCCCGATTCACCGACAGCCTTCTTGATGACGGAATTTTATCGCCTTCTCCAGCAAAATCCTGACAAAGCCCAAGCGTTGCGGCAGGCGATGTTGGCAACGAGGGAAAAACATCCTGCTTTGCGGGATTGGGCAGCATTTACATTGATTGGGGAGTCGTGACTGGTTAGTTATGGGTGGATAATCGGATGAATAGCTATTTCTTAGGAAAGCAATAAGTAGGTCGGCACAATTAAAGTTAACAGGTGAAGGTCGTCATTGGTCATTGGTCATTGGTCATTTGTCCTTGGTAAAGATTTCAGCCATCTTCACATTTAGCAACATAGCTTAGTTTATTCCCACCTACTTACTTACCCTCAATCCAAAACTTATCTATCCAATGACAGGTTTTCCCCAAACACCAGCAAAGGACGAGCCCATGCGGAGCGTTCATACCACCAACTTCCCCCAAATCCTAACTCAATTGGGGATTTCCCTCGTCGTCTATACCTACCAAGGGGGTAAACTAATTGTCCTCCGCGCTGATGGAGAACACATTAATACTCACTTCCACATCTTCTACCCGTTTTTCTTGTCTCTGTACCCTCGACTTTGAGTGCTGCTTGGCGACTAACAAAACCGCTGCAACCAAGCTGCTTTGTGAAAAATCCGAGTTAAGCCTCTGGCTCCTGTTTGCGCTTTAGCACTGAACCTACACCAAAAGCACTAAAAGCCAAGAAACCTAACGTAGAAGATGGTTCGGGAATGGGTCTGGGACTAGGGGGAGTTTGTTGCGGGTTGAGATTGAGATTGTTAAACTCACTGGTTTCACCGCTTCCAAGAATGTCAACCGCAGAAAGGATTTTTCTCCCACTACTCGGTATAAAAGGCCACATCACCGCTGTGGAAATATTGATGTGTCCTCCGTTTAGAGTTGTGGTTGGTATCTCTGTACCGGAGAAAGGGCGTGGTGTCTCGACATCAATATCGTTATCAAATCTTGTGTCGGCGCGAAAACCTGAACCCGAGTTGAGAATTCCTAACCCGTGTCCGATTTCGTGCAAGGCGACAGTAAACAAATCAAATCGACCAATAGCGTCACCAACGGCATTGCTGTAGATGCGTCCAGTATTGACATCACCTCCCCCTAGGTTCTGCGTAAACTCTGTAAATGCCAAATATTCCTCGTTCTGATTGGGAGTAGGATCTAGAAACCAGCGACTAGAACCATCGTTGTCAAAGCGAATGATGCCTTCTATATCACGGGAAGGAATTCCACCTCGACGGCGAGGACTGTAGGTTCCTAAAAAACGGCTGAGTGGAGTCCAGCTATAGTTAATTGTTAAAGTATGGTCATCCAGAATAGCCTTTTCCCACAAGTCGGCAGCAGCATTGAAGACATCAACTAAGTTGCCTCCTCCTGTCGCATTTATGGGGGAGCTTCCCCCGGTAAAATTGCGAATAATGGTTATAGCTTGAACTTTTGACGTTGTTGATAGTAGAGCAGATACAGAACCTAGCGTAGCGAATGTAAATAGCTTGATTAGTCGTATCATTTTCAACATCAGTCCTCGGTGAATTTTTGGTACAACTCGTTCAGAAAAAAAGCCGATGCCTCTGCTAATGTCGCCGTAGTAGTAGCAGCAGGAGTTGGGGTTGATAGCACCTTTTGCTGTGTTGCCAGTAATAAATAGTGCTGTTAGTTACTGTCCCGCGACTTCAGATGCCGCAATGTTAAAGATGCGGGAGTTGTTATTCCTGCTAACACTCCGCAGATTAGCGCCGGGTTTGAGAATATTTACCGAATCAGTAATATTAAGCTCTCCAGTCGTAAGGGTGATGGTGCTGGGAAAACTGCTGATGTCAAAGAAAATCTCATCTGTACCCGCTTGGGCGTTAGCATCAGAGATGGCATTACGCAGACTGCCCATCCCTGAGTCAAAAAGGTTTGTAACTGTAAAAGTAGCCATTTACCTATTCCCTAAAGTATCTTTGAAAAGTTCATAATCCGGTTTCACCCAGAAGTCAGAGTACTATTGATTCCCAGGAAAAAATCCAACAAAAATCGTCTTCATGAAATCTTTAATAAGTTACTTTTTATGAATATTTATAGTTGTAAACACTTATTACAATGTAAAGTTAACGCAACAAATTCCCTAAAGCTCTGATAGAGGTAAAATCAGCCAAGCATCACTTTTATTAAAAACACTTTTATAGCTATATGTACATTAATATTTATTTATTAACGCCTGGTAACGACGTAAATACGTTCGACTCATCAAAAAAAGTTATAATGAAGTTCTTGCTCTGGAGAGGACTTTACTTCACACAAACTTCATAAAAGCTATTCACAGATGCGATCGCACTAACTCAAACCGTTTCAGGGTTTCGGTAAAAGTAGCCATTTATCGACCCGTATTAGGCGCAAAACGTGCTTTCCTATCTTCACCAACAGTCGCTTCAAAGGTTGACCCTTCCGCTTCCACACGCAGCGTCCCCGTTTTCCAACCCAAAGAAATCGGTGCTTTGCCGTCAGAAGGCTTGTAGAGTTCAAAGTGGTTAAACCAGTCATGTTCAACACCGTTACGAGTCAGCCTTGGTAATTCATTTGGAGAATTGTGAGTAAGTTTGAGGCGATTACCCATTGCCCCAGTAAACTGTACTGTACCCGTTGAACTATCACTCAAATCTAACTGACTTTTAGCTTTAACGGCTTCTTTAAATGCCTCATAACTCCCGTGAGACTGCGGTTCTCCCACTTCCAAGGCAAAGCCAGCGTAGCCACTTCTTGGTGTAATGGCTTTCAGGGTTTGTTCCTGACTGTAAAACTTAGCAAATTTCTCATCCGGGATGTCAACATTAACGTAAAAACTGAGATTAATTGGATGAACAGCTAGCCATGTTTTCTCTAACTCAAAGAACCAAATACCCTCTTCAATCTCAGCCTTAGCCGTCTTGGGTAACTGGAAGAAAAACGAATTATCTGATGCAGGTCGTAACCAGAGCAACCCATTACGGTATTGCCCAATTTGGTCGCCTGGGTTTTTTCCAGGTCGGACGCGATCGCCCCCGGTATTCGCCACAAAATAATCGACACCCCGTTGCGAGTTGTACGCCATCAACTTAAACGGTGCGACATCACCATCACCGAACTCTCCAGCGATGCTGCCCATTTGGTAAGTATGACCGAAAAAAGTGGTTTCCCAATAGGCAGGTCGGTCTTCACCTCCAGGTTTCCAATTTTCGTAGATGGGTTTAGTGGCTAACAGTTCAACGGGCTTTTCAAACTGCTTTCGTGCTAGTGCTACAACTGCTAGTGGGGGACGGTAGGCACTGGTAATGGCGTGAATTAAATCTCGTTCGGGTTCGGGGTTGGGAGAGGTGACATCGCCAAAGTAAAGCCAGAACATCCGGGCGGCATCGGCACCATACACAACGTTGCTGGGTCCTTGGTCGCGCTTATTCGGTCCGCCAAAACCCCCTCGGTAATATTTCACCGCTGCTGCTGCTGAGAGCCAATCTAATGCCGCTTTCCCTAATTTTTTCACCTCTGGGTCTTTGGCAAAATCGTAAAGGTTCAGGTATGCGGCAAAGGTATGACCGTGATAGGTTTCTGAGTCCCATTCACCCATACCAATGTTATAAAGTGCCCAGACATAGCGCTGAAGTTTCTGCTTGTACAGCCGTCTAGTTTCTTCATTGCCCGTTTCCTCTGCCATCAGATAAACCGCTACCTCTCGCATTGCCCGCAAGTTGTCGGTATTGCGCCCATCCACCCAGCCACCCCGCACGTTAGGACCCCAGCCATCACCACTGTCATCACCGTTGCCATAGATAGGGTGAGGGCGATTGAGGGGGTCTTTTTCCGTCCACTTTTTGGCACCCTCAAACATTTGTTTTTTGTATGCTGGGTCGAGAAATTTGCCGAAAAAGAAATATTTTCTAATTTGTCCTTTCAGAGTAAAGGAATAGTAGTAATCAATGCCGTTAGTATGTTGATTATCACTGGCTTGAGCATCTGCCGATTGCAGAAGCTCTAGCGCTTTCTCACGATTACCTGCCAGAAAATCAAACATGGCATAGGGATAAGACCGCTTTTCATTTTCGCCGGTAGTATTGCCGTACCCTTCACCTGCAAAGTAGGGAATTACCTCATTAGCCCGCTGCCAAAATCCGGCTTCTAATTCGGAAGTCCAGAAGTTTTTATATTCTTGAGCTACAGGTAATGGCTCAACCCGAATCAGTTTATCTGTAGAGGTGTTATCTTGTTGCGTTTCTTGGGCGGGTAGGGTGGAAATAAATCGGGATGCACAGCCAAGAACGGCGAAGGTTAGGAGAGAAATTGCGAATGAGTAACGAAAAATAGTAAGGTGTTTCATTTGTAATATTAGTAATTAGTAATTACTTCCTTAGTTCCTACTCCCCATCTCTCCCCCGCTCCCCTAAAAAGATTCTACAAACCCAGCAGCATTTTTATGCCCTCCCCCCCCATACTGCTTGGCAATGGCACTAACATCAAAATCACCAACAGAGCGCAAACCCCAATGGCGCTTACCATTTTTTCCATCTAGATAGTAAGCGGAGAAGGGGGCATCGGGGTATAACTGGCACAGGCGATTTCCCACTTCTGAACAGAAGACAGTAGCATTCACGCAGGGAATCCTATAGCCTCCAATTTCCCGCCACTGTACCTGCTTGCATATCCGTTCAACGATTTGATTCGTTAACTTTAAAATAATTTTTCCTTCCGTTCTCAGAGTGGTGATTCCTTCCGCATTGGCCAATTCATCCCATACCTGAAACTCTAGGGGATAAGCCCGTAATGCACTCGTTACTTCTCGACTATCTTCTAGTTTAAATTGCCATAAATCCCGGTCTTGGATGTATAATAAAAACTCTGGGGGTGGAACTGTCTGGCTGTGAAAGTATTCCCAACTTAAAATGGCTCCTGACTTTTCCATGTCGAAGGTAGCTCGCACAGCATTTTTGTTAAGTAAGAAGGTTTCTAAATTTTTAGATTCAAAGACGGCTAGGGCTTCTTGTGCCGTTTTGTGATGGTCTAAAACCGTCACTTGTTGCACTTGTTTGCCCATTTTTTCTAAGGTGAAACGATTATAGCTAAAGTCGAGAATGTAAACAGTGGAGCCAGGTTCTAGTTGAGGCGGTGGCTCTCCATGTTTGACTGGAATATAGTCAGCTTGGTTATTGAGCGCTTTCCAAGCTGCCCAAGCTGCACCAAATCCGTCATAACAGTTAGCGTGATAGAGAATGTAAATCTTGGAATGGGTCATAATTTTATTCTGTTCATGTGAATAGTTATCATTTTCTGCCTTACTTAATTCCAGAAATTATCGTAACTGGGTTTTAGTTATCAATAGTTTGACTCCCTAGAATCACAATAACTTCATCTCCGCCATTATCATCGATCAGTGCCTGTCATTGCCTGCTATACTGCCCAAGGGATGTGTTGAAAAACTAGTAATTCCATGATTGACTACTCCACCACAATCTCGACGATTATCGAGCAAGCTAAAATCTCCGAAGATGCTTTACCCATCCGGAACAAGGAGTGCCGCTCGAAATTCTTTTTCCACCCCCATCCTACTCCAAAAGTTTGCCTGTTCTTCCACGGATTCACCGCTGGTCCCTACCAATTTGAGCCTCTGGGAAAAGCCTTGTTTCAGGCAGGTTATAACGTCTTAGTTCCCTTGATGCCCGGTCATGGAGTTGCCGGACATGACAACGGCGAGAATCCTCCTCCCTTACCTACAGATATTCAAGTTTACCAACAGTTTGTGCTGGAGTGGTTGCAACAAGCTATACCCTTAGGCAAACAAGTAATCCTGGGAGGATATTCCATCGGCGGTACCTTGGCAGCTTGGTTAGCTCAAAACTCTCCCCAATTTATTGAAAAAACTCTACTCTTTGCACCCTACCTAAGCAGTAACACGATTCTCATAGATTGGTTGGTACAAATTCTCCCCTTTTACTATGAATGGCTCAATAAAGATAATCCCGGAAATTTTGGCTACGAGGGCTTTTGCATCCCAGCATTAGAAGTCTTATTAGATTTGGGGCAGGAGGTTCTCGATCGCGCTGAAATCATGCCTGCTACCCCAATATTAATGGTTTCTAGTAAGAGCGATCGCGCCACCAATCTCCAGGATCAGCAAGATTTATTTGAAGCTGTCCTCAACCATCAGCCGCAATCCTGGTATTATTGTTTCAAGGGAGAGTTAAATATTCCTCACACCATGATGACTGAAGCGGAGGGAAATAAATACCTCAGTTTACTCCTAGACGTAACTAAAGCTTATGTGGACAGCCATCAAACTTGGACAGAAGTCCAAGAAAAAGGATTACCGCTTTAATTAGCTATTAGAGTTACTAGAAACACGCACGGCATAGTGCGCGGGCTTAATTTTTTTTCCATAACTTTTAGCATATACTTTTGTGAATTCTGCCCCCAAAAATAGAATTTGAGCCGAATAAAAAACCCAAGTCAAAATAACAACTAAGGAACCCGCTGCACCGTAGGCAGAACCCACGCCCATTTGACCTAAATAAAACCCCAGTAGTGCTTTGCCAATCTCAAACAGTACCGCTGTGATGATTGCGCCTACACCAACATCCTGCCAAGCAATTTTGGCATCAGGCAAAACTTTATAAACCATCGCAAATAGCAGGATAGCAAGTCCGAAAGAAATGAGAAAGTTGAGAAATTCCCATAAGTAACTGAAGCCCGGTATTAAGTCCCTAAAATAATTGTTGATAATCGCTAAAATTGCACTAACTACCAAGGATACGAGCAGTAAAAATGCAACCGCCAACACCATCGAAAATGATAAAATACGTTTGCGCAAAAAGAGCTTGATTGAGTTTCCGGGCTTTAGTTTTACCTCCCAAATCTTATTCAGTGACGTTTGCAGTTGAGCAAACACGATAGTTGCGCCGAACAGAAGGATGCCGATATTGAGCAAGGTGGGGAAAATACCTCCATCTGGCTCGATATTGCTAGTATTTTCAATCGCAACCTGAATGAATTCAGCCGCATCCTTACCGACAACCTCTTGAATTTGCCTTACCAGCTCCCCTTGAGCTGCCTGTTCCCCAAATACTGCTCCAGCAATTGCGATCACAATAATTAAAAGTGGTGCCAGAGAAAAAACAGTGTAATAGGCTAAGGCGGCTGCCATTAGCGAGGCTTGATCCTTCTGCCATTGAGAAAAGGTTGCTTTGATCAACCTCAATATTCTTCTCATCGAAAACTGATTCTTGAGTTCGCTGTTGATTCATCATGCCATTTTTGGCGATGAAAAGCCTTTGCCTTGAGAGGGATGAAGGGGGTGGGCAGGAAGTGGAACCAACAAACTCTCTATCATAAAGATTGTCGCTTGTTGCCACGCCAAACAATGCCAGACGATCTAGACACCAACCTAACTCACCCCGACTCCCTGCAACTCTCCCTCACCGCTATGCGGGAACGGGAACTACACAGACTCCGCAACAGCCTCAGACTGGGACAGCAAAATATGGCAGATTGGCAGGGGGGACAACTAGCAGTCTCGGCAGTACCCGGTGCCGGAAAGTCTACAGGAATGGCAGTAGCAGCCGCGATCGCTATTGCTCGTTACCAACTCCACGGCAAGCGTCAACTCGTCGTCGTCACCTTCACTCGTTCTGCTGCTGCTAGTATCAAAGCAAAAATTCGTGGCTATCTTAAGCCTTTATATTTACCACAAAATAGCTTTGTTGTCTATACCTTGCACGGTTTGGCACTCAATATTGCCAACCGTCATCCCGAAGTATCGGGCATTAATTTAGAGAATGCGACGGTGGTAACACCCAATCAAAGCCACCGCTTAATTCGGACTTGCGTGGAACAGTGGATTGCCGCTAACCCCCGCCGCTATTCCACCCTGCTGGAAGGACAAAGTTTTGACGGGGAAGAAACCGAACGGCTGCGGCGACAGTCGGTGCTGCGGACGGAAGTACTGCCAAACTTGGCTTATACGGTTATCCACGAAGCGAAAAGTTCTGGGTTACTGCCAGAGGATTTGTGGCGCATTAGCGACTTGGTAGCTGATCCTTATGACATTTTAGCGATCGCAGCCGGACTCTACAACCAGTACCAAACCCTGACGCGATCGCGAGACTTTATCGACTATGACGATATGATTCTAGCGGCACTGCGCGTCTTAGAAAACAATACCATCCGCCAACTGTGGCAGAACCAATTCTTTGCCGTCTTTGAAGACGAAGCCCAAGATTCTAGTCCCTTACAATACCGACTGCTGCAAACCCTCGCCGCTGATCCAAATAACCCCAACGTTCCACCCAATTTAATCCGAGTCGGCGACCCCAATCAAGCGATTAACTCCACCTTTACCCCTGCTGACCCGATTTATTTTAATTGGTTCTGCCAAGAGTGCAAAACTCAGGGGCGTCTGGCAACCATGGATCAAGCAGGACGCAGTACCTCTATTATTATCGATGCTGCTAATTTTATTTTAAACTGGGTTAATCGCACCTATTTTAAAAACGACGATTCATCCGGTCTTCCCTTTCGCCCCCAAATTATTCGCCCTGTTCCTGGCGACGACCCCCAACCCGAGGCTAACCCGATTCCAACGGGTCATGGTTTGGAAATTTACACGCCTAGAGATATTTACCAAACTGTCGAACTGATAGGCGAACGGGTAGTAGAGTTATTGACCCAAAATCCCGACCATAACGCGGCTGTATTAGTGCGGGAGAATCGACAAGGGACGTTTGTGGCACAGAAACTGGAGTATCTCAAACGCCAGCACGGAATCGAGGTCTATGATGTGCAAACCAGCGATCGCCAATCTCATATTCCCGGTGAAATCCTAGCACTCTTGCAATTCATCGATCGCCCCCATTCCCCCGATTACCTAAAAGCGGCACTTGATGTCCTAGTACAGCGCCAACTGATTCCCACCCAAGACCTCAACGCCCTTGCCACGTCCCCGGAACAATTCCTCTACCCAGGTCCCCTCGACCCAGCCCAAACACCCCCAGTACGTCAAGCGGCGCAATACTGCCGCAGCTTACTACGTGCCCGTTTAGAACTGCCTCATTATCATCTGATTTCTTTCCTGGCACTGACCCTAAAGTACGACCAATCGGAACTGGCAACGGCTGATAAATTAGCAGAACGGGTGGCAAAACAAACCTATGGCAGAAGTTCCATGCTTGCTACCCTATCCGCCCTGAATGAAATTGTCACCTCGGAACGCTTTGAACCTGTGGAAACCGAAGACGCTGACTCCCGCTATCTCCGCAAGCGGCAACTGACAATTATCACCATGCACAAAGCGAAGGGGCTCGACTGGGACTATGTGTTTCTTCCCTTTCTCCACGAAGATACGATTCCTGGTAGTCCTTGGGTGCCTACAGCCGCTCAATTTTTAGGAGATTTTACGTTAGCAGAAGTCGCTAGAGCGCAAATTCGGGCGAGTTTGCATCAGCAACCTTTACCGATGGCAATGGAGGCGTGGGAACTAGCCGGATATTTAAAGATGGCGGAGGAGTTTCGTTTATTATATGTGGCGATGACCCGGGCGAAGCGTTTGCTGTGGATGTCTGCGGCTGAGAAGGGACCGTTTCGTTGGAATACGTTTAGCGTTAAGACATCGGATAACTTACAGGTCAAAAAGCATTGTCCGGTATTGCCAGCGTTGAAAAATCGGTTTCCGGAATCGGTGGTTTCCCTATCTGCGATGCAAAGTTGAAGCGTGATATCTCAGTTAGAGTGTCCTATTTTACAATCTTTGCTGAAATAATAAAATCTTAAATTATAATAAAGTTACTCGTTTTTGTCTTTTTTGAAACAGGTCACTGATAGAGCATTTCGTATAACAAGTAAGACCTGTGTATTACGAAAAAAAATTTGAAAATTCCCCAGATTTTTTGAAGAATCCTAACGATGATTACCATTCCTGGCTACCAAATCATAGAGCAAATCTATGAAAGTGCTAATTCCTTAGTTTATCTAGGAATTCGAGAACAGGATAAGCAAGCAGTAATTCTCAAAGTACTCAAAGAAGATTATCCGACAGCTTCAGAACTCACTCGCTATAAGCAGGAGTATGAAATTATCCGAAATCTAACTATTGATGGAGTCGTTAAGGCTTATGCTTTAGAACCTTATCAGAGAAGCTTGGTTATTATTCTGGAGGATTTTGGGGGTCAATCTTTAAAACAATTGATGAATGACAGTGTAGGGGCAATTCATGAATTGCCCCTAGCAGAATTTCTGGATATTGCCATCAAAATAGCTGAGATTTTGGGACAGATTCACAGCAGTAATGTCATCCACAAAGATATTAACCCTGCCAATATTGCCTATAACCCAGAAACGGGACAACTTAAAATCATTGATTTTGGCATCTCTACCCAATTAAGCCGTGAAAATCCTACTCTAAAAAATCCCAATGTTTTAGAAGGCACATTAGCATATATGTCCCCAGAACAAACGGGACGGATGAATCGGGCTTTGGATTATCGCACGGATTTTTATTCATTGGGTGTTACTTTTTACGAATTGCTAACTGGAAAGTTTCCGTTTGAGACAACAGATGCATTGGAATTAGTCCATTGTCATATCGCTAAACAACCCATACCACCTAAAGAAGGCAGAAGGGAAGAAATTCCTCAAGCTTTGTCAGATATAGTCATGAAGTTGATGGCAAAGACGGCAGAGGAACGGTATCAAAGTGCTTGGGGAATTAAAGCCGATTTAGAAGAATGTCTCCATCAATTACAGACAAAGGGAGAAATTTCCGACTTTCCTTTGGGGACTCAAGATATTTCTGACAAGTTTCAAATTCCCCAAAAACTTTATGGACGTGAAGCGGAAGTTGAAACCTTACTAGCAGCATTTGAGAGAGTAGCACGGGAAGAAGACACGGGGACACGGGGACACGGGGACGCGGAGATTGGCCAATCCAAGATTGAATTGATGCTAGTAGCGGGTTATTCCGGTATTGGTAAATCAGCATTGGTTGCCGAAATTCATAAACCGATTACCGAAAAACGCGGCTATTTTATCTCCGGTAAATTTGACCAATTTCAGCGCAATATTCCTTACTCGGCTGTCGTTAATGCCTTTAAGGGATTAATGCGGCAACTGTTAACCGAAAGTGAAGCGCAACTAACTCAATGGCGAGAAAAATTGTTAGCCGCTGTTGGTAAGAATGGGCAGGTAATTATTGATGTCATCCCGGAAGTAGAACTAATTATTGGCAAACAGCCACCCGTACCTGAGTTAGCACCAACTGAGTCGCAAAATCGCTTTAATTTAGTTTTCCAAAACTTCGTCCGAGCCTTTTGTACAAAAGAGCATCCTTTGGTTATCTTCCTGGATGATTTACAGTGGGCAGACTCGGCTACACTCAAGTTGATTGAATTGATGATGATAGATAGCGAAACACAATATTTGTTCCTCATTGGGGCGTATCGGGATAACGAAGTCAGCCCCACACATCCTTTGATGATGACGCTTGAAGGCTTGCAAAAACAAGGGGCAATTGTCAATTCGATTACTTTAGCACCGTTAGCATTAGAGCATATTAGCCAACTCATTGCTGACACTTTACATAGTGACACTGATGAGGTCAAACCTTTAGCCGAATTGGTGAAGCGAAAAACTGGCGGCAATCCCTTTTTTGCTAATCAATTTCTCAAAACATTGCACTCGGAAAACTTAATCACGTTTCACCTCCCTCAATCCCTCCTTACTAAGGGGGGAAGTAAAGGGGGGTTCTGGCAGTGGGATATTTCCACCATTGAGGCACAAGATATTACTGATAATGTGGTGGAGTTGATGATTGGCAAGTTGAAGAAACTCCCAGAATCGACTCAGCATGTTTTACGCTTGGCGGCTTGTGTCGGTGCTTATTTCGACTTAACCACCATTTCTATTGTTTGTGAAAAATCCAAAGAGGAAATTTTTCCAGACCTAGTGATGGCAATTCAGTATGGGTTAATTCTACCTACATCTGAGTTAGATACTCAACTGTTAATTCAGAATTACAAGTTTCTACACGACCGAGTTCAACAAGCAGGATATGCCTTGATTGATGAGGCGCAAAAAATAGTAGTTCATTTACAAATTGGTCGGCTACTGTTGCAGAATACAGATCCGGAAGCCCTATCAGAGGAGATATTTGAAATCGTCGATCACCTCAATCTAGGTATGGGGGTAGGCACGGGAGCACTACCCCTACATATCTGTCAAGAAGAACGAAATGAAATCGCCAAATTGAATCTGATGGCAGGCAAAAAAGCTAAAGCTGCAACAGCGTATGTGGCAGCCGTTGACTATTTGAATACAGGACTAAACCTGCTAAATGTAGATAGTTGGCAGAGTAACTATGACTTAACTTTAGCGCTACACCAAGAAGCCGCAGAAGCAGCATATCTCAATGGCGACTTTCCCGAAATGGAACAACTGGCAGAAGAAGTACTAAATCGTGCTAAAAGTGTGCTGGATAAAGTAAAAGTTTATGATGTAAAAATTCAAGCTGCTGGTGCACAAAGTAAAATAAAAGAAGGAATTCAAATTAGCCTGATCGCACTGACACAATTAGGGATAAGCTTACCAGAAGATCCGAGCCAGTGGGATGTTCAAAGAGAACTCGAAAAAACGGCTTCACTCGTTGCGGCTCAAGACATTAAAGATTTAATTAACTTACCTTTAATGACCGAATCGGAGAAGCAGGCAGCCCTACTGATCTTTTCGAGTATAGTTGCTAGTACTATTACAGCTTCGCCAGCACTGTTTATACTTGTGATATGCGAACAAGTGAATATATCTATCAAATATGGCAATTCATGCTGGGCTCCATTTGCTTATGCTTGTTACGGATTAATTTTGTGTGGGGTCGTTCAGGACATTGATTCTGGTTATAGTTTTGGTAGATTGAGTTTAAAGTTAGTTGAATTGCTAGATATCAAGAACATCAAGTGTAAGACATTGCAGGTGTTTGGAGCCTTCATAATCCATTGGAAAGAGCATTTCAAAGAAACACTACCTATTCTGATTGATGGCTATCAGAGTGGAATAGAAATGGGAGATTTTGAATATGCTGGCTATTGTGCATTTTTCAATAATTTTCATTCATATTTTATCGGTAACGAACTTACTGAGCTAGAACAAAAAATATCGACCTATCGTAAAGCTATTAGTCAACTAAGGCGGGAAAGACCTTTTAATTGGCTCTCAATATTTTTGCAGGCAGTTCGTAACTTATTGGGTCAAGAAGAAAACCCCTCTCTATTAAGGGGTGATGCTTGCAATGAAGAGCTAGCATTCCCCCTTGCCCTTGAAAAAAATGACAGGACTGAGTTGCACTACTTATATCTAAATAAGATTATCCTCAGTTATTTATTTGGTGATTATCGTCAAGCTGCACAAAATGCTGTTTTGGCAGAACAGTATTTGGATAATGTGACAGCAATGATGGTTGTGTCGCTTTTCCATTTCTATGATTCTCTAGCTCATTTGAGCGTATTTACTAATGCTTCAACCTCGGAACAAGAGGCTTGGCTCGATCGCATTAATTCCAACCAAGCAAAAATGCAGAACTGGGCGAATCATGCCCCAATGAATTTCTTACATAAATATCATCTAGTTGAAGCAGAAAAAGCAAGATTTTTAGGACAATTTTGGGAAGCGCAAGAGTTTTATGAAAAAGCGATTTCAGGCGCTAGAAAGAATGGATTTATTCAAGAAGAAGCCTTGGCTTACGAATTAGCCGCCAAGTTTTATCTAGAGCGCGGCAGGGAGAAGTTTGCCCAAACTTATATGAAAGAGGCACACTATAGTTATAGGCGCTGGGGAGCAAAGGCAAAAGTTGAGGATTTAGAAGCCAAATATCCCCAGCTACTACCGAAATCCTCATCTACCAAAAGTATTACCTCCACCTCCACGACAACTATCAAGTCTACAAGTGGTAGTCAGTCAGTATCAGTGTTAGATTTCGCCACTGTAATGAAGGCATCCCAAGCCATTTCCGGTGAGATTCGATTAGATAAACTACTAACAAAACTGATTACGATTATTTTGGAAAACACAGGAACACAATCTGGATTTTTGCTCCTAGAAACGAATGGAGAATTGTTCATCGAAGCCGAAGCACAGGCAAATGGTCAAGTTACTGTCTTGCAATCCATGCCCATTGAATTTGTCAAACCAGATGGAGAAATGCCCCTGCTGTCCTCAGCCATCATTAACTACGTCGTTCGGACTGGGGAAAATTTGGTCTTGGATGATGCTATGCACAAGGGCAACTTTACCAATGAACGTTATATCAAAAAATATGGCGTTAAATCTGTTCTCTGTGTCCCCCTGCTCAACCAAGGACAACTGAATGGTATTGTTTACCTGGAGAATAATCTAACTACCGGAGCGTTTACATCTGATAGATTAGAAGTTCTACAACTATTATCTGGACAAGCTGCGATCGCAATTACCAATGCCAAGCTCTACGCCGAGGTGAAAGAAAGCGAACGACGGTTGACGCAATACCTAGAAGCCATGCCTGTAGGTGTATCTGTCCACACTCCTACAGGACAACTCCACTATGCCAACCAAACAGCACAACAGTTACTCGGCATCAACATAGCACCCGAAGCCAAAACCGAGCAAATCGCAGAGGCTTATCAAGTTTATCGTGCCGGAACCCAACAGGTATATCCCAACGATCGACTACCCATCGTGCGTTCCTTGGCAGGTGAAACAGTCAAAGCTGACGATTTAGAACTTCACCAACCCGATAAAACTCTACCCTTAGAGGTGTCTAGTACGCCAATTTTTGATGAAAGGGGTAAGATTGCCTATGCCATTGCCGCTTTTCAAGACATCACCGAGCGCAAACAAACAGAGAAGTTCTTAGCTGACTACAACTGCACCTTAGAAATTCAAGTCGCCGAACGTACCCAAGCACTTGCCCAAGCAGTCGAAGAACTCAAAACAACCCAAAATGAACTGATACAAAAAGAAAAAATGGCTGCTTTGGGACAGTTAGTCGCAGGCATTGCCCATGAAATCAATACTCCCCTCGGGGCAATTCGTTCCTCCGCCGGAAATATTACTAAATTCTTAGACCAAACCCTAGAACAGTTACCCACACTGTTTCAATCCCTCTCAACAGAAGACTCCGCCAGTTTCTTAGCCTTACTACAACGCTCACTACAACACCAATCAACATTCTCCACTAAAGAAGAGCGTAAATTTAAAAGAGCTTTAAGACGCGAACTGGAAAGTTCAGAAATTGATAATGCCGATATCATGGCGGAGAGGCTGGTGATTATGGGGATTTCTGACGAAATTGATGCCTTTGTGCCTCTGTTAAAAAAACCTGACAGTTTTAAAATCTTAGAAATCGCCTATAAACTTTCTGAATTAAAAAGAGGCACAGCTACTATTAATACTTCCACAGACCGAGCCTCGAAAGTGGTGTTTGCATTGAAAACCTATTCCCGTTATGACCAGTCGCGAGACAAGACAATAGTTAACCTTAGCGAAGGAATTGAAACGGTCTTAACCCTCTATCAAAATCAACTCAAACAGGGAGTTGATGTCATCAAAAATTATGCCGAAATTTCACCTGTACCCTGTTATCCTGATGAACTGAATCAGGTCTGGACAAACCTCATTCATAATGCCTTACAAGCAATGGATAATCGAGGCACGTTAACGATTGATGTTACTCAAGTTGACCAGCAGGCTAAGATTAGCATTACCGATAACGGCTGTGGGATACCTGAAGAAATTCAAGCGAAAATATTTGAGCCATTTTTTACCACTAAACCCGCTGGTGAAGGCAGTGGCTTAGGGCTGGATATTGTCAAAAAAATCATTGATAAGCATTCCGGTAACATCACTGTAGACAGCCAACCGGGTCGGACTACATTCCATGTTTTTATCCCAATTCAGCCTGATGAATAGTAGTAGCAGACTACCAACACTAATGACCAATGACTAAGGACGAATGACTAATGAGTAAACCCGTTATTTTATGTGTTGATGACGAAAAAGCCGTATTACAGAGTCTCAGGACGCAACTGATGGAAGCCTTTGGAAATGACTACGCCTATGAAGCGGCTGAAGATGCTGATGAGGCTTTAGAGGTCATTCATGAACTCAGCGAGGAGGACATGAGCATTATTCTAATTGTCTCGGATTGGTTAATGCCTGGGATGAAGGGGGACGAATTTCTCATCAGAGTGCATCAGCAATTTCCCAACGTAATTAAAATTTTGCTAACGGGTCAAGCCGATGAATTAGCCATTCAACGGGCAAAGGATCACGCGAATCTCCATTGCTGCTTATTTAAGCCTTGGTCTGAAGCAGAATTAATAGAAACCCTTAAATCAGGTTTAGAGCAACTCCAATAAAAAGTTTGAAGTATGAAATTAACGAACAAAAATGACCAATGACTAATGACAAAAAACAAACCAACCATTATTTGTGTCGATGATGAGGCAACTGTACTTAGAAGCCTCAGAGCAGAACTTCAAGAAGCGATCGGCAATAATTATCTAATCGAAATTGCTGAAGGAGGAGAGGAGGCATTAGAATTAGTTCAAGATTTGTTAGAGGATGGTGATGAAGTCCCCTTAATTATTTCCGATCATATTATGCCGGATATGAAGGGAGATGAGCTGTTAAAGCGCGTTCATCAACTTTCTCCCAAAACCCTCAAAATCATGCTGACTGGGCAAGCGGATATTGAAGCAGTAGGAAGGGCAATTAAGTATGCCAAATTATATCGTTACATTGCCAAGCCTTGGCAACCTGAAGACCTAAAGTTGACCGTAACTGAAGCCATATATAGCTATCTTCAGGATAAAAATATAGCTACCAAAAATGCTGAACTTAAACAATTAAACCTGGAACAAGCAGCACTAATCGACAAACTTGATGAGAGCGAACAGAAGTATCGTTCCATCTTTGAAAATGCGCTAGAAGGCATCTTTCAAAGTAATTCTGACGGGAGCTATCTCAATGCCAATCGCGCCTTAGCTCAAATTTACGGCTACGACTCACCGGAAGAATTGATGGCAACAATTACCAATATTCCCGAACAACTGTACGTCGAACCCCACAACCGTACAGAGTTTCTTACCTTAATGCAAAACTACGGTGAAGTTTCTAATTTTGAGTCAAGAGTCTATCGCAAGGATGGCAGTATCATCTGGATTAGTGAGAGTGCCCGCACTGTCTGTGATGCTGATGGATTACTGTGCTACTATCAAGGCTTTGTTGAAGATATCACCGCTCGTAAACAAGCTGAAGCTGAACGAATGAAGTTTACGAATGAACTGTATCAACTCAATCAAGCCTTCTCACGCTTTGTCCCCAGTCAATTCCTCCAGTTGTTAGACAAGAAAAGCATTGTCGATGTTCGCTTGGGCGATCAAGTGCAGAAAGAAATGTCGGTGCTATTTTCCGATATTCGTGACTTCACCACCCTATCTGAAACCATGACGCCGGAGGACAATTTTAAATTTATTAATGCCTATCTTTCTCGTATGGAATCAGCAATTATCGAAAATCAAGGCTTTATTGATAAATACATTGGTGATGGGATTATGGCACTGTTTAGTGGCAGTGCAGATGAGGCTGTGAATGCGGGAATTGCCATGTTGCAATGTCTCACCGAGTATAATCAAAAGCGGGTTAAATCCGGCTATAAACCCATCTCTATTGGCATTGGTATCAATACAGGTTCTTTAATGCTAGGGACAGTCGGCGGAAAAAACCGGATGGACAGCACAGTAATTAGTGATGATGTTAATTTAGCCGCCCGATTGGAAAACCTGACAAAAGTATATAGGGTATCCCTGTTAATCACTCACCAGACTTTGGCTCGTTTGCAAAGCCCCACAGAGTACAGTATCCGCTTCATCGAGCGCGTACTTGTTAAGGGAAAGTCAAAAGCTGTGGCAGTTTTTGAAGTTTTTGATGGGGATAATTCTCAAGTTAAAGAAGGCAAGTTAGCCACAAAAGCTATCTTTGAAGAAGGGTTGTTCCTCTATCATCAGCAAGCAACGAAGCAAGCCGGACGACGATTTGAAGAAGTATTGAGCCTTAACCCACAAGACACAGTGGCTCAAATCTATCGGTTGCGCTGTCAGCCGCAACCAGAGACAGCAAGATGCGATTGCGTTAAGTATACCGTTTGAGCGGGCGATCGCTGCCGTGTAAACCCTAACTAGAGATAGAATATCTTAATTAAGGCTTACCACTCCCCATCAAGTAAAGCAGCGCCATCCGCACCGCAACACCACTCGTTACCTGTTCAGAAATTAGGCTAAATTCCGGGTCATCCATTAAATCAGAACTAATCTCAACACCTCGATTAACGGGTCCTGGATGTAATACTTTAACCTCAGGTCGGCAGAGTTTCAAGCGATCGCGGGTAATGCCATAACGCTGGTGATATTCTCGCAAACTCGGCAGCAGGTGGGCACTCATGCGTTCCTTTTGCAGCCGCAACGTCATCACAAAATCAGCATCTTTGAGGGCGGGTTCGATATCCCAGTGGACGAATAGCTGGCGATTTGGGAGTTCTGTGTTCTTATTCCCTTTAATCCCATTCCCCACTCCCGTTCGGCTGACGCTCACGGCGGAAGCCCATTCCCTATTCCCCACTCCCCATTCTGCAAACAACTTAGGCAGGAGTGTCGGGGGTCCAGCGAGATGCACTTGGGCACCGCTAGCCGTGAGACTCCAGATATTGGAACGAGCGACTCTGGAATGGACGATATCGCCAACAATGGCAACTTTCTTATCCGCCAACAGCTTTAGACGAGGATATTCAAAGTCTAAGAGAGACGTAATCGTAAATAAGTCTAGCAATGCCTGAGAGGGATGTTCGTGTTGCCCATCCCCAGCATTGAGAATACCCACCCGAACACCCAGTCGATCCATTTCATCGGCGATCGCATTCGGTACTCCTGCCTCTCGATGGCGAATCACCATCATATCCGCACCCATTGCCAAATAGGTTTTGGCGGTATCCAGAATGGTTTCGCCTTTCGTCATCGACGACGTTCCTGGCGCAAAGTTGAGGGTATCTGCACTGAGACGCTTTGCCGCTAGTTCAAAGCTACTGCGAGTGCGAGTTGAGGGTTCAAAAAATAAATTAGCAACAACTTGACCTTGTAATGCTGGAACTTTTTTAGTTCGCCGGGAGAGAATTTCTCGACAACTAGCAGCCGTTTGCAGTACGCTGTCGTATTCGGCAGGTGTAAAGTCAGCCAAGGAAAGAATGTGGCGGCGAGTCCAGGTGGCAGTAGCCATAGGGGTTAATTGTGAATTATAAAGGAGTTCCACAGACAGCTCATGTTGCCTGTCCTACGGGATAATTCCATGGGGATTAACTCAATTGAGCTACAACCTGATTTTGCAATAAGAGTTGCTCCGTCAGCAAATCCTCAACCCCAATCCGCAAAGAGCGATCGCTATCCACCCAAAACTTAACTTTAATGCGATCGCGTCCTGGACTTCCAGGCGGTGTGAGTTGGGCAATAGTTCTGGCACCCTCTCGATCATTCAGGGGTTGCACACTCGTTTTACCCCCACCTAACTGCCGAGTCACTAAGCGATCGCCTTCAAAATACACTTCCGTCGCCCCCGTATCTGCACCCAACTCCCCGACAATAAGTTCAATACTGGGTTGATTGTCCACAGATGCCCCCAGTACCAATTCCACGGGGTTAGGCATGGGGTAAGGTTGTCCGGCTTTAATAATCGAATGCCAGTTGTGGCAATTATTGCGCCTGTCCCAATAGCGGACGCCGTAGCTATGGTAGAGGAAATCCTGGATTTCAATCCCTTGTGCCAGTTGCAGAGCACCTTGAGCGATCGCTTCAAAGGGTTTCTCGCAACGAATCTGATCCGCGTCGAAATACTGGCGCACCCAATCTTGAACAGCCGGGATTTTCACCGTCCCCCCGACTAACAGCACCGCATCAATATCAGATACTTCGATACCACTGCGCCGCGCTTGTTGCAAGAGTTGGGTCATTCTCTCATCTAGGTTCTCATAAAATTGATGCTTTCTGAGGATTTTTTCAAACCCCTGGCGATCGAGTTTGAGTTCGTAACTCTCAAAGGTTTCGTCATTAAAATAGACTTCCGTCGCTGATTCCTGCTCAGATAGCTCAATTTTCAGGCGTTCTGCCAGTCGAGTGGTTAAGGGCGATCGCATTAACCCTTGCGTCTCCGCAAAATAATCCACCAACCAGTGATCAATATCCGAGCCTCCCAGATTCTGCCCTGTTTTTGCCAATACGCGAGCAATTTTTGGCTTCTGTCCAGAACTGTCTCCCAGTACTTTCTCACCCCACTTCAGAATAAAGCCGAGGGGTTTCGTCGTCCGTTGAGCCTCTTGATCCAACCGCACCAAGGATAAATCCAGAGTCCCCCCCCCAAAGTCAACCACTAGCAGGGTTTCCCCTTCAGCAATTCCGTAGCCCAACGCGGCGGCGGTGGGTTCATCCAATATCCGGACTTGTTCCACGGGTAGGGACTGGCAAACCCCCGTCAGCCAATGCCGATAGGCTTCAAAGCTATCCACGGGGACGGTGAGAATCAGGGATTCAATGGCGTCTGACTGAGACGGTGAGAGTTTCTCAATAATCTGGTTCAGGAACCACTGCCCGACTTGCTCAAACGTTATCGTTTGTCCATCCAGTTCGGGTAGAAATCCTTGAATATCTGTCCCAATCCCGCGTTTGAAGCTGCGGAAGAAGCGGGGGTCAGAGTTGAGATCTAAACCGCGATCGCGCACGGCTTGACCCACAATAATATTACTCTGATTCGCATCCTCAACATAAACCAAACTGGGAATTAAAGGCGGATTGGCACCCAGTTGCTGGGATAAACCGGGTAAACTTATCGTTTCTGGTTGCTGGGTGGCGGCATTCCAGCGCGTGATTACAGTGTTGCTCGTGCCAAAATCAATGGCGTAGGACGCACTCCTAGTTGTAGACATGAGTTCGGTAGCTGTCAGCGATTTATCGGTAAGCGATCGCTTCTCTCCATTGATAGTCCCCCAAGAATAAAGATTCTTCCTTCTATTCCCCCCTTAATAAGGGGGGCTAGGGGGGTGATGCCAGAGTTGAGTCAGAGGAATGAGCGATCGCTACTTGTAACAGATCGTACTAGACCAGGCTGGCACCCATAAGTGACCCGTCAAAAACAGAGGCACTCAAAACGGATATCTTTGTGTAAGTCAATGGGGTAGAAAGCTTAATAATTTAACCCCTAAAATGAGATAGCCTACCCTAACTGCACGACCTCCGATACTCATGACTGCAACGGACAGCCCGAAAACCTTGCCCTTACCTCCCGGTACTTTCGGTCTACCTGGGATTGGCGAAACTCTTGGTTTTCTATTCGATCCTGATTTTGCCATTAAACGGCAACGCAAGTATGGCTCAATTTTCAAAACTAACATCTTAGGGCGACCAACTGTTGTCATGGTGGGGGCAGATGCCAACCGCTTTATCCTCTCTTCCGATATGGATTGCTTCTCCTGGCGCGAGGGGTGGCCCGATACATTCAAGGAACTATTGGGAGAGTCACTATTCGTCCAAGAAGGGGAGGAACACAGGCGCAATCGTAAGTTATTAATGCCAGCGTTTCACGGCAAGGCGTTGGCAAATTATTTAGAGACAATGGATAGTCTCATCCACGACTATCTCAAAAAATGGGAACATCTGGGTACGTTCACCTGGTTCTCCGAACTCAAACAGATGACATTTGAGATTGCCAGTATCCTCCTCGTTGGCAGTAAACCCGGAGAAAATATAGCCCAACTATCGCAGTGGTTTGCACAACTGACATCAGGTTTATTTGCCGTACCTTTGCGCTGGCGCTGGACGACTTATGGTAAGGCATTGGCAGCAAGGAATCAGTTATTAGCTTACATCGAACAAGCGGTGCGAAAGCGACAGCAAGAACCTGCCCAGGATGCTTTGGGGTTGCTGGTACAGAGTCAAGATGAGGAGGGAAATGCCCTCTCTATGAATGAACTCAAAGCCCAAACGCTACTGCTGTTATTTGCGGGACACGAGACAACGACATCCATGTTGACATCTTTGGCTATGGCACTCGCGCAGCATCCAGATGTGTTAGCCAAAGCGAGGGCAGAACAGCAGCAATTCGCAACAGAGGGTGCTATCACCTTCGAGCAATTGAAGCAAATGCCGTACCTAGAACAGATATTGCGGGAAGTCGAACGCCTTTATCCTCCCATTGCTGGTGGATTTCGAGGAGTGGTGAAGTCCTTTGAGTATCAAGGCTACCACGTTCCGGCAGGTTGGCAAGTTCTCTATCGCATTCAAGGCACCCATCAGGATAGTGAAGTCTATACCAATCCCAAGCAATTCGATCCCGATCGCTTTTCACCCGAACGGGCAGAACACAAGCAACAGGAGTTTAGTTTAGTCGGTTTTGGTGGCGGACCCCGCATTTGTTTGGGACTGGCATTTGCTCAGATGGAAATGAAGATTTTTGCCGCTCATTTACTGCGTCATTACCATTGGGAATTACTGCCCAAGCAAAACCTAACAATGGATGCTATCCCCACTTTACATCCTCGTTCTGGGTTACGGGTAAGGTTTAGTAAGCTTTAATGCTAGGGTTCACAGGGACGATGAGTTATTTGCGATCGCTCTATTGCTCTGGCGTTTTCGGCAAATACGAGGCTTAATATGTCAAAAAATACCGCGTGAGACAGCAGACACCACGAGTAAACTTCAATTCAAATTAGGAGTTCCCAAATCCATTGATGCTTTGCCCCAAATCCCCTTACTTCAAGCCTTGCTTGTCAACGTTGCCTTACTCAGTCTTTTTGCGATTCAACACAGCGTTATGGCACGACAGGAATTTAAAAAATGGTGGACGCAATTTGTTCTAAAACCCATTGAACGCAGTACCTATGTTTTGTTTTCAAGTTTGTGCCTCATCCTGCTCTTTTGGCAATGGCAACCGATGGGTGGAGTGGTGTGGAACGTGCAAAACCCAACCGGACGTGTCATTCTTTTCTCATTGTTTGGTTTTGGATGGCTGCTTGTGTTAGTCAGCACCTGATACATCACGATTGCTTTCTGTCACCAACAGAATAGTTTTTTCTGGATCAATCATCCAGCCAACCCAGTTAGAAAATGAAGATCCTAGGGCGATATTAATTGCACCAGGAATGTGCCCACCACCGAAAGCGAGAATTGAGCGAGTATCGATGACGATAGTAATTTCAGCATCCATCTTTTGCTGAAATTCCGAGGGCGATAGGGGGTGTAACGTTGGTAGGCAACCTTTAATAGGCGCACCCTTAGCGTTGACGTTCTTGAGGCGGAAATAATAAGTCGGTGCCTCTGGCATACCCTTTAAAATCCAATCCACAAATTCTTGTTCAGTTCGCTCTTGAAAGGCTTCGCTAAAAATTCGTTCGTTACCAATGGTACTTTGTTTGCGATCGCGCCATTTGTAAATAAATATCCACATCCCGACGCGGATCGATAACGGCTGCCACACCGGCTTTGTCATCTCCAATTAAGTACGAAAGTTGGGCAAGTCCTTCGGTGTTAATTTGCTCTAAGACTAGTGCCATAAGGCTTTCTCCTTACAGGAATTCAACTGGCTTTTGAATGGGATGAAATGTAGTGCTTAAAGAACTCTTTCATCTGAGGAGATTTGTCACAATCAAAGCCAAGTTGCTTACCCTTTTCCATTGCCTCCTCTGCCGTCATTCCCTCTTGGGTAGCAACATACATCAGTGCCATTGCCCCCGAACGCATTCCGCTCTTGCAGTGGAGTAAAGTGGGTTTAGGAAGTCGGTCGATTTCCTGGAGTACTTTGTCAGCCAGTTCATCACTCATCGCATCTGGCTTGACGGGAATATTTGTGTATTCAAGTCCTGTAGATTCTGCCTGCTGCTGCTCATCACTCGAAAACCCCTCTTCGTCCGGCGATCGCAAATTTAAAACCGATTTGATTCCTTCTTGTCCTGCCTGTTGCAACTGCTCTGAAGTTACCTGATTAGTCGCTACTATTAGCTGTTCGTTAATCTTCTGAGCATTTTGCATACAGTCTCGCCCTCTTCCTTACGGCTTTACATTAAAAACTTTTAGAGAGAAGTGCATCTATCTAAAGAAGTAGCCTTAGTTTATGACTGATGGGCTAATGCAAGTTCATTTTATTTTAATTCCGCTACATTTGAAATCTGAGATTCCTGATCTTCATGATTCCCTTGACTTTTATTCGCCAAAGCACCACACAAAAACTAGCAAGACAACCACTAATGTTAGAGAAGAGAAAGGCTTCAAGGAATTTAAGATATCCAAGGGAAACAAAACGAGAACCTCTGAAAAAAACCAACTGACAATTAGCAGTAGGGTAATTAAAATAACTAGGGGCATAGGTAACTCACGCTGTAATGAATACTACAATTCTTCAATAAACATCATTTGGACGCTGGGAGGGTTCTTTCTGCCTGGGCATCACCAGCACCTTATCAACTCGATTGCCATCCATGTCCATCACTTCAAAGCGCAATCCTCCCCATTCAAAATGCTCGGCAGCAGCGGGGATGCGTCCTAAGTGAGTAATGACAAAACCACCTAAGGTGTGATAGTTGCCTCGCTGCTCTCCTGGTAACTCCTCAATCTTAAAAAGCCGCCGGAACTCGTCTATCGACAGCATCCCATCCACTAACCAGGAACCATCTTCCCGTTGTACCGCTTGTACTTCATCTCGATCATCAACGGAGGGAATATCACCGACTAGGGCTTCTAAAAGGTCGTTGAGGGTTACTAATCCCTGAATGACACCGTATTCATCTACGACCAATGCTAGATGGGGTCCCGATTTCTTGAACAGCTCCAACACTCTTAGTGCTCGCGTACTTTCGGGTACAAATAGGGGCTGTTTGAGACAGGCAGTGAGATCTAGAGGATGACCGACCAGACATCGACCCAGCAAGGTTGTCACCTGCACGACACCTAACACATTATCAATGCTGCCTTGACAAACCGGAAAGCGGGTATGAGAGCTGCCAATTATCTTGTTGCGGTTCACCTCTGAGGTGTCATCCAAGTCCAGCCAGATGATATCTGGACGGGGCGTCATCAAGGCACTCACTCGCCGATCTCCCAAACCAAAAACCCGCTGAACAATGTCCTGTTCAACTTCCTCAAACATTCCTGCGTCAGTTCCTTGCTGGATTAAGATTTTGATTTCTTCCTCCGTAACTTCCGGCTCCCTGGAAGGTCCGATACCCAAAAGGCGCAGCACCATATCGGTAGAGTAACTTAACAGATGAACTGCCGGAGCCGCAAGATTTGCCAAAAATCGCATCTGCGAAGCGACACCTGTAGCAATGAGTTCCGGATTATTTAACGCTAGTCGCTTTGGAACCAGTTCTCCGAGGACAAGGGAGAAGTAGGTAATGATCAAAACTACAACAAACAAAGCGATCGCTTCGGCATTGGCTGCTAAAAACGGAATGGCTTCCAACTGGGTTGCCAATTTGTTAGCGATAGTGGCACCTCCAAACGCCCCTGCCAAGATACCGATTAGGGTGATGCCAATCTGAACGGTAGACAAAAACTGATTCGGAGAATGGGTGAGTTCTAGTGCCGTGCGAGCTTTAGCATTTCCCCGGTTGGCTAACTGTTGCAAGCGTACCTTCCGTGCTGAGACAATCGCCATCTCTGACATGGCAAAAATACCGTTCAACAGGATGAGCAGGAAAACGAAGAAAAGTTCGCGAGTGAGAGAGGACATTTATTTAATCACTGATGTTCGGGGAGAAGTACCCCCAACTTTCTAGTATCGAGTATCAAAGGGGGGCGAACATCATCGTGTCGTGCCCTTTCTTATTCCAGTGGGGTGTAGGGTGTAGGGAGACAAGGGGACAAGGGAGATGTTACTATTCTCCCCATCCTTTTTTCCCCCCAGCTCCCCCGC
>NZ_JADEWY010000254.1 GCF_015207375.1 Coleofasciculus sp. LEGE 07092 | reverse complement strand
CTCCCCCGCTCCCCTACTCCCCCGCTCTCCAACAACTGAGACTGGAGTTGCTTTGCTGCTTCAAAAGCGATAGGCATCATGTACTTCAGTTCTTGTCGTCTAGAAGCTGGGACAAGTGCGATCGCGATTTGTTCGGGTTCAATTCCTAGCCTTTTGCGCGCCTCTTCCCGTGTCGGACTCGATTGTATCCGATCCACAAGAGGATGACCCACCCAAGTCACTGGTGCTCCCTTTTTCTCAAAAAAACGAGCTTCCTCTGGAAAAACCGCCAGCAGTTGGTCAGTTATCTCCACAATCGTCATCGTATTGTTCTTGAGAATGGAGTTAGCAGACCAAACCCAATCCTGTGGGGCGATGTAATAAACTACAGGCACCTGGGGGAGCTGCTGGCGGATAAAACTGCCAATGCTCAAATTGGGTCCCATGTAGTCAATCAGTACAGCCAAATCCGGTGGATTTTGCCGCAGGTACTGTTTCGCACGGCGCTGGATTTGTAAAGTAGGAAGAACAAAGGGCAGAGATTCTAGGAGTCCTACAGAACCAATGCCAGTCGTATTTTCCAGTAGGGTGGCACCAGCCTGCACCATTTTATCGCCCCCCAGCGCCACAATCTCTAGGTCTAGCCCCATGTCTGAAGCCTGACGCTTTAGGGCATCAATCAGCATTGCCCCTTGCAAATCGCCAGAAACTTCTCCCGTACTGATAAAGATAGTTTTGCGAGTCATTTGTCATTTAGTTGTTAGCAAAGGGCAACGGACAACGGAAAAATGACAAATACTCACCCCTCCTGTTTGATGCGACAACCGGGAATTAAACCTCGCCGTCCTTCCCTCTGAGAGAGCTGCAAAAATCGGCGCAGGTACTGTATATGTTCGTTATCGGGCAATAAGTCCAGATTTTCGAGGGCTTGACTGGTAGAGTGTCCAGAACGGTAGAGTGTCCGGAATGCCTTTTTGAGTTGTCCCATCTGATCGACTGCGATTCCAGCACGCTTGAGTCCGATCAGGTTGAGCGATCGCACTCGTGCCGGATTCCCTTCAACAAGCATATAGGGGGGTACGTCTCGGTCAATGCGACTACAACCCCCTACCATTGCCAGACGCCCAATGTGGACAAATTGATGAATCCCTACAGCTCCTCCAATAACTGCCTTTGACTCAATGTGAACATGACCTGCCATTGCTAATCCATTGGCAATCACCACGGAGTCTCCAATGGTGCAATTGTGGGCAACGTGGACATAAGCCATCAACAAATTACCATTGCCGATCACAGTGGCATCACCCACCCCTGTTGCCCGGTTGATAGTAACGTACTCACGAATCCGGTTATCATCACCAATTCTAACCCAGCTAGGAGCGCCATCATATTTGAGGTCTTGGGGTTCCAAGCCAATCGCTGCCCCCGGAAAAATTTGATTTCTTGCTCCAATTTCGGTCGGTCCTTCAATTACCGCATGAGCACCGATGGTTGTTTCTGAACCCACTTTCACATTATCCCCAACCACTGCATAAGCACCAATCCGAACGGTTGGATGCAATTGGGCACCGGGGTGGATTACAGCGGTAGGATGAATTAGTGTGGTTGCCATCTAGACCTGCTCCATAAAAATCAGACAACACCGGATATGGTGGTGGGGATTGATAATTAGTTTCTGTTTCATTAGGAACCATTGGCAGCACTCCCAGCACGAGATATGCGTTGCTCTTGGTGACAGAAAAGGGATAACGTTCAAGATTGAGGAGTCATAACGTTTTAACGTGTTGAACTGGAAATCAAGTCAGCACTCATAGAATAAAAATTGCGCTCAAGTGTCTGTTAACCTCTCGCACAACTTCAATTTCCAATGATCATTGATGCCCCCGCTACCCCTGTTAGGGTTAGCGCGGGTCACAGGTTATTCTACAAGAGAAAACATCAGTTCCCCTTCAGCAACTCGTTGACCATCAACGACTGCACGAGCTTGCATCTTTCCAAAACGACGGCGTTTGACTGATATGAGTTCCGTTGTCATTACCAGTTGATCCCCTGGCACCACGGGACGCCGGAAACGAACTTTATCAATACCAGCAAACACAAATAACGAACCCTCCATATCAGCCATTTGGGTTAGGACAATGCCTCCCACTTGAGCCATCGCTTCGACAATCATTACCCCAGGCATCATGGGACGTCCGGGAAAATGCCCTTGAAAATGCGGTTCATTGAACGTGACATTTTTAATCCCAACTGCCAGCTTTCCGGGAACATATTCGATGATCCGGTCAACTAATGCAAAAGGATATCGGTGAGGGAGTATTTTTTGAATGTCTTCAAGGGTGAATATCACGTTGGCAGATGACGGCTGGTTTGGCTGGTGAGCGTTATCCGTTGCGTCATTTTGAGTGTTAACGTCGGTCAGTATAGACATGAGCAAATGTAATTGGAGGCTATGGGCTGAGAGCCAGTCAATGGTCAGTTATTGTCAAGTGCCACTCACTGCTGACGATTGACTGCTGACGGAACAAGCACCGACTTGTTGAGCCAGTGCTCTAGCCAGTTGGATATGCAGGTAGTGGCTGGCTTTGTAAGCGAGGAAGTGAGCTACAGGAAATGTTCCCAATAAACTTAGATCCCCTACTAAATCTAAAAGTTTATGACGCACTGGCTCATTTGAAAATCTTAAGGGCGGATTCAGCCATCCTTGCTCGTCACAAACGAGAGCATTTTCCAAGCTACCGCCTTTAATTAAACCGCGATCGCGTAGGTGTTCGATTTGGTGAGCCAACCCAAAAGTCCGTGCTGGAGCTATAGCCTCAGCAAAACTCTCCTGAAGCGGCGTCCAGCTATACCATTGATTACCAATGGCTGGTAAATCAAAGTCAAGACCGTAAGTAAATCGGGTTGTTGGAGCTGGTAAGGCAGCAACAAAGGCCTCTCCATAATAGACCCAGGTTGGCTCCTGTAGAACAAAGGAGGAGTTGGAAAACCGGGCAGCCGCAAAAACAGTCTCCCCAGCTC
>NZ_JADEWY010000253.1 GCF_015207375.1 Coleofasciculus sp. LEGE 07092 | reverse complement strand
AATGAAGGGAGTGGTGGGGTTGGCTCTGGTGGCTGCCTGGGGAAAGAGGGCAGTGTTGGACGAGTAGGTTCCAGAATTCCTGGTGGGATATCAGGATTAGTTTGAGCTAAATAAAAATCGCAATAGGGTAAAGGTTGTTTTTGAGCAAACTTAAGAAAACAAGGTAGGGTTGATTCTTTTAAATTATTAGGTTCAACGAAATTTTTAACCGTTCCACTATCGGATTTATCAGAAGTACCTTCAGTTAAACGTCTATCTGACAATTCTTTACGAGCTAGGGCAACAGAACTCCAACTCAGATATAGTAAAATTGTAGTTATGAGAATCTGTTTAACTCCCATGGAAACTTGTCATACCTAAAGTTATTACCTACTCCGAACGGGCAGCTCCGTCAAAACAAGAAGTTTATAGTATAGCGTTAATAATCAATGTTTTTAGATAGGCACCGTTGGTATTGGTTCTATTTTTTATTGCTAACTACTGTTGTCTTTTGCTTGAGCATTCATCCCGGCTCAATTGTACAAGCAAAGGAGTCTCTAACCGTTCTTGAGAGGCAATCTATTGCCTCCGTCTCCCCAGAGCAGTTAGTGCAAAGCGGAATGGTATCCTATCAAGCTGGAAAATTTGCAGAAGCGATCGCTCAGTGGGAACAAGTACTGCCTCAAATTACAGACGCAAAAGACAGAGCAATTGTTCACGGCAATTTAGCATTAGCCTATCGGCAAATCGGTCAACTCCCTCAGGCGATCGCTCAGTGGGAAGAAGCCCTCGAACTTTACCGTTCTCAAAACGATACCGCCAGTCAAAAAGCTGTATCCGGTTTATTAACAGAGCAAGCCCAGGCATATAGCGATTTAGGACAGCATCAGCGAGCCATTAATCTTTTAAAATCAGCAATTGAAATTGCCCGTCAAAACCAAAATCGCCTTAGTGAAGCCGCAGCACAAGGCGTTTTAGGCACGGCTTACTGGGCATTAGGAGATTACGAGCAAGCCTTAGTAGCCCAAGAGAACAGTCTGAAAATTGCCCGTGAATTAAAGGATGCCAGTTACATTGCCACAGCCTTGAATAACTTAGGGAATATCTACGTTAGCCAAGCCACTCGCTATCGCAATCAAGCTCAGTTAGCTGAGTTAGAAGGCGATGAGCCAGAATCAACTCGTTTAACCCAAACTGCCCTTCAAGCTTGGACGAAAGCCAGAACGTTTTTTGAGGAAAGTGTGCAAACCGCTGGCTCGGTAGGAGGGTTGACAGAAGTCAGAGCTTTGATGAATCTGAATCGCTGGTTAGTCAGTGGCAATTCATTCGCACAAGAGACTAGCAACGAGGAATTAACCAGTGAAAATTGGCAACGGGTGAGGGAGTTACTGACGCAAGCGCCAGATTCGCGGGAGAAAGCCTATGCTCTGATTAACTTGGCAGAAAATTTCAGGAGTCAGGAGTCTGTCGAGATTTTAGAGCAAGCCCTGATGGTAGGTAGACGGATTGGTGATGCCAGAGCGGAATCCTTTGCCTTAGGGAGTTTAGGACAATTACAGGAAATAGCTGGTGAATACGGCAAGGCGATGGAATTGACACGCCACGCTCAATTTGCAGCTCAGGAGATCCGGGCATCGGATAGCTTGTATCGCTGGCAGTGGCAGGCAGGACGAATTCTCAAAGCCAGGGGAGCTACCGCAGACGCAATCACTGCTTACGAACAAGCAATAGCCACTCTGCAAGGCATTCGCGGGGACTTAGTTGCCGCCAATCAAGACTTACAGCTTGACTTTCGCGAACAGGTTGAACCGGTTTATCGAGAGTTAATTGAATTGTTACTGACATCGCCGACTGCCGAAGTGAACCCTCAACCATCCAAGGTGAACAGCTCTACGTTAAAAAAAGTGGTAGATATCTTGGAACTGCTCAAGCTGGCAGAGTTAGAAAACTTCTTTGGTGATGAATGCGTTCAGGTTGCCCGCAGCCAAGCTCAGGGTAATGAGGGTTTGGCGGCGGCTAATGCTGTAGTCGTTTACTCGGTTATTTTGAACAATCGCACCGAAATTATTATGCGATCGCCCGATGGAACGATGCTCAACTATCCCGTGGCAATGAACAAATCAGACATTGAGGCAGAGATTGAACAGTTACGCTATTTACTGGAATTGCGAACCACAGAACAATATCTACCCCAAGTGCAGAAAATTTACAATCTGTTAATTCGTCCCATCGAGGCAGATTTGGCAGCCATCGATCCCGATACCTTAGTTTTCATTAACGATGGCGTGTTGCGTCAGGTGCCAATGGCGGCACTACATGATGGTCAAGAATTTTTAATAGAAAAGTATCCCATTGCTATCACCCCCAGCCTCACCCTAACTGGCACCCAACCCCTAAATCGCAAACAGCTAAAAGCGCTCAGTCTCGGCTTAACGGTAGAAAAACCCCCCTTTGCCGCTTTAACCAATGTGAAAGCGGAGTTAAATGCAGTTGGAACAATATTAGGAGGGACTGAACTAATCGATCAAGAGTTCACCCTCTCCAACTTGCAAGCCAAACTTCAAGCAAGGAGTTACCCCATCGTTCACATGGCAACTCACGGCAAATTTGGTGTGGATTCTGAAAGTACATTTTTGCTAGGGTATGACCAGCGGATCACCCTTGATGAACTTGACAATCTGTTACGTTCTCGCGGTGCCACAGAACCTGTAAGACTGCTCACTCTCAGTGCCTGTCAAACAGCAGCCGGTGATAATCGTTCAGCGTTAGGAATTGCGGGGGTAGCCGTTCGCGCTGGTGTTGAGACTGCCGTGGCAACCCTATGGTTTATTAATGATGAAGCAACTGTACCGCTGATTGAAGAATTTTATCGTCAATTGCGCCAACCTGAAATTACCAAAGCTGAATCCCTCAGACGGGCGCAGCTAAAAATGATTGCTGATGTAAACTACAACCATCCCGCCGTTTGGTCTCCTTTTATCCTCATCGGGAATTGGCTTTAAGAGAGAGAGTGGGGAGTGGGGAGTGGGGAGAC
>NZ_JADEWY010000252.1 GCF_015207375.1 Coleofasciculus sp. LEGE 07092 | reverse complement strand
CCGCACCTCCGCACCCCTGCCCCCCTGCCTATTTCCTCACCTGAATCATCTGCAAACTCCCACCCGCATACAGACGGTGTTCACACACTTCAAAGCCAGTCTCCTTTAGCAACCCAACCAAGTCAGTCTCTAACAACTGCCAAGCCGTCTGCGTTTCAAACAACCACAGAAATAGTGCCACTCCGGGCCAAAACAGAAAATTAGTCGGTTTGTGAAAATCGACTAATGCAAATACACCCCCCGGTTTGAGTACCCGATACACTTCTGTAAGAATCTGCCGCAATATAGAAGGCGGCATCTCGTGAAGTGCTACACTAGTATGCACCACATCAAACTGATTTTCTGGAAATGGCATCTCCTCAGCGAAGCCTTCCACATACTTGGCTTGAGGAACATTCTGCTCTGCCCGTTGTAAAGACACCAGGGATACATCTAAGCCAGTGACATCCTGGGAATATTGCACTAGATATTGGGTCGCTTGACCACTGCCGCAACAAAGGTCTAGTACCTTGGATTCTGAATGAATTGTTAATCCTTGCAAAGGCAGGTGATGGAATCGCTTTTCACCTCCTACGGCTAAAGCGGCAAGCTGGGAAATCCCATCGTACAGCCACTGGTACTTATAGCTCAACGGTCTTAAAACAGTTGCCATTGTTTGTGTCCTGATCAAGAACTGTATTTTTTACTGCGAATTTAAACCATTAAAAGCATATATTGTTAAAATCAGTAACAAATATGAAAGTTCTAGAAAACCGTGATCGCTATGGGTCGTGTTGGGGTATTATTACTTAATTTAGGGGGTCCAGACGAACCGGAGGACGTTCGTCCTTTTCTGTTCAACCTGTTTTCTGATCCCGAAATCATTCGCTTGCCGTTCTCCTGGCTGCAAACTCCCCTTGCCTGGTTAATTTCAACCATGCGGGCAAAGAAGTCCCAAGAGAATTATCGCCAGATTGGAGGGGGTTCCCCACTACGCTACATCACCGAAGCCCAGGCTCAAGCCCTTCAGGATCAGTTACAGGAAAAAGGACAAGAGGCGAATATCTATGTGGGGATGCGTTACTGGCATCCTTTTACTGAAGAAGCGATCGCTCGCATCAAGCGCGATGGTATTGAACAGCTAGTTATCTTACCCCTTTATCCTCAATTTTCTATTAGCACCAGTGGTTCTAGCTTCCGCCTTCTAGAAAAACTTTGGCAAGAAGACCCAAGACTGAACCAAATCGAATATACCGTTATTCCGTCCTGGTACAAGCAACCTGGTTATCTGCAAGCCATGGCGGACTTAATTGCCCAGGAACTCAATCGCTTCCCCAACCCCGAATCCGCCCACATCTTCTTCAGCGCTCACGGTGTTCCCTTAAGTTACGTAACAGAAGCGGGCGACCCCTATCAGCAAGAAATAGAAGACTGCGTTAATTTAATTGTACAGACTCTGAATCGTCCTAACGCTCACAGTTTGGCATATCAAAGTCGGGTTGGTCCAGTTGAGTGGCTTCAACCCTATACCGAAGACTCATTACAGGAACTTGGTACTCAAGGCGTCAAGGATTTACTCGTCGTCCCGATTAGCTTTGTTTCCGAGCATATCGAAACTCTGCAAGAAATTGACATTGAGTATCGGGAATTAGCAGAAGAATCAGGGATAGAACACTTTCAGCGCGTCCCAGCACTCAATACCCATCCTATCTTTATCGACTCCCTGGCAACTTTAGTCACGGAAGCACTTAATGCTCCTAGTCTTACTTTTTCGGACGTTGCACGTCCAACGAAGAAAGTTAAGATGTATCCTCAAGAACGCTGGGAGTGGGGAATGACAACAGCGGCTGAAGTTTGGAATGGTCGTCTGGCAATGATTGGCTTTATTGCCTTGCTGTTGGAATTAATTAGCGGTCAAGGACCCTTGCACTTCGTGGGATTGTTGTAGAACAGGTTAAAGGGGAAAGAAGTAGATTCTTTCTTTTCCCTTTCCCCTCTCTTTTCTCCTAACTTGATGCCGCAAGTACTATTGGAGTTCCAGTATTGAGTTTAGCGATCGCTCCTTCAATCCATTCAACCCCTTGAGCCACCGTTTCAACGCGACTGAGGCGATCGCGCAACTCTCCTGCCCCCACAAACCCCTTAGCATACCAAGCCATGTGTTTTCTTGCCTGACGAATACCGCGATCGCCTTTATACTCCCACAACGCTTGCAGGTGTTCCTTGGCACATTCGAGGCGTTCCACCGAGGTTGGAGTCGGGAGAATTTGCCCCGTTTTCAGAAAATAATCAATTTCTCCCACTAAAAAGGGATAACCCAGCGTTCCCCTCGAACACATCACCCCATCCGCGCCCGTCTGTTCCAAACACTTTACCGCCGCATCTACAGAAAAAATATCCCCGTTGGCAATAACCGGAATCGAAAGAATCTGCTTCACTTGCCCAATCCATTCCCACTTAGCAGAACCGTTGTAACCTTGGGCGCGAGTACGGGCGTGCAGCGTCAGCATCTGCGCCCCCGCATCCTCCATCCGCTTGGCAAACTCCAGAATATTGATGTTCTCATCCGTCCAGCCAATGCGCGTTTTCACCGTTACCGGCACCGATACCGCCTTGACAACTGCCCGAACAATCGCTTCGGCTGTTTCCGGTTCTCGCAGTAACGAAGAACCCCCGCCGTTTTTGGTGATTTTATTCACTGGGCAACCCATATTAATATCCACCGTATCTGCCCCTTCCGCCACTGCCATTTGCGCCGCTTCTGCCAAAAAATCGGGGCGACAGTCAAATAATTGAATACTGATGGGTTTCTCGTTGGGATCTACCTCCATAATCTTCGGCAAGTGCTTGACATGGCACAGCCCCTTTGCGTGTACCATTTCGGTGTACATCATCGACTCCGGGGCATAGCGCCGCACCAGGCGACGAAATACTAAATCGGTGACTCCAGAGAGGGGGGATTGTAAAACTCGGCTTTTGACTTCTAAGGAGCCGATTTTTAGGGGGGTTGATAGGCGGTGTTGCAGTTGGGGGGAGAGAGCTGTCATTATC
>NZ_JADEWY010000251.1 GCF_015207375.1 Coleofasciculus sp. LEGE 07092 | reverse complement strand
GAGCAGGGGAGCAGGGGAGCAGAGGAAAATTCAAACTCTAAAATTCCTAATACTGGAACTTACCATGCACTTTATCCCCGGAGCTGGTTTGTCTACGAGAATGTCTTCCAAACTCAATTAACGTGCGAACAGTTTTCCCCCATCTGGGCGGGGTGTTACCAAGAAAGTAGTTACCCTGTGGCTATCTTTGAGTGGACTGCTCACAATCCCACGGATACGCCGATTACTCTCAGTATTATGCTCACCTGGCAAAATATGGTGGGTTGGTTTACCAATGCTATTCAAGATCCCAAGGTGCAGGTGCGGGATGATGGCAGTCCAGTTTACGAGTACCAACCTCGCTGGGGAAATAGTACGGGGAATTACAACCAGTGGATTGTTGATAATTTCCGCGTCGGCTGTCTTTTAGATCGGGTGAGGATTGGGGATGACATCCAAGAAGGAGAGGGGCAGCTCTGCTTCGCTACGGTTACTAATCCCAGTATGGAGGTATTCTACCACTGTCGCTGGAATCCCTGTGGGGATGGGTCTGAGGTCTGGGATACGTTTGCTACTGACGGTAGCTTGGTAGATTGTCAAGATGAGACGCCAGCCGAACCGGGAGAACAAATTGCCGGTGCGATCGCTATTCGCTTTACTATTCGTCCCGGCAGAACCCGCAAAATCCCCTTTATCTTAGCGTGGGATTTCCCGATCACCGAGTTTGCCTCTGGTGTTAACTATTACCGCCGCTATACCGATTTCTTTGGTCGCACGGGTAATCATGCTTGGTCAGTTATCCGCACTGCCCTCAAGCATAGCGAACTGTGGCAAGAACAAATTGCATCTTGGCAGGAACCTATCTTAAAACGCGAAGATTTGCCCAATTGGTTCAAAATGGCGCTGTTTAATGAACTGTACCTGCTCTCCGGCGGCGGTACAATCTGGAGTGCTGCCGATGAACGCGACCCCATCGGTCAGTTCGGTGTCTTAGAATCGATGGATTACCGATGGTACGAAAGCTTAGATGTGCGGTTATACGGCTCCTTCCCTCTGGCAAGGCTTTGGCCGCGATTGGATAAGGGGATACTAGAAGCCTTTGCCCGCGCCATCCCCACCAATGACGAGACGCCCCGAATTATCGGATACAACCAAGGGAGTGCTATCCGCAAAGCCGCCGACGCCACGCCCCACGACTTGGGTGCTGCCAATGAACATCCTTGGGAGAAAACTAACTATACGAGCTACCAAGATTGTAATCAGTGGAAAGATTTATCCTGCGATTTTGTTTTACAGGTCTATCGAGATTTCGTGCTAACGGGGTCTAAGGATATTGAATTTTTATGGGAATGCTGGTCAGCCATTGTCAAAACCCTAGCGTATCTCAAAACCTTTGACAAAGACGGAGATGGGATTCCTGAAAATTCTGGCGCACCCGATCAAACCTTTGATGATTGGCAGCTTAAGGGGATTAGTGCCTACTGCGGTGGGTTGTGGTTGGCAGCCTTAGAAGCAGCAATTGCGATCGCGGAAATTCTCCTCAACCATTATCCTCCCACATCGGAACTAGTAGAAGCACCAGAACCTGAGTCCATCGAGGACACTCTCAACCAATATCGTCAGTGGTTAGAGCAAGCTAAACCGATTTATCAAGAAAAACTCTGGAATGGTCAATATTATCGCTTAGATAGCGAAAGTGGTTCGGATGTCGTCATGGCAGACCAGTTATGCGGTCAATTCTACGCTCAGTTACTGGGATTGCCGGATATCGTCCCCCTAGAATGTACTAAATCTACCCTCAGAACTGTTTACAACGCCTGCTTTCTGAAATTTCACGATGCTCAACTAGGAGCCGCCAATGGAGTCAAACCGGATGGTACACCAGAAAAACCCGATGCTACCCATCCCCTCGAAGTCTGGACGGGTATTAACTTTGGGCTAGCGGCGTTCCTTATTCAGCTTGGTATGAAAGACGAAGCCCTGCGAATGGTAGAAGCCGTCGTGCAGCAAGTCTATCAGAACGGACTGCAATTTAGAACGCCGGAAGCCATCACTGCGGTTGGTACATTTCGCGCCAGTCATTACCTGCGGGCAATGGGAATTTGGGCAGTTTATCTTGTTTTAGATCCCACCTTTAATTGTCGCACGATGGATTGTAGGGAGTAGGGAAGATGGGGGAGAAAAATTACTTCCTCTGCTCCTCTGCTCCCGTTCGGCTGACGCTCACGGCGAAGCCCTGCACCTCCGCTCCTCCGCTCCTCTGCTCCTCCGCTCCTCTGCTCCTCTGCTCCCCTGCTCCTCTGCTCCAGAGCGGCATAACTACAGTTCCTCTAAATAGCTCAAAAGGTCTGCCATTTCCTGGGGACTGGGTTGGAATTTCGGCATGGGCGGTGTTTGACCGCTAATGACTTGGTGGATCACTCCGACTTCAGATTTTCGCTTCGAGATATGCTGCAAACTCGGTCCAACACGACCGTCTCCTTGGCTGCCATGACAACCTGCACAGTTAATCTGAAAAATAGCCTGACCTCGTAATGCCTCGCCTTTGAGCGACAAGACATCCTGTATATAGGGGTCTGAGACTTGAAACGTGTAGACACCTAAGATGCCTGCACCGATTGCCAGCACTAGCGCCATGAGCACTAAGGCAATCCGCTGAACTAGAACTCCAGATTGAGCAAGCTGCTTCTCCAAACGATCTCCTGCCAAGGTGAGGATTTATGAACTGTTTTTAAGAGATGTCAAACCGAAACACACGTTTTAGTAACCCTAGCGGGTATTTAGTGTAACAGTTGGTCGAAAAGTATGTCGATTAATAAACATAGCTTAAAATTTATAGACTAAGGAAGCAAGTTGAAACTAGAGATTTGGGTGAGGCTCAAAGAACGCAAGGCTGATTAAGTCCTGTGCTTGGTCTATCTAGCTGTTTCGTCATCACTGCTAGTAGGATGAGAAACAGGTAAAAAAACTTAGTCTTAGGAGAATTACCGTGGTTGAACCGCTACTTTCAGGAATCGTCTTGGGTTTGATTCCCGTTACACTAGCTGGGCTGTTTGTCGCTGCCTATCTGCAGTACAAGCGGGGCGATCAACTGGGACTCAATAAGTAGGAAGGGAGC
>NZ_JADEWY010000250.1 GCF_015207375.1 Coleofasciculus sp. LEGE 07092 | reverse complement strand
TAGATTCACTTATTCATTCTGGAGGACTGTACCCATGAAAACCCTATCAGACGTTAAACCTCGTGACGTTCAAGTTGCTGCCCTTGGTACTGCCGATACAACCATTTTGCGATCGCGCACTTGGGATAGACTCAAATTTGAAGTAGAATACTCCCTGCAACGCGGCACAACTGCGAATTCCTATCTGATTCAAGCCGATAAAACCGCACTCATCGACCCGCCTGGTGAATCGTTTACCGAAATTTTCCTGAATCAATTGCAGCAATGTGTAAATGTGCAGCAATTGGACTATGTAATTTTAGGTCACGTTAACCCCAACCGGATGGTGACTCTCAAAGCCTTATTAGAGTTAGCCCCCCATATTACCTTTGTTTGTTCTAAACCTGGTGCGGTGGCGTTGCAAAATGCTTTAAGGGAACACCAATTTAACATCTGGGTGCCAAGGGGAGACGAAACCTTAGACTTAGGTAGAGGTCATCACCTGCAATTTATCCCCATTCCCACCCCACGCTGGCCCGATGGGCTGTGTACCTACGACCCCCAAACTCGTATTTTATTTACCGATAAACTCTTTGGTGCCCATGTCTGCGGCGATGAAATCTGGGATGAAAACTGGAAACGCCTAGACGAAGACCGCCGCTATTACTATGATTGTCTCCATGCAGCACAATCTCGACAGGTAGAAACGGCACTCGACAAATTGGCACCCTTCTCCGCCAAAATGTACGCCCCCGGTCACGGTCCCATTGTCCGCTACAGCCTCAGCCGATTTATCCACGACTATCGGCAATGGGGTCAGCAGCAGACTGAGCAGGACTTGACAGTTGCGTTAATTTATGCATCAGCCTATGGAAATACGGCAACTTTAGCGCAAGCGATCGCGAAAGGCATGACTAAAACGGGCATTGCTGTAGAATCCATTAACTGCGAATTTGCCGACTCAGCAGAAATTGAAGCCGCTATTCAACGCTGCGATGGCTTTCTCATTGGTTCTCCCACCCTCGGAGGACATATGCCAACTCAAGTGCAAACAGCATTGGGAATTATCCTATCGACTGCGGCTAAAACTAAACTAGCTGGAGTCTTCGGTTCCTATGGCTGGAGTGGGGAAGCGGTTGATGAAATTGAAAGCAAACTCCAAGATGCTGGCTATCGCTTAGGGTTTGAACCGATTCGGGTTAAGTTTAAACCCGATGATGAGACGATTCAATATTGCAAAGAAGTCGGGATAGAATTTGCTCAGACCCTGAAAAAATCGAAGAAATTTCGCGCACCCAAACAAGCGGTTAGTAGCGCCCAAATTGACCGTACCGCCCAAGCTGTAGGGCGAATTGTCGGTTCATTGTGCGTGTTAGCCGCAAAGCGGGGTAATGTTAGCAGTGGTGTATTAGCCTCTTGGGTAACACAAGCGAGTTTTAATCCCCCTGGTTTGACGATAGCGGTAGCGAAAGATTGGGCGGTAGAATCTCTCACCCATATCGGCGATCAATTCGTGCTGAATATTTTAAAGGAAGGCATGAACGTTAGACGGCACTTCCTCCAATCTTTTGCCCCAGGAGAAGACCGTTTTGCAGGTTTGGATACAGAAGACGCGGAAAATGGCTGTCCGATTATCAAAGACGCCCTTGCTTATGTGGAATGTACAGTCAAGAGTCGAATGGACTGCGGCGACCATTGGTTAATTTATGCTGTAGTGGACAATGGTAAAGTGTTGCAATCGACGGGGATGACAGCAGTGCATCATCGCAAATCAGGGAGTCAGTACTGATTAATTGCGATATAAATTTGGCAGCGGATGGGGTAACGGATGTAACGGATAAGTTATTGGAGTTACCGATAACCCATCCGCTATTATTATCGTGCCAATAGCAACTGCACTAACGAGCGATCGCTCTACTCGTCACATAAGCCTCATCTAAGCTGATAATTAATAATGATGGCATCAAAAAGAACCATGACACACACACAAACTGAGTATAAATATGTAGAACTAGATGAGCGCAATGTCCCAACGGTTGCCGGGACTACCCTGAAAGTTGTTGAAGTCGTTATGGCTCAAAGAGCTTATGGATGGAGTCCTGAAGAATTCTACTTTCAACATCCTTACTTAAGCATGAGCCAAATTCATGGAGCATTAACCTATTACTGGGATAACAAAGAAGAACTTGATGCAGATATCCAGCGACGAGAGGAGTATGCCGAAAAGATGCGTCAGGAAGCAGGCGAATCTCCTTTTGTTGCTAGACTGCGGGCGCAAGGACTGCTTAAATGAGTCTAGCTTTCTACATGGATGAACACATACACCGAGCCATTACAACTGGATTGCGCTTGCGGGGTATAGATGTCCTAACCGTTCAAGAAGATGGATATACTAGCTTCCCTGATCCAACAATACTTGACCGTGCTACTGAACTTCAGCGTCTTTTGTTCTCACAAGACGAAGATTTTCTAGCAGAAGCTAGTCGCCGTCAAGAGCAGGGAGTTAATTTTACGGGTATCATCTATGCTTCTCAATTGTTCGTTTCCATTGGGGATTGTATCCGGGACTTAGAAATCATTGCCAAAGCTGGCGAACTTGAAGAGTTTGTTAACCGAGTCCAATATTTACCCTTGTAGTTTTCAATAAACCTAACAGATGCTATGCGATCGCTTTCAGGAAATGAGACGATTGTTAGCAGCGGATGGGGTAACGGATGTAACGGATAAGTTATTGAATTTACCGATAGCCCATCCGCACTCGTCCGCTACATAATCCGTTGCCATATAAAGTGGGCTTCAAATCCCGCTGATAACCCATGATAAAACTCTTTGAGAGCAAAGCCATCCAACGATTTTGGCAATCAACGTCTGGTAAAATCGGTCTGGGAATAACCATCACCATTATCTTAATGGCGATACTAGCACCCATTCTCAATCCTTACGACCCTGCAACTGACCGAAACTATGCGGCGCGTTTGAAACCTCCCAGTCTTGACCATTGGTTTGGCACGGATGGTTTGGGACGAGATATCCTCGATTTAGTCTGGTACGGGTTGCGGACTTCTTTATTTATCGGCTTGGTTGCGGTGGGGTTAGGGCTGATTATCGGTGTAGTGTTAGGGTTGGTTGGGGGA
>NZ_JADEWY010000249.1 GCF_015207375.1 Coleofasciculus sp. LEGE 07092 | reverse complement strand
GAGGAGGATGGGGAGATGGGGGAGCATAGTTGAGACAGCTCATGTTGCCTGTCCTACGGGAATTGACGGGAATCGGACAAATTTATCGCTTGAAAGCTCTAATTTCCTCTTTCTTCCTCCGCTCCCCTGCTCCCGTTCGACTGACGCTCACGGCAAGCCCTGCTCCCCACTCCCTACTCCCCATTCTCTGTCCTTGCCTGAAACGCGGTAGGAGAAGGAGAGGATTGAAATTCAAGAGCCGGAATATCAGAGACGGTGCTTTTGTACTGTAGAATGAAAAAGGCAATGACTGCGGTAATCAGAGTGATCCACAAGGCTCCATTGTCAGATTTTGGTTTTTTGGGCGCTGGAGTAAAGTCTCGCTTAAAGTCGCAAGCCAAGCATTGGTAGAGGTCGTTCTTGCGCTGCACGATCGATTTCTTGCCACACTTCGGACATTCGGTGTAGTCTGACATCTCAAGCCTCCTGCCAAACGATAAATTGAGTTAGAGAAAAGCTGAGTTGAAGTGGGAGTCCTGCACTGATGTCAATGATGCATCCCCACTCTTAGCATCGTTGATGAGAAAAGATTTTACCAGATCAGCTTAAGAGCGACTCGTGCGATCGCAAGAGCCGTTCCAGAAGTCTAGTGCTGATCTAAAATTGATCTTGACAAATGGCAAAAATAGGGTGTAACTGTGCCGACTCTAAAAGCCTCTCAAGCGGGAATAACGCGCATTAAGCAAGCTAGAAATGAAAAGGGATGGGGTTGGAGTCTTGATGAGGACGATACTTGCTTGATAGAAGCCAGTTTAGTTTTAGAACCCGATAAAAACTGGCAAGCGGGCAGTTTCTACGCCAACGGTATTTCCCAAGGCACCTGGAAACGCTTCCTAGCTGGACGGCAGCCGATTAGTGCGGTTGCATTCAAGGCGTACTGTCAAGTACTGGGACTCAACTGGGAAGATATTGTAGACCGTCGCAATTCTACCATGGCTAGTATCCGTCAGGATTGGGGAGAAGCCATTGACATTTCGCTTTTTTATGGTCGCACCCCTGAACTGGCACAGCTAGAGCAATGGATTGTGGAAGAGCGCTGTCATTTGGTGGCTATCTTAGGGATGGGGGGGATTGGCAAAACCGTGCTGGCGGTTAAACTGGCAGAAGAAATTCAGCAATCCTTTGAGTACTTGATTTGGCGATCGCTCCGTCATGCTCCACCCGTTGGCGATATCCTAGCCGATCTGATTGAATTTTTGTCAGACGGTCGGGAACCAGATTTACCCCCTACCGCAGACGGTCGAGTTTCACGATTGATTGACAGCTTGCAAGCTCATCGCTGTTTGCTATTTTTGGATGATGTCGAGACGGTAATGAGCAGTGAGGAACTGGCTGGCAACTATCGAGAAGGATACGAGGAGTATGGGGAACTGATTAGACGGGTGGGAGAAGAACGCCACCAAAGCTGTGTGGTACTCCTCAGTCGGGAGAAACCTGCCGAAATTGCGTCTCTGGCAGGAACGACACTCCCCGTTCGCGCCTTGAAACTGAAGGGGTTAAGTAGGGAAGATGCCAAGCGGATTTTGGAAGCGAAAGGAGTTTCCCGTCTCAAGCGGGGGTTGGAGGAATTGATTCAACTCTATCGCGGCAATCCCCTGGCATTGAAAATTATTGCCACAACCATTCAAGAACTTTTTGATGGAGATATCTCTCAATTTCTAGAGCAGAGTACTTTAATCATTGGTGATATTTTACCCAATCTTTTAAATGAACAAGTCCAGCGATTGTCGAGTTTAGAAAAAGAAATACTGTATTGGTTTGCGATTGAAAATCAACCGATTTCTCTTTCAGAATTGAGAGGAGATATGCAGTTTTCAGTCTCTTCTTCCTCTCAACTGATACCCGCGTTAGAATCGTTGAAACGGCGATCGCTCCTGGAAAAAGAACCCAGTAGTGAGGGAAATGAAACCGTTTTTACCGTCCAACCTGTGATTTTGAAATATGTAACTTATCAGTTTATTGACCGAGTTTGTAAAGATATTGTTGCCCTTTGCCAAACTCAGTCTCTTGCTCAATTGGGACTATTAAGAAGTCATGCGTTAGTAAAAGAGCAGGAACTAGACGATACTAAGGAAATCCAAATTCGCACCATTCTTACCCGGATTACCGATAGGTTGTACCGAACTTTTAAAGGTGCAAGCACGATGGAAACCTGCTTTGAAGAGGTTTTGTCTAAACTAGAAGGAACGAAGGTGCAAACCGCAGGTTATGGACGCACAAACCTTCTTAATCTGCTGGGAGCGATTAAGGGGAGCTTATAGCGACGGCAAGCGTTTTGCATATGTGACACAGGAAAGAGCGATAAGTAATACTGCTACTTATAAAGTATTAAAATTTATGTTGGCAAACGCCCTCATGATTCATCCCAACCTGTTGCTTCAAAACCGCTATCGCGTCCTGCGAGTGCTGGGAAAAGGAGGGTTTGCAGAAACCTTTGAGGTGGATGATTGCGGTAGCTTAAAAGTTCTGAAGGCTTTGAGTCTGAATCATTTTTACAGGCGAGATGCTAAGGAAAAAGCGGTATCTCTCTTTCAGCGAGAAGCGGCAGTTTTGAGTCGGCTACAGCATCCTGGGATTCCCAAGGTTGAGCCGGATGGCTATTTCACGGTGCCGGAAGGGAGCGAGGAACCCCTCCACTGTTTGGTGATGGAGAAAATTGATGGGGTGAATTTGAAGCAGTGGCGGTTGAAGTGGGGGAATCGAACTCTGAGCGAAGAGCAAGCGATTACATGGTTGAGGCAGCTTGCCCAAATCTTGGAGCAACTTCACCAGCAAGAATTGATTCACCGGGATATCAAGCCTTCTAATATTATGCTTCGCTCGAATGGTCAATTGGCTCTGATTGACTTTGGGGCGGTGCGGGAAGTGACGGATACCTACCTACAAAGACAGAAAGAGAATGTAACGGGTACGGTGATTATTTCTAGTGGTTACACGCCGCCTGAACAAGCAGAAGGACACGCAGTTGCTCAATCGGATTTCTTTGCTTTGGGACGGACGTTTGTGTTTTTGCTGACGGGCAAATCGCCGATTGATTTCGACAGACATTCTCGCACGGGCAAGTTACTTTGGCGGGAGAGTGCGCCTCACATTTCGCCGGAGTTGGCGGATTTGATGGATTACCTGATGGCGGCATTTCCAGGTCAGCGACCGCAAACACCTCAGATGATTTTACGTTGTATTGAGGAG
>NZ_JADEWY010000025.1 GCF_015207375.1 Coleofasciculus sp. LEGE 07092 | reverse complement strand
CTGTTGATTCATTGAGTCAAATCTTGGCTCCGTTAATTAACTAAGTATTTTTACTCAGCCAATACCTCGTTTTAGCGAGCGCCCTTCATACTTCAGTTATACTACATTTTGAAGTGCGGAATGTGGGTTCAAAGAATGTATTTTCATATCTTTAAGTAAAAACTCCTGCTAAGGAATACGGAAGCTTTATCGTAACTTTACACTATCTTTAGTAATTTTTAATACATTTTTTTATCTTCAATTGTGGTTTAGAGGTGTGAACATTGAAGACTGTGAACTTACAGAGGTAATTCTTAGCAATTAGAAGGATTTTTGACTTCAAAAAGTAAATATTACTATTTCAGTATACGAAGTTACACTAGCTTTTTTGTGGATTTGTAACAAGCTTTCATACTGATTAGCAGAGTCTTTTGGTTTGAAAATGCATAATCCTCAGACCTTAGTGGGGATTTATCCCAAAGGGTTACTTGTTGGTGATTCTCATTTAACTGAATAAAAATTATCTCAAGTATAAAAATCGAAATACTATATTTTTTCGATAAAGATGACTGAGAAGGGCTAGTAATTTACTCAGGAAAATGTCACTCTGTTTTTGTAGATAACTCTGAAAACGATCGCAAGGTTAACGAACTCAGGAATATCTACAGACTTTGTAGCTTCGGTTGAGTCGATAATTTTTGCGATCGCATCTCGGAGTATCTTTTTTTGAAAATTTACTTTGTCAGGGAAACATCTATGAGAGTAATTTCGGCTTTGGCGCTTGGTACGGCTTGCTCACTTTCTCTCGGTGTTGCTGTAGTTCAACCAGCTTTTGCAGTATCTGAGGTTGAACCTAATGACCCTTTTTTTAGCAGACAATTTCTCCCCTCTGATACCAATAGTGTAGAGGGTTTTCTAAACAGCGGTGATGTTGACTTTTTCACCCTCTCAGGTCTTAATGCCGGAAGTCTATTTACCGCAGAAATAACTTCCGGGTCATTTGATTCAATCCTGGGATTTCTAGATGACTTTGGGAATATTCTAGAAACAGACGATGACGGTGGATCTGGACTTCTCTCCCTACTTACTGGAACAGTACCAGCAAGTGGCAATTTGAATTTGGGAGTAACTGGCTTCGCTGATTTTGGTCTCACAGGTAACCACTTCCAATCTGGTTCCTATACACTGTCATTGGAAACCTTTACCGACGTACCTGTATCCAATTACACGGCTATGGAGGTTCCGTTCATCTTCGATGACATTTCAGATATGGGAACCCGCGTACTGGCAGGTGCTGACGACACCACCACCTCGGCGGATTTGGGCTTCACCTTCAACTTCTACGGCAATGATTACAATAGCGTTTCGTGGAGTCCGAACGGACTGATGACGTTCGGAGGCTCCAACAGTCAATTCAGTAATGTCAACCTAACCACAACCGCTCCTTTCAACAATCTTCCGAGTATCGCCGTTTTATGGGATGACTGGCAGTTCTTCTCACCAGGTACGGACGCAAGCTACTTCTACACAACGATGGGTACGGAGGGTAACCGACGCTTTATCACGCAGTGGAATTTTGCCGAGGGATTTTCTGATTCACCAAGCCCCGTCACTTTCCAGTCAGTTCTGTTTGAAGGGAGCAATAATATTTTATTTTCCTATCTGGACGTTAACTCTGGAGATTTCAGAGCTTTTGGTAACAGTGCGACAGTGGGAATTCGTGACGTTAATGGTCATTTGAATGGTAAAAATGTACAGTGGTCTTTCAATTCTCCAACCATTCGGAACCAGCAGTCAATTCTCTTTAAGCCAGCTTCCGTTCCCGAACCTGCTTCTACATTAGGTTTACTAGCCTTTGGTGCTTTCAGTGTCAGTTCTCTACTGAAGCGCAAACAGGAACAGAAAATGTAATATAACAGCCTCAGCAAATCGCAAACTCAATGAGTTCGCAACAGCTCTGTCTTGCATTGGGAGGCAGGGCTGTTTTGCTTGAGGTATGGAACGCCGATTCAGGGCATTTCCAAAATGCGATCGCCTAGCAAAAAATCAAGCAGGATGCTCTTTATTCATGTGAGCATCCCATTTGGATTGTTTCCCACCTTTCTCTCCCCCATCACCGCATCCACCAGCAAATCTGCCCCAAACCGAACTGCATCAGTACAAGGCAACCCCGTTTCTGCCTTGACTTGCTCGATCGCTTGCCGTGCTGCCCCATCATCTAGATGTCCCGTATTCAGGGCAATAGCGACTACCTGCACCGATGCAAACGCTCCCCCAGCACTGGCTACCATTTCATAAAGTCGAATCACATCAGGCAACGGCGGAATCGGTACATAGTCATAATTGCGGATGTGCTTCTGTCCGGCGCGATGTATCAACACCAAACCTGTTGGCTGAGTTCCTCGAATCAGGGGTAGGGTTGCCGTTGAACCCGGATGCAGTAAGGAACCCTGTCCTTCTACAATTAATAAGTCATGGTCGTTACCAAAACCCATGACCATCTGCTCTACAGCACCCGCCGCAAAATCTACCCGAATCGCATCTAAGGGAATACCATCTCCAGCAATCATTAAACCCGCTTGACCTGTGGCTAGGAACTTTGAGCGGATTCCCCTGCGGCAAGCAGCACGATGCAACTCGATACTGGCAGACATCTTACCCACACTCATATCCGTACCAACGGTTAAGATGCGTTTACAAGAGAGCGATCGCCCTTGACCGCTGCCTATAATTCCCAATCCCGATGGTTCCTGACGGATATCCCAAATATGCTGACCCGATTTGAGGAGCGATCGCAATTCCGGGTCAGATGCCATCGGGGTATGCAAACCATTGAACACTGAAAGCCCAGCCGCTACCCCCTGTTTCACCTCCTGCCACCAGGCATCCGGTAATACCCCTCCAGATGGAGCAATTCCAATTGCCAGAACATCCGGTTGATAAGTTAACGCTGACGCTACCGAATCCACAATCGGGGCATTGCAGGGAATTCCCGTTAATTCAGATAAGGATTCCCCAGCACACTGCTGGTCAATCACCGCCACAATCGTTGCTTCCCCATATCGTAAAAGCGTCAGCCCCGTTTTCCCGTGGGAGCCGCGAATTCCTTCATGGAGTAAAATAGCAACGCGCTGGTTATCAGTGAGACGCACGGCACTGCACCCCCAGTCCTGGTAAATTGTTCGGGATTAAACGCCCATCTTGCACCGTTGCCCCAGTAAAGGGGTCGTCTGCCAAGTTCAGGTGGCTGTCTAAATCCAAGTAATCAGCTAACGGTGAGAGTTGTGACGCGGCTGTATTCGCTAAGGTGCTATCGGAATAGCAACCGAACATCACCTGCAACCCACAAGCTCTAGCCGTGTGTACCATCCGCATCGCCTCTGATAGACCTCCTGATTTCATGAGTTTGATGTTAATACCATGAACGCGGTCTGCCAAGGAAAAGATATCGCGGCTGGTGAAGCAGCTTTCATCGACGAAAATAGGTAAAGGCGATCGCTCGTACAGCAACGGTAAATCATCCTCTTGCCCTGCTGCAATAGGCTGTTCTACATACTTTACCCCTTGACTGGCAAGCCAATCACACATCTTCACCGCTTCTTCCAAACTCCAACCCCCATTAGCATCAATGCTCAGTTGCGCTTCGGGTGCTTCTTCTCGAACTGCTAACAGCATTTCTTGATCCGCAGCAATCCCCTCTGGAGAACCCAGTTTAATTTTCAGCACACCCCCCCCTGTAAACGGTAGCCAGTCCCGCACTCGCTGCCTCGCCCCTTCTGGGGAATTAATGCCAATGGTGACAGAAATAGGTACAATCCGGCGGCGGTTCAACCCCCACAAACGCCACAGGGGAAGTCCCACCCGCCGTCCCAACCAGTCATGCAATGCCACATCAATCGATGCCCAAACTGCTGACGGTATTTCGGCATCTGCCAATATCCGCTCAATTTTCTGCCGTTCCCAAGGAGTAAATCGCTCTAGCATTGGCATAACAACTTCTATCGCCTCCCATAACATTTCAGTACTTTGCCGAACTTCACTACTGATGAGCGTTAAGGCGTCTTGCTTGGCGGCTGATTCCCCCTGGACTGCGATCGCAAAAGGAGAGGCTTCTCCCCAACCCTGAATACCTTCATGTTCGATTTGCAACCAGATATTAGTGCTTTGGGAGGTTGTGCCGCGACTTATGGTTAATGGGAATCGCTTGTGTACCGTAAAGGTTTCAACACTAATGCGCATAATTTTTGATGAATTTTGACGGTACTGTTTTACAAATACTTATAATTTTGTTAAATTATACTAGGTTTTTATAACTTCATTAAATATCTTCTAAATCTATTTCAAAAAAAGACCCTAACTCATCTGAATCAGGGATTTAATTTTACATCTAAAATGAAAATCTTATAGTAAATTGGGTGTTTCTACAGACTTCGTTCCCCAACTGACTCATGAGTTCTATCCAACCCTGGAAAACCCTTAGCTCACAGCTTGTCTTTGACAATCAATGGTGTAGAGTCAGACAAGATAAAGTGGAGTTACCGAGTGGTATTCTGATTGATGACTATTTTGTCAATGTCAGACCCGATATCGTTTTAATCCTTGCCGTCACTCCAGAGCGAGAAATTGTTTTCGTGCGTCAATATCGTCATGGGGTTGGTGAAATTTTATTAGAACTGCCAGGGGGTTCGTTTGATCCGCAACTTGAAGATAGTCTGAGCGCAGCGCGTCGAGAATTAGAAGAGGAAACTGGCTATGTTGCTGAGCAGATGATTCCTCTGGCAAGGTTATATGATAATCCTGTAAAAGATACGAACACGATTAATTTAATCCTTGCAGAGAATGCCCACCCCTCTGGCAAGCAACAGTTAGATCTTACAGAAGATGTTGAAATCGTACTGCTTTCAGAAGAAGAGACTTTAGCAAAAATCTCAACGGGTGAAATTTGCGTCTGTGGGACAGTTACAGCTTTATTTTTAGGCTTAAAAGTTCTGTCTCAATGCTAAAAAGGTCTTTCGGAAGTCTAATTTTGACCTTTGAATCGCTCAAGATTCCCTCGGTTCGTAATATCGGCAGTTCTCACAAGGACCCGACGGATTCACAGCACAGCGGATGTAAGCGGAACGGGCATTAAATCGACAGGTAATATCGCCGACTAAATAGCCAACTCCTTCAACATAATACTGGTCTGGAGGCAACTGATTTCTTTGCAAAACTCTAACTATTGGCATTTGCATCGAATCTCTCAGCCTTGCTTGCGCCCGTTCCTTGGCTTTTTGCATCACCCATATAGAAACCACCGGTGGTGTCAAACCTAAGACAAAAACCAATAGTGTCTCTAACACGCTCATTTCCTCCGGGGTGACTCTGTATGCTCGGCAATGGCTAAATTAGCACACCTGTTCTGATTACCAATTTAGGAGCTTCTCACCAAAAAGAGCAAGGTTTTTTGACCTTGCCCTTCATTGATAAATCCTCTCAGTTATCAAAAAAAGCCTTATCCAACCGCCTGATAAACGGCTCCTTCCATTAGTTCCGGAATTTCAACCGTTCTTTCAAAGCCACGGGGGATTTCTCGCATTCTCACCTGCTTGGCTTTCAGCGCTGTTTGTAAAAGCTTCATTGCCTCTTTCGGTTTACCGCTACCGCAGAAGAACAAATCGGCTGCAAAATACCCGTGTTCGGGCCAAGTATGGATAGCAATGTGAGACTCTGCCAGCGTCGCCGTTGCCGTCACTCCATGGGGACTAAACTGGTGTACACATAAATCTATGAGGGTTGCTTCTCCAGCGGAAATCGCATCAATCAAAGCGCGGCGAATTCCCTCAGGGTCATTCAGAAGGTCTTCAGGCGCTTCCCATGCGTCAACGACCAGATGAGTTCCCACTTGTTTCATTCTACTCGATTTACTCCACCCGATAAGATCTCAAAGACTTTATTTATAACACAGATTCAATGGAATTCTCAACCGCTCTGGAATTGGAAACGAATTGGCGATTTGCCAATATCAATATTAGCGATCGCTAGCGGTCAGGATTTCTATCTGTGGGCAGTCCTATTCTGAAGTGTTGATAGTCAACACCTGCGGCGGTGTCGAATCTGGAGGATAGAGGAAGTCTATCCGCACGAGTCGTTTTTATTTATCCGGCTGCCAGATTCAATTCTAACAGATGAGATTGCACGATTTCCTGAGGTGTGGTTTGGGCTACGGCGTGCATCCCTATTGTTTAGGAAGAATGCGAAATGCGATCGCATTCTTGCACTATAGGGACTGTGACACTTCAGGGGGCGGAATAGGGGTTAATGCATTCCCGTCAGAATAGTAGTAGAGTCCACCCAGGCGCTCGCTATCATACCTGTGCCACAAGTGCTATTTAAGAGGAGTAGGGAGCACCACTGCCAACGCTATTATGCTTTCCGAGAAATTTCGTCGCCAGTTGCGCCAAGAAGCAGAACAATGGCACGCTGAGGGATTAATCGATGCTGATGCATACGAACAATTAGCCCAGCGCTATCAATTCAGCGAACTGCAACGCGCTGCCCGCAATCGATTTATCGCCATCTTACTGGTGTTGGGCAGTATCTTCTTAGGTTTGGGAATTATTACCTTTGTAGTCGCCAACTGGCACGTTTGGTCGCGGGAGTTGAGGGTGACGTTGTTGCTGACGATGTTTGTTGGCTTCAACACCGCCGGCTTTTACCTATGGAAATACCCAGCTAAGGGATGGCAGCGCCGCTTGGGGCAGGGATTGCTACTGGTAGGGGCGTTGATGTTAGGGGTAAACATGGCGTTGATGGCGCAAATGTTTCACAAAAGCGGACCAATTTACCAGTTGTATCTGGTGTGGGGAGTGGGTGTCTTAGCTATGGCGTATAGCTTGCGGTTAACGACGTTGGGAATACTTTCTGCCCTCTTGATTGGTATAGGGTATTTGCGAGGACAGGTACAACCCGATTATTTGCTGCTGGGAGAATGGTCTTGGCTGCGGTTAATGGTGCTGTATATGCCCATTTTGGCAGGTGTGATGTTTATTCCCCTTGCTTACTGGTGCCGTTCCCGGTGGATTTTTGGCATTGGTGCGATCGCAGTGATTTACTCGTTAGAAGCAAACTTGCTCAATATCAACCTCTTACTTGCGCCACCTTGGGTTGCTGCGGTTGCCTGTGGCTTACCCCCAGCCTTGTTATGGGGATACAGTGATTCTCTCTGGGTAAAAGATCCATCAACTGCTAAGTCCTTCACTAGCATAGCCCGCACTTTGGCTGTTATTTTTCTGAGCCTTTTATTTTTTTTATTATCATTCTACAGCATCTGGAACAGCTCATTTGTACCATCAGCCAGGGACTCTTTTGACCTATCCTCTCATCTCCTAGTAAATATCTTAATGTTGGGAGGATTAACAATTTGGAAATGGCTACACTTGTTGCGTCACTTAAATTTAACTACCAGCATCATAGCTGTTATGATTGCCACCAGTGCAGTCGTAATCTATTGGCATCTGGCTACGACTAGACTGGAAATAGTTGCTTTATTAAGCTTTAACATCCTTTTATTCATATTAGCAATTGGTCTGATCCGCAAAGGATTAGCTCGAACTCAACGACGTTTATTTTGGGGGGGTATTGTACTGTTAAATTTGCAAATTTTAAGCCGGATGTTAGAGTACAATACCGAGTTATTGTTCAAATCTATTGTCTTACTGGTGTGTGGATTGGGCGTTATTGGGGCTGGACTCTGGTTTGAGCGCTACCTCCGAACCAAAGAAGTCTGAATTGTGGATTTTAAACTAACATGAGTGCTAATTTTAACCTTACCAATCCCATACTCTTGCAGCGATTTTGGATACCTATTTTGTTCCAAACTGCTTTGATTCTTGTCGTCCCAGCTCAAGCTATTTACACTCAAGTTACGGGCAAGAGTATCATTCTTCAAACAGCACCGATAGACTCTTACCAACTCTTGCGGGACTACTCCCAAACCATAAGATATGACATTTCCAGTCAAGACAATCTACGAAGTCTTCCAGGCTGGGAGCAATTGCCCAAGCAACAACCCTACGGCAACGAAGTAACTTTTATCAAATCAGGGACTCACTTTTATGTAATTTTGGCGGCACCAACTTCACCCAACTCCTCCGGCTTGCCACCCGCGTGGAAACCTGTTGCCCTCAGTGCCGAACCTCCTTCTCAACTTTCTAGCGATCGCATTGCTCTCAAAAGTCTTGCCCAAGGAGGTATTATCGAGTACGGATTGGAAACTTACTCTATACCAGCAGACCAATGGGAACAAGTTGACGATAATTTGCGTGCAGCCCAGAAAACGGAGCCAAGCCAACCCCAACAGTTACCCCCAGTCGTTGTGGAAATCAAGGTAGATTCTGAGGGTAACGCCGTGCCAATCAGTCTTTGGGCGCAAGTGGGTGAAGGTTCAGAAGCCCTGATTCGCAATTATCGATTCTAAGCATTCATTGCGGCAAGGAACTGCTCACAAACTGCTCTAACGACTCTACCGCTAGTGCCACCTCCACTAAATCTTGTAAGTGAGTGACATCAAATCCCTCTAAGTCAGTTTCTACCTCCTGCGGTACTTCTCCAAAGCGAACTGTGAGTAAACGTAGCAATTGCTGCAAAGCACCTTGTTGTAAGCCTTGTTGTAAGCCTTGTTGTAAACCTTGTTGTAAACCTTGTTCTTGTGCAGCTTCCTCTGGTAAAGGTATTAAATTGCCCTGATTATCATAAAAGCGCAGCCAGACGGCTTCTTCTCGGTCTATCGTTCCCTGCCAAGTTCCTAACCATAAACCTAACTGCTGGCACCACAGCCAGCCTTGCTCGTTGGGAGTAAGATCTTGATAGCCTTCATCCAAGTCTAAATGCCAGCCTTGTAAGGAGTTGGGGTCAAAAGGGTTGTAGACAAAATAGTTTGGAGTTCTGAATGTGCGCTCGTAGAGATCTTTCTTTGTTGTGATATCTACAGTAGCAGTACTTTCTGACATCAATTCCACAATGACATCTGGGTAGCGACCGGCTTCTTCCCACACAACCCAACCTTGCCGGGGGTAACTGCCATCGATATCTAAAACCACAAAGAAATCGGGTCCTCGAAAGTCTCGGTTCCTGGCTTGGGCGCTGCTGTAGTAGATAAACATATTGCCCCCAGCAAAGAAGTCATTACGGTCGAGGTAGGCTTGATTGACCGACTGAATCAAGGCATTCATGGCAATGCGGTGGCGGTTTGTTTCCAACGGTTCACCATCGTCAAAAATTAAGTCCGTCGGCGGCATGGGCGGTTTCCAGTCCGCAACAGTGCTAGTTGAGATTGTTTCTCCAATTGCTTCGGCTGACATCGCACGACTCCCCCGACTTGGGCGTTGATATTTTCAGGTTAGCGTAGCAGCTTTTACCCCTAACCAATGAAAGTTGCGGCTACACAAACACAGACACGCTAGCGGCAATCAATCTAGAGTGCGATCGCTTGATAAGAAATGTATCGGTAAGTCCTGTCCTAACTATTCCTATAGCGCTGAATTCTCGTTGACAGGTATAGTAATTAAAATGCTCTTGATTCAGTTATGGTTGCTCCAGTCCCAGAAGCCCCTGAAATCGAGCGTCACAGAGCCGCTATTGTCCGTACTGACCTTTCCAAGCCAGTGCGATTGGCAATAGAAAGCGCTACCCTAACTAAAGATACCACATTCTTCGATTACGGTTGTGGTCATGGTGGCGATATCCAGCGCCTTGGCAAACAGGGTTATAGCAGTACAGGTTGGGACCCACACTACCAGCCCGACAATTCCCGAATACCTGCCGATGTTGTCAACTTGGGTTACGTCATTAACGTTATTGAAGACCAAGCTGAACGTCGAGAAGCGTTGCTCAAAGCCTGGGAACTAACTCAGAATGTTCTAATTGTTGCCGCCCAAGTTTTAATTGACGATCGCGCTTCCGGTCAAATTGCCTATGGAGACGGCATCGTTACCCGCCGCAATACCTTTCAGAAATATTACGAACAAGAAGAACTCAAAGCTTATATTGACCAAGTTCTAAGCGTCGATGCCATTCCCGTTGACTTGGGAATTTACTTTGTCTTCCGCGACGAAACCCAAGCTGAAAGCTTCCGAGCATCCCGCTTCCGTTCTCGCACAACTACTCCCAGAATCCGCCTCAGCATCAAGCGGTTTGAGGACTACCAAGAACTCCTCGCTCCTTTAATAACATTCGTAACCGAACGCGGACGCCTCCCTAGCAAAACCGAACTGCCAAATACCCCCGAAATCCTTGAAGAATTCGGCACTCTGCGCCGCGCCTTTCAGGTCATTCTACAAGCTACCAACCAAGAGGAATGGGATGCGATCGCAGAAAAACGCTGCCAAGACCTTCTCGTTTACCTAGCACTGACTAAATTTAGCCACCGCCCCAAATTCAGCTATCTGGGAGAAACGGTGCGAAACGATATCAAAGCCCTTTTCGGCGGCTATCAGCAAGCTTGTGCGGCGGCAGACTTAATGCTGTTGAGTGTGGGAGATACCCGCGTGATTGCCCACTGCTGCCAGCACAGTTCCATCGGCAAACGCCTCCCCAACGCCCTCTACGTCCACATCTCAGCCATTGAAGCCCTCAATCCCCAACTGCGACTTTATGAAGGGTGTGCTAGTCGCACGATTGGTCACATGGAGGGCGCAACCTTAGTTAAATTTCACACTAAGCAGCCGAAAATCTCTTATCTATTCTATCCTGCCTTCGACACCGAACCCCATCCGGCACTGCACACCAGTATGCAAATCGACCTGCGGGACTTACAAGTTACCTACCGCGACTACGATACCGCAGAAAATCCCCCAATTTTGCACCGTAAAGAAACTTTTGTCACTCCAGACTATCCCTTCTATGAAAAGTTTGCCAAACTCACCCGCCAGGAAGAAAACTGGGGACTGCTGGATAATACCCGAACCATCGGCACCCGCAAAGGTTGGCAGCAATGCTTGCTGGAACATTGCGCCGAACTTCAAGGTCATCGCGTTATTTGGCGCAAAGATGCAGATCCTTACCGTATAAAATTATTGCAATCGGCTCGCCGCCAGCGCCGCCATTAGTGATTATTGAGAAATTTCTTCAGCAGATTTGGCTGCTACGGGATAATTATGAATGCGACTTGGTATCAGGTACAATCAAAAGTCCTGAGGAACTCAATCATGTCTTTCCACGAACAAAACATTAAAGCCTTTATTCAGGTTCTGCATAAAAAGCGATCGCTCTTTTCACCGCGAGATCGAGCTAGCCTAGAGCAGCTCGCTGCCAGTCTTCCCGATGATGAAGAGAAAATTTCAGAAGCAATAGCATCTTGGTACGAAAAACGTCCACCAATTCTTGATGCTCAGTTAGATATCCTCAATACCCTGCTGAGTGAGGAATTAAATGCAACGCGCTCCGTTGCAAGTGCTATTGCTAGAACTGAATTTGAAGCCAATCAAGATTACCGTCAAGAACTCCTTAGCGCTGTTGCGATAAATCATAATGCCTAAGGACATCCCGTAGAGACGTTGCAGGCAACGTCTCTACTACAAACCTACGCTTCGACTTTCACGCCTCTCCAGAAGGCAATATACCCCTCAATGTTTTTTGCCTTCTCCTTAGCTTCAGGGTAGTACCACGCTGCACCTTTGTTAACCTGTCCATCTACCTCAATATCGTAGTAGCTGGCAACACCTTTCCAAGGACAGGTGGTATGGGCGCTGCTTTCCTTAAAATACTCCTTGTGGAGCGAGTCGGGGGGAAAGTATTGATTGCCTTCCACGACTTCGCACTTGTCGCTCTCAGCGAGAACTGCACCGTTCCAGATTGCTTTCGGCATTGTTACGTTACTTCATAAACTCTCTAATTATTATTATGGGGTGCGGTAGAAAAAAATTGGACGGTTGGCATCTCATTGACGGTTGTTAAAATAATTCCGTCATCAGCGCTAAAGTATCCATTATGGTTCAGTTGCATTCCCTGGAGGAAGCACTCAAGCACTTCTTCGGTTACGACAGCTTCCGTCTAGGACAGGGGCAGATTATCGAAGAAGCGCTGCAAAATCGGGATTTACTGATTATTATGCCCACTGGGGGCGGTAAATCCCTGTGTTTCCAACTGCCAGCGCTGCTCAAATCGGGTTTAACGGTGGTAGTGTCGCCCCTAATTGCGCTGATGCAAGACCAAGTGGATGCTTTACAAGATAATGGCATTGGGGCAACGTTTCTCAACAGTACCCTGAGTCGGGACGAGGTGCGATCGCGGGAAACGGCCATCCTCAACGGTAAGATTAAACTGCTCTACGTTGCCCCAGAACGCTTGCTGGCAGAACGATTTAGTCCGTTTCTAGAGCAAGTGCGATCGCAAATTGGCATTTCTGCCTTTGCCATTGACGAAGCACACTGCGTCTCTGAATGGGGACACGACTTCCGTCCAGAATACCGACAAATCAAACAACTGCGCCAACGGTATCCAGATGTGCCTATCCTCGCCCTCACCGCCACAGCAACGAAGCGAGTGCAACAAGATATTATCCAACAACTTATACTCAGGCAACCGGGAATTCACGTTGCCAGCTTTAACCGCCCCAACCTTTACTACGATGTTCAGCGTAAAGAGCGTCAAAGCTACAATCAGCTAATCAAAAAAGTCCAATCCTATAAAGGTTCTGGTATTATCTACTGTCTCAGCCGCCGCACCGTCGAAGAAATTGCCTTCCGACTCCAGAAAGATGGGATTTCTGCCCTACCTTACCATGCCGGATTAACTGACGAAGTAAGGACAATTAATCAAAAGCGCTTTATCCGGGATGACGTGCAGGTAATGGTAGCAACGATTGCCTTTGGTATGGGAATTAACAAACCCGATGTCCGCTTTGTCATCCACTACGACTTACCCCGCAACTTAGAGGGTTACTATCAAGAATCGGGACGAGCCGGACGAGATGGGGAACCCGCATCCTGTACACTACTCTACAGTGCGGCTGATATTCCCAGACTTGATTATCTCATTGAGCAAAAACCTGACCCCAAAGAGCAGCGAGTTGCCCGTCAGCAGTTGCGTCAGGTTATCGACTACGCTGAGGGTACAGATTGCCGTCGTAAGATTCAGCTCAGGTATTTTGGTGAACAGTTTAAGGGGAATTGTGACACCTGCGATAACTGCTGCCATCCCAAACCTGTTGAAGATTGGACGATTGAAGCCCAAAAGTTCCTCTCCTGCGTGGCGCGGTGTCGGGAACGCTTCGGGATGATTCATATTATTGATGTGCTGCGGGGTTCGAGAAAGAAGAAGATTGAGCAGTACGGGCATCATCTACTATCGACTTATGGGATTGGCAAAGATAAAAGTATAGACGCTTGGAAAATGCTAGGGCGATCGCTCTTGCACCAGGGGTTAGTAGACGAAACAACCGATGGCTATCGGGTACTGAAGCTAAACAAACTCAGTTGGGAAGTTCTGCGTAAGCAGCGTTCTGTCTCTATTGCCGTAACTCAAACACCTGCGGCGAAGGCATTAGCGGATATTAACCCCAGAGCGGCTGAAATGGAACTGCTATTTGAGAGACTGCGGAAGTTGCGAAAACAGATAGCAGATGCTCAATCGGTTCCGCCTTATGTCGTGTTTGCCGATTCTAGCTTAAAGCTGATGGCGCAGGTACAACCCCAAACCCTAGAAGCCTTTGGAGAAATTTCTGGAGTGGGTGCCCATAAACTGACTCAGTATGGGGAGAGATTTGTTTCTGAAATCCGGGAATTTTGTCAGGAGCAAAAACTGCCAGTTCCCCTGCCTTCCAATACTCAGATGGTGACGCTGCAATTTTACCAGCAAGGGTTGAGCGTTGAGGAGATTGCCCAGAAACGGAGTTTGGCTCCTAGTACAGTCGTCTCTCATCTCAGCGAACTTATCGAGAAGAATCAGCCCGTCGATTTAAACCGACTCGTGCCACCAGAGCGCCAAACATTAATCATAAAAGCGATTCAAGTTGTGGGTGCTGAATCCCTCAAGAGCCTACGGGAACACCTGGGAGAAACTTTTTCCTATGAAGAAATTCGGCTGATGCGCTCACGGTGGCAGCGGGAAAAGATGTAGGGTTATTCTGAAAAGTTCTTTTTATAAGAGTTTCTCCGCCGACGCCGCGAGTGATAGGACGCTCGAAACCGACGAATCAGAGACAATCCTAGGAAGTAACTGCAAACTGCACAAACTAACCCTACCGTAAAGCAGCCGACAAACAGCGTCCCAATAATTTCGGAACCTAGCACTTTGACTTGCTGCCAGGATTGCAAACTCACATCTGTTAAGGTATTGTTATTAAGCAGCAATCGACCGACATGGAAGTTAAAGGCATAAATCGGCACATAAGTCAAGGGATTACTGACCCAAGTTCCAGCAACCGCCATAATTTTGTTTCCCCGCAAGGGAATAGCTAGCAGGACGCCAATAATGGTTTGAATACCAAAGAGAGGAAACAGTCCTGCGAATACACCACAAGCTAAACCCCGTGCGATTACTTCAGGTTTTCCGTGCAGGCGGAGTAAGCGCCAGTAAAAGTATTGCAAGCGGCGTCTGAAACTCTGCTTAGTCCTCCGCTTCTGGGAAGGGTATGAGTCAATAGATTTTGCCTCTGACGGTAAACGTGGGGGGCAAGTTGGCAGGGAATTTCTAGACATACGAGACAAAAAAAATCAGCAATTGCAGCTTACGTGAAGTCGGCTTCTACTAGTACTTACCGACCTAAGTTGCAGTTTTCCGGTTCCTTCTTTCTTTTACTTTACTAAAGAGCTGTTTAGATTGTCATCGGCGAATCGACATAGATGGTTGGTTCGTTCATTTTAAAGGCGATCCCGTAACCCATTAGCTTCTTCGATATTTTGTCGTTTGCCAGTTCCAGCAGCCGCTTGCGCAGTTGAATTGAATTGTCACTCGAACCGAGAATAAAAAATGTGATTCGAGCGCGGGTAGATTTTTCCTCAGGTGAGTTAATCAAAGTAATATTGGTACTTCCCGGATCAATGCCAAACAAGGAATCTGTACTTTCGACAATGATTTGCTGGACTAGAGCTTGTTCCCGTGCTTGAAGTACCTGATAAAAATCCAGGTAGAGGAGTACCATCACCTTTTTGCCACGGGTGACGTTTTCAATTTCCCAATCCGCCATTTTTGAATTGGGGACAATCAGCAGGGTACTTTTAGCGGCTGTGCGAATTTTGGTTGAACGCAAGCCAATGGATTCAACCCGACCAAACGAACCATCAGGCAGGCGAATATACTCACCGGGAATGAAGGGACGGTCTAGGTACAGAACAATTGTACCTAAAAGCTGCTGCAATGTTTGTTGGGCGGCAAAGGCGATCGCAATACCGCCAATTCCAAAACTGGCTAGTAATCCAACTAAGTTAACGTTCTGGCTTTGGGCAAAGGTGACAACAGCAATAAATCCAATGATCACATTGGCAATGGTTTCAAAGACAAGGAGCAATTCATCAACTTCTCGACCGAATCTCCGGATCAAGTCAATCCCGTACACTCGCACAAATTGGCGGAATAAGCGGGATGCTAACCAAGCAACACTTATTGTAACCGCTAAAGTCATAAAGGGACTCAGAAATTCATATAATCCTTGATAATCTTCTAGCCATGCTAGGGAAAAAGAAAGTAAGATTAAGGTGCCAGCAACCTTAAAATCTTTTTGAATGGGATCAATCAAATTGTCATAAATCGTCTTTCCCTGCTGGATTGAAAATCGATGAATGATAAATCGGGTAAGGCTGGGGGTATATCGTCCGATCAAGATAGATAAGAGAGCAAATATCAGGAATAGGACATAGTTGGGGACACTAGAAAAGTACAAGGATTGGTAAGCTTTACTGATTGTGTTGCTTAAATCTGAGGCATTCATCGGCTAAACAGTAATGGGCGAATCGACATTAATAGTTTGTTCTGCAATATCAAAGGCTATGCCATATTCCTTTAGTTGGTTGGTGATATTTTGTTTAGCGATATCCAGCACCTGACGGCGCAATTCCATAGAAAATTCTCCTGAACCCAGAATGAAAAAGTTAATTTGAGCTTGGGTGATGGGTTCAGTACTATCTTGAATGATATCTTTAAAGCTTACTTCTGTACTACGGGCGTCAATCCCGAAAATATCCATAGTACTTTCTACTATAACCTGGCGAATCAAGGATTTTTCTTGATCGGGGATAGCACGGTAAAAGACTAAAGAAATAATGGAAATGACTTTTTTACCGCCAGTAAAATTTTCAATACTGACTTGAGTCAGTTCGCTGTTGGGGACAATCATCAGAGTTCCCTTACCAGATGTGCGAATTTTTGTAGACCGCAATCCAATGGATTCAACTCTGCCGAAGGTGCCATCGGGCAAACCAATGTAATCATCGACAATAAAAGGGCGATCGATATAAATTACAATTCCACCCAATAGCTGTTCTAAAGTTTTTTGAGCAGCAAAGGCAACGGAAAGTCCTCCAATTCCCAAGCTGGCTACTAATCCCAAAATATTGATTTGATGGGTTTGAGCAAAGATAATGACCGTGACAACAATAATCAGTAAATTGACTACTAGTTTTGCCAGAATTAACAGCTCACTATTAACCTTGCGTCCCGCTTGAAGAGTAGCGTTCAATAGATACGCATCAAAAAAACGCTTAAAGAGTTGAGAACCCAGAAAACTAATGGTAATCGCTAAGGATAAACTAATAGGAAGTTCGATTAGCTTGAGGAACTCCGGTCTGGGATAAGCTAAGAGAATGACATCAGAAATAGTCAGAACGATAACCAGTGATAATAAGTTTTTGTCAGGTTCAATGACCTTGTGATAAAAGTCTTTGACTGAGGAAGAAGCAAAACGCTCGAGTAGGACATCCAGGAGTCGGGGCAGAAAAAAGCCGCCTGCGATCGCTAACATCCCAGCTAACCCCCCTAGAATCAAGAACAGCAACCTATTGAGACGCATTGTTTCTGGTAAAGCATCAGGCATCGGGAAACTCCAATTTTAAGACTCAAACATGGCACATTTATCGTATCGTGTAGCGCCCAGAATACCCCATCTGTCGAGATGGGAACTTATTGAGTGATTCATTCGTCCTCTGGAGTGGGGATTCCTATAATGTAGGACAGCGACTAGAATAGAGGCAGGGGTATGCCTGTATATAAGATTGCATCTCAACTTCTGCAAATAGACCTATGGAAATAACGGCAGAATGAGTGTTATGGAATTGAAGTTACCGCAGCTAAGTCAAAAACCCGGGTACAAAAGCTCTACCTTTCGCCTCAATCAAGCACCTGAATTCTGAGCCGGAGGCTAAGGTTAACCCATCTACAAAACAGTGCCTGTTGTCCTGAACCTAATTCATGAGTGCTTATGGAGTCTCCACAATCACAATATATAGAAGAGATAGATTTTCAAAAATATTGGCTCGTCCTGAAGCGGCGCTGGTTAGCTGTAGTGGGGGGAGTTGGTGTTGGCGTCGTCCTGGCTGGCTTAGTTGTGTCGCGGGAAGTCCCTGTCTATAAGGCAGGAGGTACACTTCTATTTAAAATGGATCGCTCAGATTCGCTGACGGGATTGACGAATGACCTAGGAGAGTTTGATAAATTAGCCCAGAAAAGCGATCCAATTGTGACAGAAGCTGAAGTGATTCAGTCCCGCCCCCTTGCTGAAAAGACTGTGGCAGCTCTTAACCTGCGAGATGAGGAAGGGAATCCACTGCCACCGGAGAAAATATTAGGGGGTCTTGACGTCAAACCTCTGCCTGGAACTGATGTCATGCAGATTTCCTATAAGTCTACAGATCCTGAGTTGGCAGCGGCAGTTGTTAACAAATTGATAGACGTTTACCTCGCTAACGACATCCTCATTAATCGAGCGAAAGCAACAGCCGCTCGGGAGTTTATTAGCAAACAACTGCCCCTTGTTAAAGAAAACGTCACGCGAGCGGATGCAGAGCTACGGCAGTTCAAAGAACAGAATAAGGTAGTAGATTTACAGCAGGAAGCTCAACAAACTGTAGAAGTGGCTTCAAGCTTAGAACAAAACATTGCTCAAACTCAAGCTCGACTTGCCGATAGCGCTGCCAGGTCGGAAGCCCTCCGGGACCAGGTTGGGCTCAATTCAGAAGCCGCCGTAGCGTTGAGTTCTCTCAGTCAGTCTGCTGGAGTGCAGCAGGTGCTTACAGAACTGCAGAAAGTTCAAACTCAGTTAGCGGTTGAGCGCAGCCGCTTCCAAGAGGAAGCTCCTACAATTAAGAATCTACGGGAGCAAGAAGAACGGCTCAAGAGTCTCCTGGAAGAGCGGATTGCTCCAACCCTTGGCAGCCAGCAGCAAGTTCCCACTGATAATTTACAGATTGGAAAAATCAGGGAAGACCTAGCTGAGAAGTTTGTATCTTCAGAGGTAGACCGTTCGGGCTTGGAGCAGCAGCTAAGGGTTCTAAGGAAGACTCTGACGGCATATAAACAGCGCTCTACTGTCTTGCCGAGGCTGGAAGAGAGCCAAAAGGAACTCGAACGGCGGGTAACAGCAGCTCAATCGACCTACGAACTGCTATTGCAAAAGTTGGAAGAAGCTCGGTTAGTCGAGAATCAGAATGTGGGGAATGTGCGGGTGATTTCCGAAGCTGTGGTTCCCAAAAAACCTGCTGCCTCAAAGAAAAAACTCATCCTCGCAGCGGGTGGCGTGGCGGGTTTTTTACTGGGTATTGCTGCCGCCTTCTTGCTAGACTTGATCGACACGTCGGTGAAAACGGTCAAAGAAGCGAAGGAACTGTTCGGATATACTCTGCTGGGAGTTATTCCTGCCTTTGGCAAGTCGGGAAGTCGCAGGTTTCCGTTTAGAGACTCAGAACCGACTCTTCCGAGGTTAGTGACTCGAGATTTACCTCGTTCCTCAATGGCTCAGGCGTATCAAATGCTGCGAGCGAATCTGAAATTCCTCAGTTCAGATAAACAAATTAAAGCTATTGTAGTAACAAGTTCGGTGCCTCAGGAAGGCAAGTCGGAAGTCTGTGCGAATTTAGCGATCGCTATGGCTCAAGTGGGACGGCGAGTTTTGCTAGTGGATGCGGATATGCGCTATCCCTCTCAGCACCATTTTTGGAATCTGACCAATGCTTTAGGGTTAAGTAACTTGCTGGTGGGTGAGACGGAATTTAATAGAGCTGTACAGGAGGTTATGCCTGGGTTAGATGTACTAACATCGGGAATCATTCCTCCTAATCCAGTAGCTATTCTTGACTCTAAGCGGATGGCGACACTCATGGAAACCTTCTCGAAGGACTATGATGCTGTAATTGTAGATACGCCGCCCCTGGCAGGAGTAGCGGATGCGCCGATATTGGGCAACATGGCTGATGGTATTTTACTGGTAGTACGACCTGGGGTGGTTGATTCGGCAAGTGCTAAGGCAGGAAAAGATTTTCTGACGCGATCGAGTCAGAATGTATTAGGATTAATAGCGAATGGCGTAATTGTTAAAAATGAGCCTGATAGCTACTTCTACTACACTAAGGATAATTATTACACCAAGTCAGATTCTGTTAAACCAGAATCAGCCAAAGCTGCTAGCTCTGGTAGTAAGAGTGGATGATTCTGAGCCGTTGCTGATGATTGGCTGGAAAGCGAGTAAAGGACTTCTAAGAGGTAAAAGCTCGAAACCCTTAGCTATCAACTAACTCAGTCTTGCGGCTATATTTTTGAACCTTATCTTTACATGGAGAAGTTCCTAAGCTGAAAATAGAACTAGGGACTATGGTGTATAAATTTTCGTTGATTCAGATCTTGCACCACCCCCCTAACCCCCCTTGCTAAGGGGGGAACAAGATTTAAAAGATTGCTTCTCCCCTTGATAAGGGGAGACTGTTAGCGCAGCCTAGTGCGGCGGTAAACGACAATTGAGAACATCAGGTACAATATGTAAGTTGAGTAATTGTGAAGAGTTAGTGAAGATTAAAGCGGTTAATCATAAATATTTCGTAAAAATGATGGAAAAAGCTAGAAATACTTCATAGAGTTATGTACAGTTTGTTTGTAAAGGTTAAGTAAAGACAGAACAGATGAACCTTCGTTAAAATACAACAGATTAAAGCTTTTATATCAACTCTCGTTGCTAAACGATAAAAGTCAATGATTGCCTATCTATCAAAAGTCTTATACGTCCTTACCGAAAGGAAAAAAAATCTTCTTTTACTCCTATTAATGTTCGCCTTGACATCTATCCTGGAAGCTCTAGGTATTGGATTGATAGGTCCATTCCTTAACATAGCGTCTAATCCGGACTCTATCCGTAAAATTGCTTTACTGGATTGGACTTATCAGGAATTAGGCTTGCAAAGTAGTAGGCAGTTAGTTCCTATTGTGGGTGGAGTAATTATTGGTGTATTTTGTGTTAAGTCAATTTTATATTTCTTTTCTAAATCTTATATTTTCAAATTCAGCTTCAACCAGAAAAGAATCCTGATGTCCAGGTTGCTAAATGCCTATTTAATCGTCCCTTATACGTTTCATTTAAGTCGAAATACAGCCACAATCATTAAAAATATTATTAGTGAAACGAATCAGTTTACTCAAAATTGTTTACTACCCCTTCTAAATGCTACGGCTAACTTTGTGGTTGTCGCTGTTCTCTTGATATTGCTGGCTAAGACTAACTTATTACTCCTAGTGCTGATTTTAGGTGTTTTAGTGCCAACATTTTTATTATTTCAGAAATTCGGAAAAAAGTTTTCTAAATGGGGCAAGATAAAATCAGAAACTCAGAAAGAAATGATTCGCGTGATTAATCATGGCTTAGGCGGATTGAAAGAGACGCGGGTTATCGGGTGTGAACCCTACTTTGAGAGTCAGATGGAGCAACAAACTCATAAATATGCCAGAGCCGCAACCTTATTTCAAAGTTCTCAGTTGTTACCCCGTATTCTAATCGAGACAACTCTGATTATATTTTTGGTTGGTTTTATCTCTCTGTCTATAGTATTCTCAGAACAAAACCTAGAGGACTTAACGGCAGTTATGGGGATTTTTGCTGTCGCGGCACTCCGTTTAATTCCAGCATCAAGTCAGTTCATGCAGGCGTTGGGTAGCCTGCGTAACTCTAGCTATGCTCTGGATATGCTTTATTTAGATTTGAAGGAAATAGAAAAAGAGGAGCTAAACAAGCGTTCAGAGTTTGTGTATAGTGCTAAGAGGGAAAAGTCAGTCAACTCTCACTCTGGGAAAAGTCAAGCCATGACTTTTTTTAATCAAATTGACTTGATTGATCTTACTTACCGTTACCCAGGAACTTCAGATCTTGCTCTTGAAGATATTTCTTTGACTATTAAAAAAGGTGAGTCGATTGCCCTTATTGGTAAATCTGGAGCAGGTAAAACAACATTAGTCGATGTAATTTTAGGACTGTTGGAGCCAGAAAGTGGTGACATCCGTGTTGATGAGGTATCTGTCTATAAAAATCTCCGTTACTGGCAGAACCTGATTGGCTACATTCCTCAGTCAATTTTTCTGCTAGATGAAACCATTGAAAGAAATATTGCGTTTGGTGTTCCCAGTAAGCTGATTGACTCGGAAAGATTAGACAAGGCTATCAAAGCCGCTCAACTTGAGGAGCTAGTAGAGCAGTTGCCGGATGGGATTAAAACAGGTGTTGGGGAGCGGGGGGTACGGTTGTCGGGAGGGCAGCGCCAGCGAATAGGAATTGCTCGTGCGATCTATCATGAGAGAGAGATTTTGGTGCTGGATGAGGCGACTTCGGCACTGGATAATGAGACAGAGCGTCTTGTTAGTGAGTCGATTCGCTCTCTGGCTGGGACAAAGACTTTGATTATTATTGCGCATCGTCTTTCTACGGTTGAGCATTGCGATCGGGTTTATTTGATGGAGAAGGGGTGTGTGGTTAAGTGGGGGAGTTATGAAGAGGTAGTTTTAGAAAAATAAAAGGTTTGTTTGTTATTAAGGGGTGATTGGTTTTAAGTAAAGAGATGAGTAGTTTTAACCATTTTGTTTTGACTAGATTTAACGTAAAATCAACAAAAAAAGACAGACCCAATCATTTAAACCTGGACGGTGATTGGCTAGAAAGTAGGCTAAAATTATTTGACAACTTTTGCTATCCATCAGTTCAGGGACAGTCCAATCAAAATTTTAAGTGGATAGTTTTCTTTAACATTGATACCTCTGACGCTTTTAAAGAAAAAATAAAAAAATATTCAAAGTGGAAAAATTTTATTCCTGCTTATATAAGTTGTGTTTTTAACGATATTGAAAAAATACCCGAAGAAGCTCTAGAAATAATCAGAGCTAATATGACAATGGAAAGTGAATATGTGATTACAACTCGCCTGGATACAGATGATGCCTTATGTAAGAACTTTGTGCAGATGGTTCAGGATAATTTTGTTGAACAAGATGGTGTATCTATAAACTTTATCTATGGCTATGTGCTTTACGATAATAAGCTCTACTTAAGAAGATATCCCCAGGGAAACCCTTTCATAAGCTTAATTGAAAAAACTGAGGCATTTAAAGGAGTATTTCGTCTATCCCATCAAAGGTTGTATGAGATCGGTTCAATGAAAAATATTAAGAATAGACAAACACCGGCTTGGCTGCAAATCCTTCATGAGGCTAATATAGCTCAAACTCGAAGTGGCTTCTTGAAAACTACGATGAATCAATCCGTGAGGCAATCTATAAAAAATCTCAGGAGTTCTTTTTTAATAAATGATGCTGGAATCCCCATTCAGGAGAAGAATTTGTTGAAATTTCGGGCAGAACAAGCCTTTTCTATTTTCCGATTTTTAAAAGCTCGGATTAATCTAAGAAGGCGTTTAAGATTTCTTCTAAAACTCTAGTTGGGTTTCATTAAATTAGGTGGCACAGTAGAGAAATGGCTGACTGGCAAATAAAGACTCCCGTTGTATTTATAATTTTTAAACGTCCAGATACTACTGAGAAAGTTTTTGAGGTGATTCGTCAAGCTAAACCTCCCAAGCTTCTAGTAATTGCAGATGGTGCTCGTGCAGATCGAGCAGGTGAAGCAGAAAAGTGTGCTGCGACTCGTGCGATTATTGAGCGTGTAGATTGGGACTGCGAAGTCCTGAAGAATTACTCTGATGTGAATATGGGCTGTAAGCAACGTTTATCAAGTGGATTAAATTGGGTATTTAATACCGTTGAAGAAGCAATTATTCTTGAGGATGACTGCTTGCCGCATCCTAGTTTTTTCAGATTTTGCGAGGAATTATTAGACAAGTATAGAAATGATAAACGTATTATGATGATTAGTGGTTCAAATATACTAGGGGAATGGAAATCCGATATCCAAAGCTATCATTTTGCTTATTACGGCTCCATTTGGGGATGGGCTTCTTGGCAGAGAGCATGGCATTACTACGATGTAAATATGAATCTTTGGTCAAGTGCTGAAGCTAGAAATAGAGTTAGGGATGTAATTTGTGACAAAAAACAGTATTTGAACCGAAGTGACATTTTTGAGAAGACGTACTTGGGTGAAATTGATACTTGGGATTATCAATGGGGATTTGCTCGTTTTTTACAGTCAGGTTTATCAATTATACCTTCTGGAAATTTGATTAGTAACCTTGGTTTTACAAAGGAGGGAACGAATACAAAAAAAGATACGAAGGGAGTTGCTAATTTACCAATCTCTTCAATATCGTTTCCCTTAAAAGAACCTTACGGAGTAGCTGTAGATCGAAATTATGATTATCTTCGTTATCAGAAAACGTGGAAGCAAAGTTTATTGCAACGAATTCGCCGAAAAATTAAAAAAATAATGACTGCTTCTTGACAAAGTGCTTCAATAAATCAAAGTGATTTTACGCATAGTAAAGGTATTAATTCTGTTAGTCAATGACAATATTTATTATTAATTATGAGTTCTAGAGAAATGATGCCTAATTTTTTGATTATTGGCGCAGCAAAATCAGGCACAACTGCATTTTATCAATACTTAAAGCAGCACCCACAAATCTACATGAGTCCTGTAAAAGAACCTCATTTTTTTGCCTTTGAAGGCGAAAATTTAAACTTTCGAGGCCCAAGGGTTACGATTAATCAAACTTCGATTACTAACATAGAAGCTTACCGTGACCTGTTTCAATCTGTTTCAAAGGAAGTAGCCGTTGGTGAGGCATCCGCTTTATATCTGTACCTTCCCAAAGCCCATGAGCGCATCAAGCATTATGTACCCAATGCCAAGCTTATTGCCATCCTTCGCCATCCAGTTGATCGAGCCTATGCAAGTTTTATGCAGTTAATCCGGGATGAGCGTGAACCCATTACTGACTTTGCGCAAGCACTCCAGGCGGAAGAGAAACGAATGCAAGAGAACTGGGGATTTCTTTGGCGTTATCAGGATCTGGGCTTTTACTCCATCCAACTAAAACGCTACTTTGAAGCCTTTGACCAACGTCAGATTAAAGTCTATCTGTATGAAGACTTCAGCACTGATCCAGTGGGCGTTCTACAGAACATTTTCCAGTTTCTTGGGGTAGATGATAAGTTTGTGCCAGATATGTCTATCCGACCCAATGTATCCGGTGTTCCTCAAAACAGACTTCTGCACAACTTCTTAAAAGAACCAAACCCGCTCAAGGATTTATTCAAGCCACTAGTGCCAAATAGACTGCGCAAACGTATTACTACTAATCTGACTATTCAAAATCTTACAAAACCTCAATTGTCTTCAGAGTTACGGAATCAACTACTTCAATTGTTCCGAGAAGACATCTTGAAACTTCAAGACCTCATTCAGCGGGATCTTTCAGCATGGCTATACTAAATTGTCAAGGATGCGTAGGCACAGAGGAAAGTGTATGACCCTGCCAAATTTCCTCATTATCGGCGCGGCTAAGGCTGGAACAACTGCCCTTCATGCTTCTCTGGAGCAGCATCCGCAAATCTACATGACTCCAGTAAAAGAACCCAACTTCTTTGCGTTGGAGGGTGAGAAGCTAGGTTTTCCCGCAGGCACGATTAGTGAGGGCTACCTGGCAAATTGTAAGACTACCCTTGAAGCTTACCGCGAACAATTTCAAGGAGTCGTGAAGGAAATAGCAATTGGTGAAGCCTCTCCTATCTATCTCTATCATCCCAAAGCTCCCGATCGAATCCAGCATTATATTCCTGATGCTAAGCTAATTGCTATCCTCCGTAATCCCGTTGAGAGAGCCTACTCTAACTTCCTACATCATATTCGAGAAGGCTTTGAAATCCATACTGATTTTGCTCGCGCTCTTCAGGAAGAAGAAAATCGTATCCGTGACAACTGGTGGTGGGGCTTCTATTATGTGCAGGGAGGATTTTACTCTACCCAATTGCAACGGTACTTTGACAGGTTTGACCGCAGTCAGATTAAAATCTATCTTTACGAGGACTTAAATACCCACCCTCTTAAAGTACTGCGGGATGCTTTTCAGTTCCTACAGGTGGATGAGACGTTTATCCCAGATACTTCTACTAGATACAATGTTAGTGGTATTCCTAAAAACAAACTATTTTATAGTTTTTTGACAAACCAAAACTTTATTAAAGAACCCTTCAAGCTGCTCGTTCCTTATAAGCTACGAAAGCGCCTTGTTCGCAACCTTACCAATCGAACTCTTGCTAAACCACAGCTATCTTCAGAGGTACGAAGCCAACTAATCCAGGTGTACCGCAACGATATCTTTAAACTTCAGGACTTGATTCACCGGGATCTTTCAACATGGCTGGAGTAAGTGAGAAATGAAGACTTTACTGGTTAGTACTGCGGATTTTCAAGGAGGTGCTGCCCGTGCTGCCTATCGATTACATCAGGGTTTACAGGAAATTGGTGTTGATTCCCAGATGTTAGTGCAGTATAAGTCTACCGACGATTTAACAGTGACTGCTCCTAGGACAAGGCTGGGGGAAAGCGTTGCCAGAACAAGGGTAGCTTTTGATGCTTTGCCCTTAAAATTTTATCCTCAACGGGAGGACACTATCTTTTCTCTTCAGTGGCTTCCAGAGAGAACTCTCCCCAAAATTGCGCAACTTAAGCCAGATATAATCAACCTTCATTGGACTGGCGAAGCCTTCCTCCAAATCGAAACAATTGCCAAATTAAAAACTCCTCTGGTTTGGACTCTCCACGATATGTGGGCGTTTACAGGAGGATGTCATTATAATCAAGACTGCGATCGCTACACTGATGCCTGTGGCAAATGTCCTCAACTTGGCAGCAGCAAAGATCGAGATTTGTCCCGTTGGGTGTGGCAGCGTAAAGCGAAGGCTTGGAGAAATCTTGACTTAACGATTGTGGCGCTTAGCTCATGGCTAGCCAAGTGTGTTAAATCGAGTTCCCTCTTTAAGGAACTGCGAGTCGAGCTAATTCCCAACGGTATTGATACTAACCTGTATAGACCCATCAATCCACAGATAGCAAGAGAATTGCTTAAGTTGCCTCAAGACAAGCACCTTGTTCTTTTTGGCTCTCTTAAAGCAACCAGTAATAATAGAAAGGGATTTCACCTATTGCAACCAGCGCTGCAAGACTTGAGTAAATCGGGATGGCAAGATAGAGTAGAGCTAGTTGTTTTTGGTAGCTCTCAGCCAGAGAATCCCCCGGAGTTTGGCTTGAAAACTCACTACTTAGGTACGTTTAGCGATGACCTCTCGCTAGCCCTGGTCTATTCAGCAGCAGATGTCTTTGTTTTACCCTCAGTTCAGGATAACTTACCCAATACGATCATGGAAGCGATCGCCTGTGGAACCCCCTGCGTTGCCTTCAATATTGGCGGTATGCCCGATATGATTGAACATCAAAAAAATGGTTATTTAGTCGAACCTTATAGAATTGAAGATTTGGCTCGGGGAATTGCCTGGGTGTTAGAGAATAGAGAGCGACATCAAAACCTGTCGCGCCGCGCTCGTGATAAAGTAGAGCAAGAATTTACTAGGGAACTCCAAGCCAGTCGTTACCTATCTCTTTTTACTGAAATTTTAGAGGGAGGCAATCGGTAAAAGAATAAGATTTGAAACTTTTACGTTAAGTTAACCTAATTTCTCTTCTACAACCTCAGGTAAAAAACCTAGCTAAAAACACGTTTAAGCAGCCTCATCTATTTTCAAGCACTAGAGGGTAAACATTGATTAGAGTCGAGCGCTTGAGGAAATTTGAATCAGGAATTGTTATTTTATTGCTTCTGTACTCCTGCGGAGTTGGTTTTCCTCAGCCATGGGGAGCTTTATGGCAAAAGGTGATGAAGCTTGCCGCTTATGCATTTATCCCTCTGTTCAGTATGTTGCAGTGGAAGAAATTTATATCTGTAGCGACAAAAGACATTCCTATACTGCTCCTGACAGCAACTGCTTTGGTATCTGTTTTTTGGTCTGCTTCTCCAGGAGATACCTTAAACTTCGGCAGAGCTTTATTGCGAACAACCCTGTTAGGGGTATACTTGGCTACACGCTATAGCCCTGAAGAGCAGATGCGTTTAATGGCTTGGGTAACAGGCATCAGCACGCTTCTCAGCTTAGGAGTTGCATTCGTCTTTCCATCTTACGGCATTCAGGACTATCATGGTGAACTAGCGTGGAAGGGTGCCTTTATCCAGAAAAACTCTCTAGCTCGCATGATGACTGTCACTATCATACTTTTTCTGCTCATCGCTATCAAAAGCCGTAGGCATCGCCGGACTGCATTGATTATGTCTGGTCTTTCTTTTATGCTTCTTTTGCTTTCTCAGGGAACAACTGCTTTTGTTCTCTTGGTGTTATCTTTGTCATTATTTCCCCTTTTTAATTTCTTAAAGCAGTATTATAAAATCCGGGTGTTTCTTTTAATTATTGCGATACTAACTATAAGTACTTTAGCTATAGTTATTTCAAACAATATAGAAACCATAGTAGTCGATATACTCGGAAAGTCTATGACACTAAGCGGACGTGATGAACTCTGGGCTGCTGTAATTGAGAAGGCTTCAGAGAGACCTTTACTAGGCTATGGGTATGCTGGGTTTTGGAAGGATACTGAGGTACAGTACTTTATCAGCAATCAGACGTGGGCTGATGGAGGAACTCATGCTCATAACGGTTTTCTTGACTTATTTGCCGACTTGGGATGGCTCGGAATTGCTTTGTTTGTAATTAGTTTTCTGACAGTTTATGGTAGAACCCTATATCTGCTGTTCTCACTTCAGGCGATAGAATATTTTTGGTTTTGGCAGTTTTTGACGGTTACAACTCTATTTAATTATAGTATAACGGGTACAATTTTAGACCAGGGTCATTTGTTTTGGATTATTTATATATCAATTGCTTTTTCAACGGCCCTCCAAAAGGAAAGGCTTAGTAAATCAAGCTCATCATTAAGAAATAAAGACATTAAAGCCAGCTCTAAGATGGCAACTTCTTAAAGTGCTTATAAGGTAAGGGAGTAAAGTTGAAGACTAAAAAATTAGAGTTACAGTATGTATAATAACTGGGTTGAAGTTGAAGGAGAATATTTATGAAAGTAGTAGTGACAGGTTCAAGTGGCTTAATCGGCTCTGAAGCGGTTGAATACTACGATCGCGAAGGTCATCAGGTCTTTGGCGTAGACAACAATATGCGAGCTGAGTTCTTTGGCTCTCCAGGGGATACAACATGGAACCGCAGCCGCTTACAGGAAATTACCAGCAATTTTGAACATCACAATATCGATATCCGCGATCGCGAAGGTGTTTTTGAACTCTTCAAAACCAATCCCTTTGATTTAATCATCCACTGCGCCGCTCAACCCTCCCACGATAAAGCTTGTCAAATTCCGCTATTGGACTTTGAAGTCAATGCCTTGGGTACGGTGAATCTCCTGGAAGCAACTCGCCAATTTTGTCCTGATGCCGTTTTCATTCACATGAGTACCAATAAGGTTTATGGTGATGCTCCTAATGAAGTTCCACGAGTTGAGTTAGAAAAACGCTACGACTACGCTAACCCGGAAGACTACAATGGTATTTCTGAAGAATGTCGAATTGACCGTTGCCTCCACTCCCTGTTTGGTGCTTCAAAAACTGCGGCTGATGTCGTGGCACAAGAGTATGGTCGCTACTTTGGTACGAAAGTAGGGATTTTCCGAGGGGGTTGCCTCACTGGACCTTCCCACTCTGGGGTTGAACTGCATGGGTTCCTTTCCTACTTGGTTAAAGTGGCTATCACTGGCGGAACCTACAAAGTTTTTGGTTACAAGGGCAAGCAGGTGCGGGATAATATCCATAGCTATGACGTAATTCAAGCGTTTGAAGCCTTTCGACGGAATCCTCAACCAGGGGAAGTATATAATTTGGGGGGAGGTCGTGAGAACAGTGTGTCTATCCTAGAAGCCTTCGATATCGTCGAAAGTCTGACAGGGAAGAAGATGAACTGGACTTATGTGGACAAAAACCGCATTGGCGATCACATCTGCTATATTTCAGATTTACGCAAGCTGAAAGCCCATTTTCCAGAATGGGGGATTACTCGCAACCTTACCCAGATCGTAGAGGAAATCGTTGCAGTAGAGCAGAAGCGGTACGCTAATGTCTAAGGAGATAAGGAATTAGACAATGCTAATAAAATAGCATCTGAAACTCATCCTCGTAATAACCTTCTACCAAGTGAAGCTATATTATCATGAAAATTCTTTTTCTGAGTAATGCCCCAATGGATGCTGCATGGCAAAAGTGGGAACAAGGTGACTATCCGGGGCATAGGCTGTTTGGAGCAACACATCTTCCTAAGTACGGTATTGATGTTGATGTGCTGCCCCACATAAAATATATGCGGCTGAAAGAAATAAGTGACCGAATTAAAGTTTTAGGAAATTTAGATCAGCAACTTAGAATACTTTTCAGGAATTCTCCTTACGACCTTGTTTATTCAGGAGATGATTTAAATACGTCAGTGCTTACACTTCTGCGGTATATAGGTCTCTATAAAAAACCAATAGCCGTTGTAGTACATCGGGCGTTTAAAAAAAATTTCTGGAATAAAGTTTATATTAATCTCTTTATGAAAGGTAAAGATAAGTTTTTATGTAGAAGTAGCGTAATTAGAGATAATTTGAGAAATGAATTTAGTATACCTGAAGAAAAACTTAGTGTTTTGGAATTAGGTGTAGACTTATCCTTTTATGAATCAAAAAAGAAGGGGGATGCAAGAGGGCAGAAAGACAATCCTACATTCATTTTAAGTTTAGGTAAAACTTATCGAGACTACAATACACTCGTAAAAGCCTTCTCTGAAATTCATTACCCATTAAAAATTTACTGTTCAGCCGACTCTGCTCCTACTGTTGATAACATACCTTCAAACGTCGAAGTTCACTACGATCCAGAGCATCCCAAAGGTTCAACTGTTCTCTCTTTTGAAGAGCTTATAGCCGAGTATGAAAAAGCTTATGCAATTGCTATTCCGTTAGACATTCCACCCGAGAGAAGGGATAGCGTAACTTTAACGGGCAATATGAGTCTGGGAGAAGCTATGGCTATGGGAAAAGCAGTTGTAATGACTAGAAACAAACAATTTAGTGTCGATATCGAGAAGGAGGGAATTGGTATTTATGTCGAACCTGAAGATATAAAGGGGTGGCAAAAAGCAATCTCCTATCTTCTAGAACATCCCCAAGAAACTAAAGAAATGGGAACTCGTGCTCGCAAGTTATGCGAAAGTAAATACAACTTGGAGTACTTTTCATCAAGGTTAGCTGAGGAATTAAAAAGTGTAGTAAAAGAAGGGAGTGTGCAGCAAACAACTCACACTTAGTAGCCGACTAGAGACTTGTTCGCAGCCGTAATTTTTTATATAAAGAAGTAGAGTTGCAACAAAATAACCAAGAGACACCCATGTCTAGCAAAACTAAAGATTTTCGGCTGAATAGCAGTAGAGCTAGTGGCGATCGCAAGCTTCTCTTATTCGATCTCTTTTTTACGGGTCATCACGCTGGCTACATCCTGCATTTAGTCAAATACTGGAGCGAACACAAACTTCCAGGAAGGCTAGATGTTCTCGTAACACCCAAATTTCTGGAGTTGCATCCTGATGTCATTGATATAGCTTTAAAGGATGCAGAGAATAACATTAATTTTGTGGCTATTTCTCCAGAAGAAGAAGCTCTTCTCAAATTTGAAGATTCTAGTTTGAACCGTATTGTCCGTTCCTTTCAAGAGTGGAATTTGTTCTACAAGTACGCTAAACAGCTAGGGTCTACTCAATGCTTGCTCATGTATTTTGATTCTATACTCTTGTCTCTAGCGTTGAGACGAAGACCCCCTTGTCCTTTTTCAGGTATCTATTTCAGACCTATCTTTCACTACAGTGAATTTGCAGAATTTATGCCTTCAGGACATGAACTAATCTTGCAACGAAGGGACAATTTTGTCCTTTCCCGCCTTCTCCGAAATTCCAATTTTCAGACCTTATTCTGTCTCGATCCTTTTGCAGCAGAGCGTATCAGGAAATTCAAGGGTAATGTCAAAGCTATATACTTACCAGACCCAGTTCAAATATACAATACTTCTGAGACTCAATCCCAAAAAATGAGACAAACTTTAGGAATTGATCCAGACAAAAAAGTTTTTTTAATGTTTGGGGTACTCCAGAAGCGGAAAGGGATTTATCAGCTCTTAGATGCTATTGAGCTTTTACCCTCTGAGCTTTGTCAACAACTTTGCCTTTTGTTAGTCGGACCAATAGGTTCTGAACCTCTTATAAAAACTCGAATCACAGAGCTTGCTGAAGCTTTACCTATACAGATTATTAGCCACGACCAATTTGTACCCGATCAAGAAATCCAGCCTTATTTCCAGGTAACAGATGTCATTTTAGCCCCCTACATACATCATATTGGTATGAGTGCAATTCTCGTTCGTGCTGCTGCGGCTCAAAAACCCGTACTAGCTTCAAATTATGGTTTGATGGGACAGATGGTTAAACAGCATAAACTTGGAATTACGGTTGATTCAAGCGTACCCTCAGAAATAGCCAAAGGATTGACTCAGTTTCTGGTTAGCCCTTCCACAGAATTTTGTGATTTTTCTAGTATGAAATCCTTTGCAAAACAAAATTCTGCTGAAAATTATGCTAAGACAATTTTTAAATATATATAGATAAAGCCTATAGCCGAGGTTTAGGGTTGAGGTTGAACTGAAAATTTTTTGTTTATTAGCCTAACAAATTTCACTCTTATGAAGATACTTTTTTTAACAACAATACTGGCTAGAAAGAAACAACTTGGGGGGGAGATTTCTACACAAGCTTTTATCGATGCTCTTACCAAAAGCGGACATGAAGTATCAGTTTTAGGGTATTCTCGAAAAGATGACCTGTCTTTTGAAAAAAGTCCCCAGGAAATAGTTATCGGTCAACGGTATATAGAGTCAAAAAGGACGAAGCTTTATTCAACTATATGGTTAATTTCAAGTCTTCTAAAAAACCTTCCCTACTCGGCTGGGAAATATTATTCTAGAGCTTATATAAATACTGTCAAAGAAAAGCTGTCAAAGGAAAATTATGATGTTGTTATCATAGACCACTCCCGCTTAGAATGGCTTAACCATTTTATTGAATCTAAATATAAAACGGCGTTAATTGCTCACAACATTGAACATGAAATTTATTTAGAAAGCTCCAAGAGCGCAGGCAACTTGGTTTCAAGTTGGATCTACAGACGAGAGGCTCGTTTGGTTAAAGACATGGAAGACAGATTAGCCGCCTCTCTCAATGAACTTTGGGCATACACGCCCCATGACGCTAAGTATTTTTCTAGTCTTGAGAACGTTGGTAAAGTCAGAGTATTTGGCATACCTCCCGGATTAGATAAGTTGAAACCAATCGCTTCAGTAAGCAAACAATGTGATATTGGAATTCTGGGTAGCTGGTCATGGAGGGCAAATGAGGAAGGACTGCAATGGTTTCTTCAATTAGTTTATCCTCACTTACCATCTAGCCTATCGATTCATATTGCTGGTAAGGGTGGAGATTGGCTAGTAGGAAAATACCCTAATATTAATTATCGAGGTTATGTACCAGATGCCCAAGAGTTCATGGCACAAGCGAAAGTGATGGCAATTCCTATCCTTAGCGGTAGTGGTATACAAATCAAAACATTAGATGCGATCGCTTCAGGTTCCTCCATCGTCGCAACTCCCATTGCTCTCCGGGGAATTTCTGACCCTCCCTCAACCGTTAAAATTGCCGAAAACCCAGAGGATTTTGCCAATCTTCTAGTTTCAGCCGTTAATTCTCCAGCTACACAGCAAGCTTCCGAGGAGGCATTAACTTGGGCTCAAACTCGCCAAGACAACTTCATCGCTGATGTAGCCCGCGCAATTAATGAAATGTGAAGGGCTACAGATTTGTTACACCCAAAGCATCATTTGCTTTGTTCATAAACTTTTTGGAGGACTTCAGTGAAAATTAGTATATTTGGTCTTGGATATGTTGGTGCAGTCACCGCCGCCTGCTTTGCTCGCGATGGACATGAGGTAATCGGCGTCGATGTCAGCCCTGAGAAAGTTGCCTTAGTTAATGCGGGTAAATCTCCTATTGTAGAGCCAGGGCTAGGTGAATTATTAACTGAAGGAGTTGCAACGAATCGTATCCGGGCTACCACAGATGCAGAAGAAGCCGTGCTTGCCTCAGACGCTTCCTTAATCAGTGTCGGTACACCCTCAACTGAGAGAGGAGAAACTGATCTCAGTTACGTTTTTGGTGTTTGTAAAGAAATTGGCGCAGCAATTCGTAAAAAGTCGGCACCTCATGGGATTGTGCTGAGGAGTACTGTACCTCCAGGTACTCTGGAGCAATGCCACACTATACTCGAGGATATTGTTGGAGCCGAATCTGTACACCTAGCCTTTAACCCCGAATTTTTACGCGAAGGTTCAGCTATCCGTGATTATGACGCCCCACCGTATACTATTATTGGCACTGAAGACCCAGTAGCAGAAGAGGTGGTGCGGCAGATGTATGCCAAGGTAGATGCGCCCATAATCGTGGCAAAACCCGCAGTGGCAGAAATGGTTAAATTTGTTGCCAACACCTGGCACGCTGCCAAAATATCGTTTGCCAATGAAATTGGACGAATTTCCAAAGGTTTTGGCATCGATGGACGGGATGTGATGAATATTATCGTGCAAGACACAAAACTCAACGTCTCGCCTGTCTATATGCGCCCTGGTTTTGCCTACGGGGGTTCTTGTCTGCCCAAAGACTTGAGAGCATTACTTTATTGTGCAAAGACGATGGATGTTCCAGTTCCCCTGCTGAACACAATCCCCACCACCAATAACCTGCAAATCGATTTAGCGGCAAAAGAGATACTTCGCTCTGGAGTTCGCCGAATAGCAGTCTTCGGTTTAGCGTTCAAATCCGGTACAGACGATCTCCGAGAAAGCCCTGCGGTACTGCTAGTGAAGCGTTTGATTGGAGAAGGCTGCGAGGTAAAAATTTACGACAAGGCAGTTCAGCAGGCTTGGCTTATGGGAACCAACCTAGCTTACATTCAACGTAACATCCCTCACTTTGAGACTCTTCTGGTTGCAGAACCTCAGCAGGCTCTGGAAGGGGCAGAATTGATAGTAGTCACCTATGCTAGCCCTGAGTTTCGTCAGGTGTTACTCGAAGCGCCTAAGGATACTAAGATTTTAGACCTTGCAGGTATTTTTATAGAACCCATTAAAGATTTGGATTACCAAGGTATTGCCTGGTAGAATAATCAAACAGCAATAGTATCCTGGTGAATAGTGTTTGTCAATTGGGAACTTTTTTATGATCATTAGTCATAAACATAGGTATCTTTTTATTCAGCTACCTCGTAGCGGCTCAACCAGCATAGGTAGGGAACTTTGTGAGCAGTATGATGGACAAAAAATATTAAGTAAGCATTCTCCGTATCATGAATTTTTAAAAATTGCTAATTCTGAGGAAAAAAAATACTTTGTTTTTTCATGTATCAGAAACCCCTTAGATGTAGTTGTTAGCCAATACGTGCAAATGAAAGATGATAATTGGGGAGTGTATACTAATCCCAAAAATTGGAAAAGTAATGGAGGATGGATATCAAAATATCAATTATCGCAATTCAATTTTATAAATAATAAAAATGCCGATTTTCCAGCTTTTTTTAAAAAATACTATAAATTTACCTATGATAACTGGAGTTGTTTAGCTCATAAAAAATATGACTTTGTGATTCGCTTTGAATATATACAAAATGATTTTGATCAAGCCCTTAAATTAATAGGAATAGAACAAAAGCGACCATTGCCTAATGTCAATAAGACAAAAAGCAAGGATAAAAACTGCTCTTTTAGTTTTTATACACCCGATATCCAAAATCATGCTAGGGAAGTTTTTAGTCCTTTTATGAAGAAGTGGGGTTATGAATTTCCTGTTGAGTGGGGAAACAACTCTTTCTCATGGTTCCGGCAGCTAGAATATGACTTTTTTAGTATTCCGAGAAAGTTTTATTGGAGGTACTTGAAGAGGTACAAATGATTGACTTGCTTGGGTTTTTGTTCAGAAATCTAGTAAGTCATAAAAAATTTGCAAAGATTATTCAGTAGCGACAACTTAATAACCCTTTAAACTGAACTTTAATTTCATCCTCAAGCTTTAGATTAATTCCTACAATTTTGCTTTTTAATTTTACATACAGTTAATGTAGCTTTGCGGATTAGACGTTCACCCTTAAAGTATTGTATGAAAGTTAATATCTGTGGTATTGACATCGACGGATATGCCTTTGACGAAGTTGTCGAAGCGATCGCACACTACGCACTTTCAGATGGTACACCAGAATATGTGGTAACACCAAATGCACAACACATTCTGACCCTACAGAAAGATGTCCAGTTTCGCGAGATCTATCGCAAAGCTTTTCTAGTAGTCCCAGACGGTGTTTCACTACTCTGGGCTGCCAAGTTTTTGCAAACCCCGCTTCAAGGTCGCGTCAACGGCACTGATCTATTTGAAAGACTCTGCGCGATCGCACCAGAAAAAGGACTAAAAATATTTTTGCTAGGCGGTCGCCCTGGCGCAGCCGAAAAAGTCAAAGAAACTCTCCAAACACGGCATCCAGGACTCCAAATTGTTGGCACTCACTGTCCACCCTATGGATTTGAGTCAAATCCCGAAGAACTAGCACTGATCAACTCCAAAATTAAAACGGCGTCACCCCATATTCTCTTTGTCGGACTGGGTGCTCCTAAACAAGAAAAATGGATCTACGCCAACTATAAAGAATTAGGAGTGCCAATTTCTATCGGGATTGGCGTTAGCTTCGAGCTGGTTGCTGATATGGTGAAGCGAGCACCAATCTGGATGCAGAAAACAGGTCTGGAGTGGTTTTTTCGCCTACTAGTAGAGCCAAACCGCTTGTGGCAGCGTTATATACTAGGCAATCCCCACTTTATTTGGTTGGTGCTGAGGCAGCGACTAGGATCGTCTAAAGTTGATTAGAGATTATTTTAGGGATATTAAGTTCTACTGATAACATCAAGGAGATAATTCTATGACAATGCCTAATTTTCTGGTTATCGGTGCAATGAAGTCTGGGACAACTACACTCCACAACTATCTAGCTCAACATCCACAAGTTTATATGAGTCCCCTAAAGGAACCACATTTTTTTTCCTACAAGGGTCAAGCAAATCGTAAAATCACCAATCTGGACGATTATCATGCCCTCTTTCAAGGAGTCTCTGACGAAATAGCCATTGGAGAATCATCGACTACCTACCTGGCATTTCCAAAAATTGCTTCTGAACGTATACACCATTACATACCCAACGCTAAGTTGATCGCTATTCTACGAAACCCCTCTGAGGCAGCCTATTCGCTTTATTTAATGATTCATCGTAGTAAATTAACAGGTAGTAGTAAACAGCAAATACTCGATGGGTTTGTTCAAACAATTCAAAACCGTTCTGGAAATATTAAAGGTCGATATTACTACGGTCAACTTAAGCAGTATTTTAGATTGTTTGACCGAGATCAGATAAAAATTTATCTTCATGAAGATCTCATAACCGAGCCAGATAGCTTATTACAGGATATTTTTAGATTTTTGGGTGTAGATGAGAAGTTCGTGATTGATAAATCTATTATTTCCAATAAAGGAGGAATTCCTAAAAATAAACTTCTTTATGATTTAATAAAGACTTTAAAAAATAATCGAACTCTCAAAACCCTTATCCCTCAAAGCTTAAGGGAGCCGATTTATCGTACCTATATTAGTATAAGAAACAGCAACTTAGAAAAATATCCCCAACTCCCTCCAGAAATCCGCCAGCAGCTCATTGAACTGTACCGAGAAGACATTTTAAAACTGCAAGATTTGCTCCAGCGAGATCTTTCAAAATGGCTAGATTAACACATCGCTGTGCTGAGTTAAGGATGGGGTAAGCTTGAAACCCCAATCCCCAATCCTCTAATAAGCCCCCTCCTTCCCAAACACCACCTTAACCGTCTGCAACAAAATCTGAAAATCCAGCGACAGCGACCAATTCTGAATATACGCCATATCCAACCGAAACACCTCCTCAGAATCCTCTACATTCGAGCGCCCCGAAATCTGCCATAACCCCGTTATCCCTGGCAACACCTCATGGCGAATCTGATGATGATCCTCAAACCGTTCCACATCTCGCATCGGCAAAGGACGCGGACCCACCAAACTCATTTTCCCCATTAAAACATTAATCAACTGCGGTAACTCATCCAAACTGTACTGCCGCAAAAATCTGCCAATACGGGTAATCCGGGGGTCATCCTTCAACTTAAACAATATCCCCCCCTTCATCTCATTCTTCGCCTCCAGTTCCTTCTGCAACTTATCCGCATTCACCACCATAGTGCGGAACTTCCACACCTTAAAGCGACGCCCCTTCAAACCCACCCGTTCTTGCTTGTAAAAGATAGGACCTGGAGAATCAAACTTGATCAAAATAGTGATCGCCAAAAGCAAAGGACTAATCAACAACACAATCGTCACTGAAGCCACCAAATCAAAGCCACGCTTTATCCAGAAATCACTCCCCACAATCGGCGGTGAGCGAAACCGAATCGTCGTAAACCCATCAATCATCTTAACTTCCGTCCACTGACTCGGCAACTCCAAACTCACCGGCAAAACCCGCAAATCAAGCCCAGCATTCTTCAATTCCCAAAACAGAAAAATTGGATCTTCAATCGAATCCCAGGAGCAAATAAAAACTTCATTAATCCCTGATTTCTGAATACTTTCGAGAGTGCGAGTCCACTCTTTAGAATTACTCCTGACCGCTAAGTCCGCCTCACCTTTAACATCAAACTGGGCAGATTTATCCAATCGCTTCCGGGCTTTCTCGATATCCCCTGGGTTGCCAATCAAAAAAACCGTTTGACGTAAACTTCCTTGTTGACGTAAGTTCACAATCACCGTATGCAGCAGGAACCGTTCTGCAAAGACAAACGCCAGAGACAGCAACCAAGCAATTAAGAAGGTTGAGCGGGCTATAACCAGGTTGGGTTCGTAGAAAAAAACAATATTGAGCAGCACAATCTGCCCCAATGTTAAGGCTTTGAACAGACTCAAGAAACTGCGGCGTCTATCATCCGTGCTGTAAAGTCCTGACGCAGCCAGAATTCCCAGGTAAATCATGACGATGGGTAGCAAAAAGCTCTCTGAGTGTTGAGTCGTACCCCCCAATAGCTGAAAAGAATTAACCGGTGTCCCCAGGGTATCCGCAATTATCCACGCCAAAGACAGCGTCAGGCTGTCCAAGATGACGAGAACTAATACCCGAAGCCAACCTAAACCTAACCCGCGACGAAGTTTAGCAATTAGTGGAGCGCGGAGATCGATCCTACTAACCGAATAATCTTGGGGCATTCCCTTACTCCGATAAGTTCAGTAGAGATTCTGCTGCGTGATGATTTCATTATCTGAATAGTTCTAAAAGGCTCCCATCGTTGATAGTCACAAAACAACGATCAATATGACACTCAGGGTTTTCTGAGCGGTGACGACACGTTGTGCTGCCGTAACAAGACATCCTTGGAGCTGTTTCAACTCTAAAACCTAAATCTGCTCATCAACAGGCATCATTGCTTCTGCCTTTCACCCCATATCCTATAGTAGTTTGTTCCAATTATATCGAATCAAAGATTACAAAAGCCCCTTCCAGCTTGAATTGCTGCCATTCCAGCTAGTAACGGACGTTCTCTTGCAAATTCTTGCTAGGATTCGGATCGAGTTGATTGTAATATTTCTTTATAATTATCCGAAAGAGAGTTATTTTACCTGTCGATATCCCTCTCGAATCACTGTTCTAAGGAGTAGAATTTTGCGATCGCTCCAGCAGAGCCTCAGCATTGTCCGCCCACTCAGCATTACCTTGGGCAGTGTAAAGCTCTCTGGCATATTCTAAAACTTGTTGGGCATCACTCAACCGATTCTGGTGCAAAAATACCAAACCCGCCCCATAGTAAGCATTCGCATAGTCAGAATTACTCTCAGCAGCTTGCCGAAAGGCTTGAAGAGCACCATCCAAATCTCCCTGATGAAATAATATCGAACCCAAACTATAGTAAGCCTCTGGGTACTTGGGGCTAATTTTAATCGCTTGCTGCAACGCCTTTTTTGCCTCATCCATCTTCCCCTGCTGCCAATAAGCCAACCCCAGATGGTAAGCAGGTTCTGGAGCATTCCGGCTTAACTCCATCGCCCGTTTAAACGCCGCGATCGCTTCTTCAAGTTCTCCCGACTGCGAGAGTACCAGACCATAGTTATAATGGGCAACACCCAAGTTAGGGTTGAGTTCAATCGCCTTGAGCAGGTAATTTCGCGCCTGTTGCACATTATTACCCTCCAAGAGAGCCGCACCTAAATTCGCAAAAGCTAGAGCAAAATCAGGATCTATCTGAGTGGCTTGATAAAAAGCATCCGCCGCTTCCTGCAACTGCCCCGCCTGCCGCAACGCTAACCCCAGATTGTAGTGCGCTGGCGCTAGCTTTGGGTTCAGTTGAGCCGCTTCCCGAAAAGCAGCGATCGCTTCAGGCAACTTGTTCTGTTGAATTAAAGCCAGTCCTTGGTTAAGCTTCTCGAGTGCGGCAGGTTGTGTCGGTTTTAGCGGCGGCAGAGACTGGGCAATGTACTCCCTTCTCCCCACTTCCCCTCCTGCACCCTCCTCCACAACACCTACCGATTCAGCCACGGGTGGTACAACGATGCCTCCTAGCATTAGCAAACTTAGCCCGACAGCAACGCCTCCCCATCGGCAGACACAAGTAGACGCGATCAATTGCGTCTTTACAGAATTACCCTGCTCCCCTACCTCCTGACGACGGATTGCCATACTATCAATAAAGGTTAAGCGTACTTGGGGTAATTTTTCCATTTTGCAACGAATTTTGTTCCAAGTATTACTTAAGTTCATAAAAATTTGGAAGTCATTCATTTCCATTAATCTTACTTAACTTTAAATGGATTTTCCCTTACAAGACATTGCAAAGTTTATCTCATTGATATCAGAACGCGCTAAGTTTACAGTAGATAGCTATAGCTGTTGCCGATGGGGAAATCGAGAGGTTGCCTCTTTAGCAAGTGGTGCCAATGGAACACAACCTCACATCAGTACCCCATCACCTCATCACTATTATTGATTCTGGGGGAACGATCATGACCCAAAAAGCCGTTGAAGCCACCCGTAATGTGGCAATTGTTGGTCCCTATTTAAGTGGCAAGACCACCCTATTAGAAAGTTTGCTATTTGTTACCGGAGCCATCACTCGCAAAGGTAATATTAAAGACGGTAACACAGTTGGCGATAGTGCCAACGAAGCCCGCGATCGCCAAATGACCGTCGAAGTTACCGCTGCCAGTACTACATACCAAGGAATTCGCTTCAACTTCATCGACTGCCCTGGTTCTATTGAATTTACCCAAGAAACCTACAACGCCTTAATTGGGGTGGATGCCGCTGTCGTGGTTTGCGAACCCACAAGCGATCGCATCCTCACCCTTGCTCCTTTATTCAAATTCCTCGACGACTGGGAAATCCCGCACTTAATCTTTATCAACAAAGTCGATCGTCTTACCTGTGACGGCGGCACTTGTGGTCAACCCTACCGAGAAATTTTAGACGCCCTAAAAGCGGTTTCCAGCCGCCCCCTAGTCCCTCACCAGTACCCGATTGGCAAACAAGAACAGCTAATCGGGTTTATTGATCTAGTCAGCGAACAAGCCTATCATTACCATGCAGGTGCCCCCGCCGACCCCGTACCCCTACCCGAATCCTTAAAAGACGCTGAACAGGCTGCACGGGAAGAAATGTTAGAGTCCTTAGCTGACTTTGACGACCACTTGCTAGAAGAACTCCTAGAAGAAATCGAGCCGCCTCAAGAAGAAATCATCCAAGACCTGAAAATGGAATTGGGTGCCGACTTGATTGTACCTGTATTCGTGGGTGCTGCCGAACAAGATTATGGTGTCCGCCACCTGATGGATGCCCTATTGCGAGAAGCTCCAGCTCCAGAAATCACTGCCCAACGGCGGGGACTCGAAGGCGAAACAGAAACCCCAGTGGCACAAGTTCTCAAAACCTATTACACCCCTCAAGGTGGTAAACTCTCCCTCGTGCGCCTATGGCAAGGTCAACTAACAGACGGCAGCATTCTCAATGGCGTCCGGGCTAGTGGTTTATACCACCTCCTCGGTCAGCAACAGCAGTCTGTCTCGGAGGTCAATGCAGGTGATATTGTCGCCATTGGACGTTTAGAAGGTATTCAAACCGGCGATACTTTAACGACTGACACCGGAGAAGCCCGACGAGAATTACCAAAAGCGGATTCTCTAACTCCAGTCTATGCCTTAGCGATCGTCGCTGAAAATCGCAAAGACGAAGTGAAGCTCAGTGGTGCTGTTACTAAGCTACTCGAAGAAGACCCCTCTCTGACTTGGGAACAACACGGCGACACCCACGAAATTATCCTTTGGGGACAAGGGGAAATCCACCTACAGATTGCCCTCGACCGACTGCGGCGCAAATACAATTTGCCCATGACTACTCATCTGCCACGAGTTCCCTATAAAGAAACAATCCGCAAATCAGCATCCTCCCACGGGCGTTACAAACACCAAAGTGGCGGTCACGGGCAGTTTGGCGATGTCTACCTTGACATCAAGCCCCTGACTCGTGGCGAAGGTTTTAACTTTTCAGAAACAATAGTCGGTGGTGTTGTACCGAAGCAATATATCCCCGGTGTAGAGACAGGAGTGCGGGAGTATTTGTCACAAGGTCCTTTGGGCTTCCCCGTAGTGGATGTGGCAGTAACGCTGACTAACGGTTCTTACCACTCTGTCGATAGTTCCGAACAGGCATTCAAGCAAGCGGCACGACTAGCAATGACGGAAGGGATGCTCAAGTGTGAACCGACGCTCCTAGAACCGATTATGTCGGTTCAGGTCTGTGCACCCACAGAGTTTACGTCCAAAGTTCTACAACTGATATCTGGACGGCGCGGACAAATTCTCAACTATGAACCGCGTATAGATTGGCAGGGTTGGGACTGTGTTTCTGCCTACCTACCCCAAGCTGAAATGCATGACTTTATTGTCGAGTTGCGATCGCTTACCTTGGGTGTTGGTTTCTTCAACTGGCAGTACGACCATCTCCAAGAAGTCCCCGGTAAGCTCGCTGATCATGTACTGGCAATCAATGGTAATGGTTCTCGCTAACTATAGCGTTTCTCTATCGGGTGAGGTATACCTTGATAAAGGCAGGGAGTAGGGATTATACCTTATGTAAGTGAAAAAGTCAAAGAATGAGGGTAAAGCTTTTGTATACAAGGGTCTTGCCCTCTTTTTTCACAGAACTTTACTCAAACTCAGTGAACCGATTGAGGTTCTGGCAAATTCACTGCACCTTTCTTATTAAACGTCAGAACATTATCGACGCAATCGACAACAATCGTGTCTCCTGCCACAAAGGTATTTTCCAACAGTTTTGTCGCAATCGGATTTTCTAATTCCCGTTGAATTGCCCGTTTTAAAGGACGAGCACCATAAACCGGATCATAACCCACATCCACCAGATAATCCCGAGCCTCCGATGAAAGTTCGATCACAATTTTTTGATCTGCCAACAAACGCTGAATCCGTTGTAGTTGAATCATCACAATTTGACTCAGTTCTGTGCGCGTCAGGGTGTGGAAGATCATGATGTCATCCACCCGATTAACAAATTCTGGGCGAAAATGCGATCGCAACGCCTGAGTCACCCGTTTCCGCATCTCCTCGTACTGCGAATCATCCCCAGCAACACTCAAAATATGATCGCTGCCAATATTGCTAGTCATGACAACGATTGTATTGCGGAAATCCACCGTCCGCCCCTGAGAGTCGGTAATGCGTCCGTCGTCAAGTACCTGCAACAAAATGTTAAATACATCCCGGTGCGCCTTTTCCACTTCATCCAGCAACACCACCGAGTAGGGACGCCGCCGAATTGCTTCTGAGAGTTGCCCTCCCTCTTCGTAACCCACATATCCCGGAGGTGCGCCAACTAACCGCGACACCGCATGCTTCTCCATGTACTCCGACATATCGATCCGGACGATAGCATCCTCACTATCAAACAGAAACTGTGCCAGCGCCCTTGCCAGTTCCGTTTTCCCCACACCCGTTGGACCCAAGAACAAGAAGGAACCAATGGGGCGTCCGGGGTCTTTCATCCCCGCCCTAGCGCGACGAATTGCCGCTGCAACCGCCGCTACCGCTTCTAATTGCCCAATCACCTGCTTGTGCAAATGACCTTCTAGCTGCAATAACTTTTGCCGTTCCGATTCCAGTAGTCGCTTGACGGGAATCCCTGTCCACTTAGCCACAATTTCGGCAATATCGGCTTCCGTGACTTGTTCCCGCAGCAAGGCTGTCCCTTGAGTTTGCAACTCCAACATCATGCTCTCTTTGGCTTCGCGGTCGTGCTGCAAAAGCTCCAGTTGCCCGTATTTGAGCTGGGCTGCCTGATTCAAATCATAGGCGCGTTCTGCCTGCTCAATCTTGACCCGGAGTTGGTCTTCTTCTTTTTTAAGATTGTTGATTTCTTCTAGGAGTTGCTTCTCCGATTGCCACTGATTGTTAAGTTGTTCGTGTTTCCCTTCTAAATTGTCAATTTCTTCTTCAATTCCGGCGAGGCGTTCTTGAGAGGTACGGTAGGTACTGCTAACGGCGGCTACACCCTGGCGCTGGCTTTCTGCTTCTAGGGATAACTTTTCCATCTTGAGCTGCATTAGCCTGCGGTCAATGGCTTCCAATTCCACTGGTTTGGAGGTTATCTCCATTTTCAGCTTTGCTGCCGCCTCATCCACCAAATCAATGGCTTTATCGGGTAGAAATCGGTCTGCTATATAGCGGTTGGATAGCGTTGCTGCTGCTACCAGTGCTGAGTCGGTAATGGTGACGTTGTGGTGAACTTCGTAGCGTTCCTTGAGTCCCCGCAGAATTGAAATAGTATTTTCTACCGTGGGTTGCTGTACCAGAACCGGTTGAAAGCGGCGTTCTAATGCCGCATCTTTTTCGATATGCTTGCGGTACTCGTCTAGGGTTGTGGCACCAATACACCGCAATTCTCCCCGCGCCAGCATCGGTTTGAGCAGGTTACTGGCGTCCATTGTCCCTTGACCGGCACCGGCTCCCACTACTGTATGCAATTCATCAATAAACAGGACAATTTGCCCGTCTGAGTTGGTAACTTCCCGCAATACAGCTCTGAGTCGGTCTTCAAATTCGCCCCGATATTTCGCCCCAGCAATTAAACTTCCCATATCCAAGGAAATTAACTGGCGATTTTTCAGGGATTCGGGAACATCACCGTTAATAATACGCTGTGCCAGTCCTTCGGCGATCGCAGTTTTACCGACTCCGGGTTCGCCGATGAGAACGGGGTTATTCTTTGAGCGCCGCGAGAGTACCTGCACCACGCGGCGGATTTCTTCATCCCGTCCGATTACGGGGTCGAGTTTGCCAGCTTTAGCCTGTTCGGTCAAATCCCGCCCGTATTTCTCAAGGGCATTGTAACGAGCTTCTGGACTTTGATCGGTGACTTTTTGTGAACCCCGGATGGCTTTAATTGCTGCCTCTAGCTTTTCGCTATCCAGGTTTAAGGTTCTGAACAAGCGCCGTCCTACCCGTTCGTCAGCGGCTAAACCTAGCAGTAAATGTTCGACGGCGATGTAGTTGTCCTGTAGGGTAGCTCTGGATGCCTCTGCATTATCCAACATTAGGTCTAAGCCGCGACCGAGGTACAGTTGATCGACGTTGTTAACTTTGGCTTGACGGTTGGCAAAGGCTTCCAATTGCTGCTTGAACGTCGGTACATCAACCGTAACCCGCGATAGAATCAGCGTGGCTAGACCCTCTTGTTCTAACATGGCGATCGCCACATGCTCCACCTCGAGATTTTGGTTTTTGAAGCGACGGGCAACATCTTGGGATTGAGCGATCGCTTTCCAGGCTGTTTCGGTAAACTTGTTCGGGTCGGTGGGCTGCATTTCCTATAATCAGTTCCGATTAATATAGTATCTCCCGTCTGAAGTATAACAATCTACTACCCTAGGCTAGTTATCTGAATGATGCTGTTGATTGCACTTCATTGGGATGCGAGGGCTACGGGGATTGTGTTTTACCCTGTTTCACCTTCAGGAACTGGTCTAAGACGGCAGAGGAATTATCGCACCGCCAAACTGTCATTATCTGTAACGTAAGCATCTGTTCCTAAATTGCTCAATCGATAACTCCCTATCCGCTGAAGATTTTGGACATTGCCGGGAAGTAAAGTAACTCTTACTCCTCATCACTCCTATGTTAAGTATTAAGGGCAGAAAAGCAATAATCCTCAGTACTAACTCAACCTATCGAATCAGGGAGGGAATCTCATGATTAATAAAACTATCAATCGAGTTGCCATTGTTGGTGGTACTCATGGCAATGAATTGACAGGTGTATATTTAGTGAAAAAATTTAAACAATCACCCCATCTGATTCAGCGTTCTACGTTTGAAACTGTTACATTATTAGCTAACCCAAAAGCGGTTAAAGTCGGAAATCGCTACATAGACATGGACTTAAATCGCTGCTTTAAACCTCAAGATTTGCAAAACCCAATGCTCGGCAGTGTTGAACAACGGCGAGCTAAAGAAATTGCTAAACAAATACAAGAATGGAAAGTCGATGTTCTGATCGATATCCACAGCTCAACTGCCAACATGGGGTTAACCCTCATTTTGTTCAATGAACATCCCTTTCTTTGGCGTTTAGCAGCTTATCTGAGTGCTATCAATCCGGCGGTAAAAATTTTGCAAAATAAACAATCTGCTCAAGACAGTCCTTACCTCAGAAGTCTCTGTGAACTGGGCTTTACCCTTGAGGTTGGTTCTATTTCTCAAGGGGTTCTGAATGCAGAATTATTTCAACAAACGGAAGATATTATTACTTTAATTTTGGATTATATAGAGCAGTCTAATCAGGGGAAAATACTCCCGATTCCCAGCACTATTACCGTATACCAATATAGCGGGAGTATTGATTATCCAAGAAATGATGACGGCGAAATTCAGGCGATGATTCACCCTCAGCTTCAGTTTAAGGACTATGAAGCTCTCAATCCAGGAGAGCCAATATTTCTGAGTTTTGATGGCTCTGTGCATTCCTATCAGGGAGAATCAGTCACCTATCCAGTCTTTATCAACGAAGCAGCTTATTACGAGAAGGGTATTGCTATGTATTTAACGACTAAAGAAACGGTAATATTAGATCTATAAAATTGCTCACGGGAAACAGATACCGGAATTCTAGCAAGATGCTTTACTCTGGCAGTAGAAATGAGGGGGGATAATTCAGTTAAAGTCCCCCGTGATATCCAAAGCACAGCAACATCTGACTCCCCTCTTTTTAAGGACAGAAATTGGTTTCTCTTCATCAATTGAATATCTGTCGAATTTTTCTGGAGTAGAAGGATCATCAAGCCTCTTCTCAATCGCTTCCACTATAAGTCCTGTAATCTCCTCTTCTGTGAGATTGCAATGAACTTGTGGCAAGACATCTTGATACCCCCAGGCAAGAAGCTGGTGTGCATCTCGCCGAAACCCATAATCATATGAACTCCGCGCAAATGAGTTAAGATTCTCTGCCCCCATTATCGAACCACCTCATGTAGTTCACGGTTTGCAGACAGTATTTCTGCGATGATGTCATCCGAATCATTTAGAGCTTGTGTTCTAGTCCAGTCGATTAAACGTGGAGACTTACAGATGTAAACTCTTGAATCTTCAAAAATACGCAGGCTTCGTTGCACATACACCCATTGGCTAAAACGTTGTTTTGTCTTCTCCTGAATGTAAGTAAGAAATGAAGATGAGTCTCCCTGCTCCTTCTCAATACTCACATTTATAGGAGCATCTGATTGAACAAATTCTACTGAGCATACAATCAAGTTACTTGAGTATATCAATTTAATTTTATGTCTCAGTCCACTACCTTCTGTAAAATAATCTAGTTCATATCTCAGATATAGACCATAATTTTGAAGATGCTCTTCACTCGGAGATGCAGTTGCAGGAACAACAGATTTACCTTTATTAAGCTGTAATTTAATAGAAATGAATTCTCTAGCAACGATTCCAATATTTTTAGGAATTAATAAAATATATTCCACAACATTATCTAATAAATGCTGAAGAGAATCATCTGGAGTATCTGTAAATTTTTCCAAGTACGCTAGTCTTTTTCCTAGCTCTGCAAGTTCTTTGACTTGTTCTGATGAAAGTTCAGGTAGAGCAATCTGCCTTAAATCTTTAGCATAAAGCTTACTACGCCCTACCCCCCATGAAGAGCTATTAAAAAACAAGAAATATTGAATAACACTTGAATTTAATAAAATTGAAATAGCACGTAAGTAATCTGCAACAGGCTCAGGCGTGTAGACGGCACCAACTTCTTTACCCGTTCCTTGTTCTCGTAGAAACTGCTCATAGATGGATGACAGCGTTTCAACTGGAATGTAGAAGAAGTTATACGCTTCAAAGTCAAGATGTAGCTGCCCTGATGCAGGATCATCCCCCTTGAAAGTAGATGCTACGAGAGCAACGATTTCATTTATACTGGTTACCTCCCTAATGTTTGGGGGTAAGGAAAAAATAGAGCCATTAAAGCGTTGCTCTAGAATCTCGGTTAAATGCAGCAATCCAGCTAAGGTTGCTCTGCGACTGAGTACGCTATCTATCTTTTCTATTCTCTTTACTAAGCCCTTTTTTTCATTTTCCACAGAGAAATCAAACCCTGTGTAGACTCTAATTTCATTAGGAAGGAGAATGACTAGAAAAGGTGCATTTCCTAAATTCCAGAGCCTGCGATGAATCTCCCTAGCCTCATCTGTTGTTTTAGCTTCAGCCACATAGACAGCCGGACGGGGTGGAAGGCGATCGCTTAATCCTGTCCCCCGTTCCCCCAAAACAATCTTTTGGGCAACCGCCACACCTGAAGAACGGGCAGAACGATTAATACAGTGGGTACAAAGCCACAAAGACAGCCCCAATCTGCCAGACGAAGCCTTGCGGCGGGAGAATATTTACTAATGACAAAACCTGCAATGGCTGATTCCTCCGTTGTTATCCCGCCAGGGGTTCAAACCCCTGTCTCATAGCCAAAGTCCACTTAAGTGGACTTGAGCTATTAGCAAGGGACTTGAGTCCCTTGCGGGTACTCCGGTTGTTCTTCAATCAGAGCCACAGGCTGTTTAATCTGCCACGTCTTATCCTGGGAAAGTTCCAGCAAAGACTGATGGTAATTTGCCAACGTAGAGCGATGCCCCACACTCAAAAAAGTAGTGCCTTTCGCCTGCAAATGTTGATATAACCGCTCCTCATTCCCCAAATCTAACGCGCTGGTTGCTTCGTCCAGGATGGCATAGTTCGGTTTGTTCAGCAGCAACCGGGCGAAAGTCAACCGTTGTTGTTCGCCCAAAGACAGGACATCTGCCCAATCCTGTTCGGCATCAAAGCCACCAAATCGTTCATCTAAACCCACTAAATTCACCTGCTCCAAAACCTGCTTCAAATGTTCGTTCTCTACCTCAAGATGACTGTTGGGATAAAGCAGTTGATCGCGGAGAGTACCCAATACCATGTAAGGACGCTGCGGCAAAAATAGAATCTGGTCAGATTCAGGACGAACGATCGCACCCGTGCCAGAATCCCACAATCCTGCGATCGCCCTCAGCAGCGAACTTTTGCCGCAACCACTCGCCCCCATCACCAAAAGTCCCTGCCCAGCAGGTAACTCTATCGACAAATCTTCTACCAACGTCCGCTGATAATTAGGTGTTTGCAGACTCAGGTGTTCCACTGCCAGACGATCTGCCTCAACCGTCTGAATCCGTGGCTGTTGCTCGTCGGATTCCTGGGTTGCCTCTGTCTGTTCTAAAAACTGGGCAAAGGTATAGAGACGATTAATTCCAGCGCCAAACGTGGTTAATTGCTGGAAGCGGGCAACGACAAGATTGAGCGAGAAAAAGACGCGGATAAAAGCTCCCTGCGCTTCAGAAACTTTGCCCACCTCCATTTCTCCTGCAAAAATCGCGGGTGCGACAACCAGAGCTGGCAGGACGAAGGGGATAAACTCATAAGCATTCGTCAGAATATTTAAGTTCAACTCCCAAACTAGCAACCGTTTGACATTCTCAAAGACATCCAAAAACCGATGCTTGACCTGATTCGATTCCTGCTCCTCCCCCCGATAAAAAGCGATCGCTTCTGCATTCTCCCGAATTCGCACCAGGCTGAAACGTAAGTTGGCTTCCCTTTTGAGTTGTTCAAAGTTGAGTCGGACAAGCGGCTTACCAAACACAACCGTTGTCACCAGCGTGCCAATCAGGGCATACAGCACCAGAAAAAACACCAGAGGTTTAGAAATACCCCAGAGTACACTACTAAAAGCAATCACCGACAGCACCGACTCCACCAACACCAACAAAAAGGTGAGAGACTCCTGGGTAAAACTGCGAACATCCTCCGCAATCCGCTGATCCGGGTTATCAATCTCTGTTTCTGAGATATGTAGGTTGTAATAGGCGCGATCGCGAAAGTAGTTATCCACGAATCGATGGGTGAGCCATTTCCGCCATTGCAAACTGAGGCGATCGCGCAGATAAGTATAGCCTGCTAACAGAGGTGCATAAATCACCAACACACCGATGAAAATGATTACGGTTTGCCAGAAACGGGCTTCATCCTGGGCTGAGAGGGATGAAATCAGCACCCCTCGCTTGTTGTTGAGTACCACACTCAACCCCGTATACGCCAGCAGACACAGCACAACTCCCAGCAGTAATCCTCTAGCTTGCCATTTTTCATCCCCTGACCAATAGGATTTGGCGATCGTCCAGAACTGCTGGACTATATTGAAGTTCAATCGATCCATCGGCTTGCTTTCCTTACAACTCGGTCTGCGGTGGAGATCATCGGTGAACCAAGGTAAAATTTGCTCAACGACTGATGCAACCCATCTCTGGACAATTGTTAAATTATGATACAAATTTCTAACAATGTGAGCATTCCAGAGTATGAGATTGAGATGAGTGCAGTGCGCTCTCAAGGAGCAGGAGGGCAAAATGTCAATAAGGTGGCGAGTGCAATTCACCTGCGCTTCGACATCACGGCTTCCTCCCTGCCGGAACGCAACAAAGAGCGGCTGTTGAAGCTTTCCGACCAGCGCATTACCAAGGATGGGGTGATTGTCATCAAGGCTCAAGAACACCGCAGTCAGGAGCAGAACCGGGAAGAGGCATTGCAACGATTACAAGATTTGATTAAAAGCGCGATCATATTACCCAAACGCCGTAAACCCAGCAAGCCAACTCGGAGTTCTCAAAGAAGGCGTTTGGATAGCAAAACTAAGCGAGGTCAGATTAAATCGATGCGAGGAAAGGTTACGGATGAATGAGCTCGTTTACCGATGCTAGTGAAGACAAGGGCAGTTTATGAAGTATCACAAAACTTGACGCAGTTGATGCTGTTCTTGGTTGAACTGCCTTTGTTCAAGGCTTAACAGATCGTAATCGATGGGAGAGCGCATATCCCACTGGACTTCTGCAAATAGAAGCAGACTGACTACCATAACAATACCGGTTGTGAGAAATTGCCAGCCACCTACATACTGTAAGAGAGCAATGCCTAACAGGTGAGTAATACAAGCAAGGATAAAGGCACGCGATCGCATTCCTACGCCGGTGCAGAGGTAGCCAAGGGCACTCAATCCCAACCACATCGGACAAAGACGGATCAAGATTTGTCCCCAACCCAAAAAGATGCTGAGGTCTGTCAGAACCAGACCAGCAACCATGAGAATAACCCAGCCGTAAAGTACCCAACGAAGTCGCTCTATTTTTACCCAAAAGTTAGTGAGTCCCACCATACCCAATGTGCCGATCAGGGTGAGGGCTGACCATAGTCCGGCTTGGATTGTCCAACTAATGGGCAGAAACTGAGCTGTGATGAAAATCGCGGCGCAAATCAGACCCCAGAGGATAAATACTTGGTCAATGCGCGTGTAAAAGTTTGAAATTAGAGTTTTTTGCCCCATTTTCCAATGAAGGTGTAACAGTCCTTGACGATCTTGAAAATCAAGTGCTTCGTGTTTGGTGCGAATAATTGGCTCTGTGGGATTAAAGAAAGTCATTCGGTATCTGCGATTAGAGAGAAGTTGCGGTAACGAAAAATCAGTCTTTGGGGGGAAGTTCACTTATCTTAATAATATTACGAAATGTATCATAAATAAACCCGGCTTATACCAAGTCTTCCCAGATTGGCTACCAGTACTGGTACTACTCCCGCCTTAGTCAGGGGGAGTCAGTTTGTAGCGTATTAAACAAGAAATGGTATTAGTGTTCAGCGAGAGTGACACCGATTGGTCAAAATATAGCTCACAAATTGAAAAATGGATCGTCAATATTAACTGCCAAGGGATAGCAGTTGACTCAAGTAAAAAGCTAACGCTGCACTACCTACGGGAACCGTAAGGTTATCAATACCGAATTTAGAGAACGCTTCTAAAGCTGTGGCAACGAACCCAATCGCTACAGGCACTAACCATGCCTGCCAGACATTACCTTGAACGCTCAAGAGAACCAGACTGCTAACAGCGTAGCTGATTAGAGCCATGGTCAGAGAACCTTCCCAGCTTTTAGTCATGCCCCAGAGTTGATAGGGATGCCGACCGAATTTCTGACCGATTAATCCTGCCAATCCATCCCCCCATGCCATCACTAAAACTCCGATCGCGGCATACTGGAATTGGCGTAGAGTCCAAAACCAGGCAATGAGAACACCGATACTAACAGCGTAGAAAAACGTGCCGAAGCTATTGCGTCCGACACTGTTGATACCGGGCAGCAAAGGGATGTAATAGGACAAAAGCGCGATCGCACTAGCGATAACTGAAGCCGAGATGCCCACCCAAGCAGGTATTTGTAACCACCAAGCTATCAAAATTACATTACCCGTACCGATGTGAACAATCTTACGGGTTAATTCTGAACTTGTAGCGGCACGGCGATGGAGAGTTTCTGCTGAGAGGACGATGGCACCTAGACCGAGTGCCACTATACCGATTTGCCACCACAATGGGGGTATGGATTCTAACCAAGGTATTGAGTAAAGCAAAGACCCACCGATAGAAACTAGCAAAGCCTTTATTCCACTCTATTCGATTTAGGTTCTAAGATGAAGACCTTATTAATTTTGCTGATTCGAGGTTACAGAGCTTTTATTTCCCCTTTATTTCCCCCAACCTGCCGCTTCCACCCGACTTGTTCTACTTACGCCCTGCAAGCGATAGAACGCTTTGGTTTGTGCCGGGGGAGTTGGCTGGCGCTGCGACGCATCCTGCGCTGCCATCCGTTTCATTCAGGCGGCTATGATCCGGTGCCTGAAGTAACTGAACCTTTAGAAAAATAAAGCTCAAAGCAATGAATTAGTTGGTTTCTAATGACCTGTGCTGCGCCCAGTAAATTATTGCAATTACTTGAATTTACTTCACCATCGTTAACGAGTCAATCAGCCAATTTGCGGAGAAAAATTAAGAACTATTGCTGAGGCAGTGACTTAGGGAAGAGACAGATAATGGTATCTAAGCACATACGACCTTATCAGGGCTTACGCAATAGAGTTTATTAGCAGTATCTCCGTGTCTAGGCGTAAGTCCTGTTTATTTGTGTTCCAGGAAACCGAATGACCCCTGAACCACGTCTAGGAATTTATAACAGTTACTTATATTTTAATGTTGAGTGAGCTGTTACAAAATCGACCAGCCGATTTTATTAAAATAAATTTACACTTCTTAACAAAAAAGGAAATTTATCCGTAGTATCCGGGTATTTCAGGACTGTTTCCCAGGTTAATTTCCGAGAATTCACTGATTCGCCATTTTTTGGCAGTCGGATATTTTAAGTGGTGAAAGGAAACACTGTATTCAAACACCCTCTGGTTAATCGCACTGATTGCCAGGGGATTTTTTTCTGGGATGGGCAGGCAAATTAGCGGATAGCAAGAGCAAGGGGAGAGAAATTGTTATCTTTGACTGCAACTTAACTAGAAGCCCTAACTAGATGAAACCCTATCATCAAATTCCCATCCGAGAATGTGGAGAATCCCTGGTACCCATTCCCTTGCCACAGTTTGCCATTGAGTTACCTCACCCGTACCAAAAATTAGGAGCACCTTACGGGAAAATTTCCCCCTACTATCTACGTCAAAGTGTCCTAGAAGCGCTGATTGCTGCTCAAACTCAGCTACAGCAGCAGTCTCCGGGTTGGCGGATCGAGATTTTTGATGCCTATCGACCTATAGCCGTTCAGCAATTTATGGTAGACCATACCTTTTCTGAGGTCGTTCGGGCGCGGAACTTAAACCTATCTACCTTATCTGACAATCAACGCGACGCCCTTTGGCAGGAGGTTTATCAACTTTGGGCATTACCTAGCACCAACCCCATGACGCCACCGCCTCACAGTACGGGTGCGGCTGTGGATATTACCCTGGTAAATGCTACGGGTCAAACATTGGACATGGGTTCTGCCATTGACGAACTCTCACCGCGCTCTCATCCCGACTACTACGCCAACCAGCCAGAAAAGCCCTATCATTACTATCGGCAATTATTGCAGGCTGTCATGGAATCAGTGGGGTTCCGGCGTCATCCTGGGGAGTGGTGGCACTTTTGCCTCGGCGACCAGATGTGGGCGTGGTTGTGCCATCAAGAAAATCCCACTCAGACATTTACTGCCTGTTACGGTCGCATCTCCTTAGAAGATTCAGAAAGGCTAGCCCCTAGCCCCTAGCCCTTACTTCCTACTCCCTACTCCCTAGCTCTTATCAGATATTCTGGGAAAAGACGGTTTTGTTCAATGCAGATCTAATGGTTGCACCGAAACGAGTATTCATTCTCTTATTTAACGCCGGAACAGACAACGAGGGAATTCACACCCTGCAAGTTGGCGATCGCAATGTGGTGTTGATGTTTGAGTCAGAGGACGACGCTACCCGCTTTGGCTTGATGCTGGAAGCCCAGGATTTTCCAGAACCTACGGTGGAAGCGATAGATATCGAGGAAATTGAGGAGTTCTGCCTCAGTACAGGGTATGATTCCCAGCTTATTGAAGAAGGGATGCTGGCAACGCCTCCTGAAAAAAATGTGGAAAAAACCGACTGGCAAATGGATACTGAGCGCGTCCAAGAACCCGAGATATCTGACCTTGACCGCATTCGCCGTCAGTTAGAGGGATTGTTGTAAATTAAAACTTTGGTTTTTTGTCATTTGTCATTCGTCCTTTGTCCTGTCTAATGACTGATGACTAATGACCAGTGACTAATAACCAAACATCAAAGTGAAATCATGAAGGATTTGCAGGAGCGGGGACATCTACTAACGGAGCAGGTTAACCCCAATAGTCAGAATCTCGATCAGCTAACTTCACTAGAGTTAGTGGATTTGTTCAATCAGGAGGACGCCAAAACCCTCAGTGCGATCGCAGGGGCTCGAACCCAGCTAGCCCAAGCCATTGACCTCACGGCTAATGCCCTTAGGCAGGGAGGACGCCTTTTCTATGTCGGTGCTGGCACCAGTGGACGCCTAGGAGTACTCGATGCTGCTGAATGTCCCCCAACTTTTTGCACGCCCCCAGAACTGGTACAAGGAATAATTGCTGGTGGGGCAGGGGCATTGGTGCGGAGTTCGGAAGATTTGGAAGACCGAGAAGAAGATGGGATGGAGGCGATCGCTCATCGTCACATAACCGAACTGGATGTTGTTGTCGGTATCACAGCGGGTGGTACTACTCCCTTTGTGGGTGGTGCTCTGCAAGCTGCACGGCAGCGAGGAGCCACAGCAATTTTACTTGCCTGTGTTCCAGCCGATCAGGTGAGTATGGAGGTTGACGTGGATATTCGGCTGCTCGTGGGACCGGAAGTATTGGCAGGTTCTACTCGCCTGAAAGCCGGTACAGTCACAAAAATGGCATTGAACATCCTTTCCACAGGCGTTATGGTGCAACTAGGTAAAGTTTATGGCAATCGCATGGTGGATGTCGCTGTCACTAACAAAAAACTCCACGATCGCGCCCTACGAATTCTGCAAGACCTTACAGGTTTAAACCGAGAAGCAGCAGGTTTTTTACTAGAGAGCAGTAGACGTCGGGTCAAACTGGCGCTTTTGATGCATTGGACGGGATTGGAACCCCAAAAAGGTGAGGAGCTACTGGCAGAACACCAAGGCAATCTCAGAGCCGCTATTCAAAGTTGTAAAAAGGGCTGAAAAATGTTTAACGGATCAGAGACGACTGCAACAGTTTTAATTTTTTTAGTAGCACTCGGTATTCTGGGTTGGGGTTTCAACCGAGCTCGGTCTTACGGCAAACTCGGCATACTCGCTTGGTTGCAGTCAGTCGTCCTGACGGTTCCCTGGCTAGTGTTTTTCGGTCTGTTTGCTGCCGGAATTTACCTCAATCTCGTCGGCATTCTATTTTTATTAGTGGCTTCAGCCGGGTTGTATATCGTTTTGGGCAAGCGTTTGCGCAAAGCGGGTCAAGAGCAGTTTTTGCAGGAGCGGGCTAAGACACTGCTGAATGAGAAATCCGGTACGAGTGAGGGTGAAAAACCAGAAGAGGCAGAGGGGAAAACGCCAGAAAACCTCACCTCATCTGCAAGTGGCACCAGTCCTGCTACAAGTGAGGTTGTGCCGATTCCCAGCGAAGACCTCAAAAGCATTCAGGGAATTTTTGGCATTGATACATTCTTTGCTACGGAAACGATTCCCTACCAGGAAGGGGTCATTTTTAAGGGCAATCTGCGGGGCAACGATCCGGAGGAAGTCCATTCCCGTTTATCGGCTAGCTTGGAGGAGCGATTGGATGATCGCTATCGGTTATTTTTAGTGGAAGACCCGGAAGGAAAACCCGTAACGATCGTTCTTCCCAGTAGCAATGACCCCCAACCAGCAACTGTACCGCAAAAAATCCTGTCAATTATCTTGCTGATTGCCACAATTGCCACAACCTTGGAAGCGGCAGGATTGCTGCTGAACTTTGATTTCTTCAATACCCCAGAACGATTTCAGGACGCCCTGCCTATCAGTATTGGAATTTGGACGGTTTTCGCCGTTCACGAAATGGGTCATTGGTGGGCGGCACGGCGCTATCAGGTACGTTTGAGTTTGCCGTTTCTGATTCCGAGTTGGCAAATTGGCTCGTTTGGCGCAATTACCCGCTTTGAATCGCTGATACCGAATCGCCAAGCCTTATTTGATATTGCCTTAGCAGGACCGGCGGCGGGTGGCATTGTCTCTCTACTCATGCTTATGGGCGGGTTGCTGCTGTCTCATCAGGGAAGCGCGTTTCAAGTCCCCGTTCAGTTTTTCCAGGGTTCGGTTTTGGTCGGAGGTTTGGCACGGCTGGTTTTGGGAAGTTCTTTGCACAATGCGGTCGTTGATGTTCATCCCCTAACCGTTGTGGGCTGGCTGGGTTTGGTGGTGACAGCACTAAATTTGATGCCTGCCGGACAGTTGGATGGCGGACGGGTTGTGCAAGCGATCTACGGACGCAAGACCGCACGACGTGCCACGATTGCTACGTTGGTGTTGTTGGGAATTGTCGCGTTGGTGAATCCTGCCAATCCGCTGATTTTGTACTGGGCGATTGTGATTCTGTTTTTGCAGAGGTCTTTGGAGCGTCCTAGCCTCAATGAAATTACTGAACCGGATGATACCAGAGCAATTTTAGGTTTGTTGGCGCTATTTTTGATGGTGGCAACCTTGATTCCCTTGACACCTGCTGTAGCAGCGCGTCTGGGAATTGGTACTTAGAAAGGATAAACCTCTTGCAAAAGTCAAACGTTGCTATGAAAAACTTATACTTTCAGGCATTGTTTAGGTAGGGCTTGCAAGAGGTCTAATAATTAGTTAAAAACGAACAGTAGCGCCACCTGACTACAGACGCTCAGAATTTTGGGTTAGCTTATGGGATTGTTTTTACAGGTTGTCTCTCTATCTCTTGTCGTGATTCGCTGAACAGCGATAAGTAGAGAGAGCCTGCCACGATTCCTCCTAAGATCGGTGCTAGCCAGAACAGCCAAACTTGAGAGAGAGCTAAGGAGTGACCTCCGAAAATGGCTACGATCAGTGCAGGACCGAGACTTCGTGCGGGATTGACCGAAACATTAGTCACGGGAATTCCAATTAGATGAATTAGTGTTAGCCCCAAACCAATCGCAACTGGGGCGAAACCCTGAGGCGCACGTCGATCAGTTGCCCCCATGATGATCATTAAGAACTTGACACTCCCCGGTCTAAAGACGCGGGGATTCTGCTGACAAAGTAGATTGTGGCAAAGCCCACAATCTAACTCTCGCTACGGTCGTCAAACACCGTCTACCCAGTCGGTTTAGGTCAATGCCTAACTTTCTGGCTACTTTTCTCAAGATATTAGCGCTGCCGTTAAGGTCTGCGTTAACAATTGAGCCGTCACCACTCTTGAACAACCCACGTTTGATGCGTTTTCCTGATGCTTTCCACCCTTCTGGCTTTTCGCCAAATTTGGGTAGGGAGTCTCCATCAAGATAACTACCTTTGCTGGTGTAGGCTTCTTCTGTCACCTCTAAGCGAATACCGTAAACTTCACACAATTGCTGCAATCGGTCTTTAAGTTTGCCTAAGGGAATCTGAACAAATTTTTGATTGTTCAGCCTCCCCATATTGACATTATCTTTGAATCCTTCGTTCCACCCCAAAACAATCGTGCTTATGCCATATTTTAGGCAGTGGTTGACAATCAACCTTGCCGCCTTGTTGATACCATCCCTCATCCGGTGATTTCGCTTTCTGGT
>NZ_JADEWY010000248.1 GCF_015207375.1 Coleofasciculus sp. LEGE 07092 | reverse complement strand
CCGCCAACCCCACCACCGCCCCAAGCTGGCGTCTGTCGCACTATCCACGGCGGAAGTGAACTCTCTCTCAACCGCCCCCTGCAAACTATCCGGGTTCCGGTGAGTCGGGAGAGTGCAACCGAAGGGTTTACCACGCTAATTCTACCTACTTCGGCGGAGAAAATGAGCATTCAGATACTGATAGGAGACAACAAGGGATGGTCAATTCTACCCAAAAATCAAGTCGTCGTTTGGCAAGATGCCAACACGCTGGACTTTTCCCCCAACTTACGAATTATAAAAGGCGATCGCAAACTTTTGGTGCTGAATCTTCCGGTTAATCATTTCACCCTAACGGTGCAACCTGTCGTCAATCCTGAAAGTCAGGTGGCGGGAACAACTCAAGTTTATCCTGTCACTCTCTCCGCCACAGGTATCACGTCTCCGTTTCAATTCTTAGAGAATTCGTTCACTCCGGGTAAATCTTTCCTACCCCCTCTGAACTCAATTCTCAATCGCACTCAACCCGGTGATTTGTTAATCCCCAATCGCTTTGCCCGTGAACTGACTATTTCAGAAATTACGGGCGCGTTATTGGTAAATACAAACTCGATATTTTTGGCTTTAAGGTTCCCACGAAAAATCTCGTTTCGACTATTTTTGCAGGTGCGATTGAAGTGGGCAGTCTGGGGGCGAGTTGGTTTAGCCGGAAGCAAAAAACGGATGAGTTAGACTGACGATTAAAACCAAAATAGTCTTGTACGGCGTTGGGTTTCGACTTCGCTCAACCCAACCTACAATTCCTTGAATTCAATCACAGTTTCGCTTAACTAAGTCTCATGCAACATTTAAGCTTACCGAAAATAACCCCTTCTCTAGTCGTTCACATTGGCAGCGTTATTACCCAGTTTTTCCTATTCTCCGCCGCCCTATCTGTTGTCTTATTAGATCAATCTCGAACCACAAATTTTAATGCCTGGACAACGGAGGAAAATTTGGCTGAAGTGAAGACAGAATCACCAAACCCTTAGAGATTGTCAATCAGGTTCTCCAAGCCGAAGCAGTACAATATATTCCCAATCTGGATGACTATATTGAGCAAGAAATCCGCAAACGAAAAAATCAGGACTAACTCTACTTTTCTATCAAATCCACGATCAACTGTGCTAACTGATGAGTCGCGCCAATGGGTTCACCCAGCTTGATTTGGAGTTGAGGATATTGCTGTTGTAAATCAATAATAGTTTGAGCGATCGCGGGAATAACCGTAAGTGATTTGGCTTGGCTTTGGGCTAGTAACTGGAATTTCCTTATTATTTGATAGAGGGATTGAGAAGGGGGTTAATTCCGGCTCATATTTTCCCTCTTGGGTGTTGATTGATTAGTCAAATCTTAGTTCGGTCAATTAACTAAGTATTTTTACTCAATCAATGGCTCGTTTTAGCGATCGCCCCTCATGCTTCAGTCATACTTCATCTTGAAGTGCGGAATGTGGGTTTGAAAATGCTCTCTCGTGATTCTTTATCGGTTAGGGAATAGGGAGTGAGGAGTAGGGATTCACGCCTTGAACACTATCGCCGGATCAAGATGCATTACCTTCTGAATCGCAAAAATAGCCGAACCGACACACATACCCACAGTAATTGCAAAAACAGCGATCGCCGATACTGGCGTAATTAAAATAAGAATACCCTCCGTGGCAGCAGCCCAAGTCGCTACACCATAGCAAAGTGCCATACCAGGCAGATAACCCAGCACTGCCATCCAGAGTGCCTGTTGAACAATCACGCCATAAATTACCCAATCAGACGCGCCAATAGCTTTGAGCGTACCGAACTCTTTAAGATGATCAGATACCGAGGAGTAAAGAATTTGACCAACAATAATCGTTCCCACAATAACACCGACAACCGCACCCAAACCCAGAATAAACCCAATTCCTGTACGCTGCTGCCAAAAAACTTGATTCTTCTCAATAAACTCCTCTTGGGTATAAGCACGGGTATTGGGTAGCGTAGCTTCTAGTCTTTGCTTGAGTTCTTGCAAATCCTGATCGGCGTCGGCTTCAATCAATACATACTGAATTAAGTCTGATGCGACTAATGTATTGGGAGGTGGTGGCGATTCGGTAGAAGTTTCAGTTTCAGGAAGTCTAGAATAAGTATTGGTACATTCTAACTCCTGTGCTCCTGAAGGCAACGTGCAGGAAAGCTCCGAAGTTTGACCTGATGTTAAAAACCCATTAGCACTTTGTAGAGACGTGAACATGAACGAATTGGAGACGACTGAGTTATTGCCTTTGGTGAAACCAACCACCCGCGCAGGCAGTGAGTTTACGTCTGCAATATCTCCAATCTGTCCCACATTCAATGAATCTATGCTCGTTGTATCCACCATAATGGTGTAAGGCTTTTTAAAGTCGCTGACATTGCCTTGAATGATATTTCTCGGTGTAAACAATTGCCCATTCAAATCAAATCCCACCACTCTGACTCGCGTAATTTCACCCTGCGGCGGACGCCATAAAGCACTGCTAAAAATCAGCCCTTCCGCTCGTTCTACACCCTCCACTGTCCGAGCCTGAAGAACATGAGATAGAGGAATTGGCAATGTTAGTTCAACTTGTACCAACTGATCTGAAGCTACCCAAATATCGGCATTGGAATTGTAAACTAACTGAGCTGTCGAACGAATAAATCCATTAAAAATACCCGTTTGCAAAGTAACCAAGCTAACGGCAAACATAATTCCAGCTTGAGCTACCAGAAAGCGAGGAATGTCTTCGAGCAGGTTTTTACGGGAAAGGGAAACCATTTTAAGTAGGGAGTGGGGGAGAACTCTGTAGAACAGGCATTTTGTCTGTTATTATTACTTCTTTACCCTAGCTCTTCCTGCTCGTCCTTTTCTTCCTGGGGAGTCCACAACAGACGAACAGCCATCAGAGCGAAGCCTACTGCTGCGATCGCTTTGAGTACCCGTGTCGGGAATAACTGAGCGACTCCTCCCCCCGCCAGCACTCCTATAAATGTTGCTAAGATTAATGCTGTTACTGCGCCAAAAAATACGGCACGGGGAGACTTGAGACTACCTCCTAGAGCGATCGCTGCCAATTGGCTTTTGTCTCCAATCTCTGCCAAAAATACGGTTATAAAACTCAATCCGAGTAATTGCCAGTCCATAATTAATTCGGTTGTTAGTTAGTGATTAAGAGTTAGAAGCCAGAAGTCAGGAGACAGAAGTCACAACACAAAGGGGATTCAGAGTATATAAATTTTCTCCCCAGCACCCCCGCAC
>NZ_JADEWY010000247.1 GCF_015207375.1 Coleofasciculus sp. LEGE 07092 | reverse complement strand
CTCCCCAAGAGTGTGATGTAGATATTCGTCCTAAAACAGCCTTAGTGGTCAATGAGGGGATACAAAAATGTGCTGAAATTTTGGGCAAACTCTCAATCAAAGTAGAAGAGCCTCAAAAGGACTGTCGGCAAAAAGCCGAAATTGATTCCCTCAGTGCTGAACGACTTGTCCTGAGTGAAGCCAAAGGAAGCCGAAGCACTGAAAAATTTGGAGCCGCCGCACCGCCGCGAGAAAAACTTCCCTCAATTCCCCTAGAAGATGAGTTGAAATATCAGGGGGTTGATACTTCTAACCGATGGTTACTTGAAGCGGTTGTCCAATCACCAGACCCTTACCTGGCAATTCATACGTGGTTAGCTTGGGCGCGTGAGACAAAAGTTGAAGCTCCAACTCAGTCACTGTTGAAAGCTATCCGCGACGGCTGGCGACCGCGTGATCCGGTTGGGAGTGGCTCCCATTCTGCTGCTGTTCCCCTTAACAATTCTCCACAAAAATCCTTTTTAGAGAGCATTCCCCCTTGTCCAGAGGGCTTAGAGGAATGGGCAAAGTATCACAAGCTTTCCCATAGAGTCAGAGCGATCGCCTACTCGGCTCTTCTGAAATGCTGGTGTGTTTACTACAACGATACAACTTGCCAACCTTGGATGGATGCCGTAAATCAAGGCGATCCGATGTTCAAAGTGGCTCGTAATGACGACTTGACTGCCCTTCGGCAGGCTCAGGCACCGCGCTCGCCGAACGTCTCTGGGTTCTATGTGGAGGTGCAGTTCTGATGAGCGACACCTTTACCGATTACGAGCTGAATACTCAGGGATGGAATGATAAATCCCCATCACCTATGCACTCCCCAACTCAGCAAGACCCTAAAAATTCTAGGGGATTTGAGAAAGGCGATTGTGTATCGCACCCCGTTAGAGGACATGGAATCATCGTGTCTACAGACCCAGAACCATTTGGGTTGTGGTGGGATGAAGAACCGCACTCACTAATTAGCCCTTCCTATCCGCTGATTCTGTGGGAGAGCGGAGAACACTATCCAGTATTAGCTCATACCCTGAAGTTTTTGGGTGAGGGAACAGTCCCAACCAATTCCCAACGAATCAATCATTTGAAGGTAGAGCTGGAGAAAATTGCTTCCTACACAGGCACCTATTGGGACAAGCAGCGGAAGAAACTCAAAATTCAGATAAGGTTACTGAGCAACGCCGAAGTATGGAGCTTATCAACTGGGCAGACTTCTGTAGTGGAATTGGAGCGGGATTCCCTTACGCTGGATGCCGAGTTCCGGGACTTAACCTTGTCGTCACCTGCGACACTGACTCTTACTGCCGAGACATCCTGCTCTCTAGATACAAAAGAGCCGCTTGTATTAGAGACATTCGAGCTTGGAGAGCCGTTAGACAAGAGTTTGGCACAATCGACTTGTTCACCGCCTCACCACCCTGCACTCCATTCTCAATCCAAGGAAAGCGAAAGGGAGCTTCGGACGAGCGAGACTGTATCCCAGCACTCCTCGAAGCGATCGCTCTCTCAACACCCCGATTCTGGTGCATTGAAAACGTGCCAGGACTCCTCAGTTGTCCCCTCCGTCCCGGAGCAGGAGTTGGGACATATTTCACGTTTATCCTCAGTGAAATGGAGCTTTTCGGGTACGATGTCGAATGGCTTTGTGTCGAAAGCTCCCACTTTGCCGCCCCCTGGCGTCGGAAACGATTGCTCATGGTTGGGTTCGCACGGGGCATTATCCCACAGCAGCCGCGCCCCTGGATTGAGCAAGTCAGAGAGTACCTCTCGTGCGAAAGGGATTCTTGGGAAGGGCGAGGTATACAACCCGGACTGGCTGGAGTTGAAGAACGGACTCCCTCTGGGGTACTCGTCCCCATCGGAGTTAAGAGCGGCGACTCAGTTACGAGAAGGCGAAGGGGAGCGCTTGGTAATGCACTCGACCCCAGAGTTGCAAACATTGCCCTTAGACGAATTCTCTATCTCAATTCCCTCCTCTAAGCGGAAGAAACGCGGTTCTAACAAAAAGCCAGCCAGCGGTTCTCTCACCAGAAATGTGGTGGTGAAGAAAGGTAAGGAGTATAGCTCTTGGCAGTATAACTACGATGTCCGTGACCCAGGAGCTAAACGGGGCTGGCGGTCAGTGAAAGAGGGAGTGCCGAAGCGCAAAGTGCCTTGGGTTGCAGATGCCATCAGAGAGGAGCGATCTATTCGAGAGATTCTCTATCTGTTGGGTAAGGAGCCTAAAGGGGAGATTAGCGAGTAGCTCTAAATTCTAGGGGAAATGTGAAATTTAGTTATTTCCCCTAGAAAGTTCTATCATTTTTAGTTGGCTGAGAGGGTAGCCCCAAATTCTAGGGGAATTATGTATTACATTACGTCACAAATCCCCTAGAAAGTTCCAGTACTTGCACACAAAGGAAGCATGACCAAGCTCTTATTGGTAGACTGTGACAACTTTTGGCAGAGAGACTAAGAGCAGGGCTAAGTTTATCCTGCATCCCCATGACCAGCTTTGAAAAAGTGAGGAAACCATGAACGAAAATTTAGCTGTCACATTGGGTGAGCTACAAGCACAAATATATTGGTTACATGATGCAGAAAAATTTACGGAATTAGCCTTAGCCGCTGCCAATATTTATAAAATACTTGGTTATATCGCTCTACTGTCCATGGGGTTTGACTTTCATCAGTTGGCTATGATTTTACTTTTCCCAGAGTGACAGAAGAGCGATAGTGAAAAACAAGCTGAAACCGCTGGGAAGTTAATCAGTGAAGCCTATCAATTAGCTGATGAGGCAGATTTAGCTTATCAAGTGGGTAATCCTAATCAAGAAATGCAATTTTATTATAAAGTTAAAGAGAAACTGGCTGAAGTTGAAATAATATTAGGTTATCAAACCCGTATAGCCCTGCATCAAATGCAGTGGTGGAGGCACTTTCGTCACAAACAAAAACTGCCAATCCTCCGACATATTTTTTTACAACATTTAAAAGCTGTGGGATTGATTAACCTAGTTACTGCCATGAAACTTACCTATTTTTTAATGGAAATAGGTAGAGTTCACAAACAGCGCGCTCTAGAAACCACTAAACACAATGCGATACGATACTGGCAAGAACTCCTGAAAACAAAACCGTTACAGTATCCTTACCTTGGCAGGGTAAACGCATCTAAAATTATTGAGATTTTGAGGTAAAATAGGAGGTTAGCTCTTGCCATCAAACAACACTCAGCTCAAGAATCTATGTGTGGGTATCAATATTCAGAGGTAGGATAGAGGCTA
>NZ_JADEWY010000246.1 GCF_015207375.1 Coleofasciculus sp. LEGE 07092 | reverse complement strand
GCTCCCCTGCTCCCCCGCTCCTTTCACCACTTAAAGCTCACCAAACCCCTTCTTCTTCTTGACCTTTTTCTGTTTCTTCGGAGCACCACCGCCGCGCCGACCGGGTTGGGGACGATTGCCGCCCATGCCGCCAAACATATCTCCCATACCGGGCATTCCGGCAAACTGACCTTGACCCATCTGTTGCATGAGCGATCGCATTTTGGTAAATTCGCTGATCAAACTGCTGACCTGTTGCTCAGTATGACCGGAGCCTCGGGCAATGCGGCGGCGGCGACTGGGAGAACCTGCCAGCAAATCGGGGTTGCGGCGTTCTTCAGCGGTCATGGAGTTGATCATCGCTTCGGTTTGTTTGAGCTTGCTTTCCCCTTTTTCGAGTTGGTCAGAACTCAGCTTGCCCATCCCTGGAACCATTTTCAACAAACCGCCAAGGGAACCCATGTTCTTCAACAGCCGCATTTGCTTGAGGAAATCGCTGAAGTCAAACTTAGCCGTCAGCATTTTCTCCTGCATCTTGGCAGCATCGGATATATCAATCTCCTCCTGGGCTTTCTCAACCAGGGTGAGAACGTCTCCCATGCCCAAAATCCGCGATGCCATTCGGTCGGGATAAAACGGTTGCAGTGCCTCTACTTTTTCGCCGACACCGACAAATTTAATGGGTTGACCGGATACCCGACGTACCGATAAAGCAGCACCGCCTCTGGTGTCACCATCTAACTTAGTGAGAATTGCTCCAGTAATTTCAATTTGTTCGTGGAAGGTGCGGGTCAGATTTGCTGCCTCTTGACCCGTCATCGCGTCTACTACCAGCAGAACTTCGTGAGGTTGGACGGTTTCTTTAATTCGGGCGAGTTCCGCCATCATATTGGCGTCGATTTGCAGGCGTCCCGCTGTATCGATAATTACCGTATCGACCCCCAGTTCCCTACCACGTTCTACCCCTTGACGAGCAATCTCTACAGGGTCAGCATCCTTACCCATTTCAAACACTGGGACATCAATTTGTTGACCCAGTGTGACTAACTGGTCAATAGCTGCCGGTCGGTAAACGTCTGTTGCCACGAGAAGAGAGGTGCGCTCTTGCTTGCGCAGGTGTAATGCGAGTTTGGCGGTGGCAGTGGTTTTACCAGTCCCCTGCAACCCTGCCATTAGTACAATAGTGGGAGGTTTTTCGACGTTAGCCAAGGGGACATTGCTTTCCCCCATCACCTGCACCAGCTCCTCGTAAACTATTTTGATAAACTGCTGGTCAGGACGGACGCCGGAAATTACTTCAGATCCCTGAGCCTTGGTTTCTACCTCGGCGATAAAATCTTTAACGACTTGTAGGTTTGCATCTGCCGATAACAGAGCGCGACGCACCTCTTTTAGTGCGTCTTGAATGTTAGTCTGAGAAATTTTATCTTGACCGCGTAGTTTCTTCCAGGCTTCTTCTAGGCGTTCCGCTAAGGCATCAAACATAGGTTATATGTCTATATTTTTCCTTAAATTCTACCAAATCTCTTTCAGAGTCCCCTTACAGACAGCTCAATTAGGGATAGGGACTGCTGTTTGATTAGTAATTGCCTTCTACGAGAACATGAATGTCACGGGTGTTATCAGGTTGAACTCCAACGTAGGACGTGACATTCCTGACCTAGAAGTCAGATTTCCGCAGTGTAGTACAACCTTAGCTGGCAAGAGAGCTTAATGATGCCGATGTCAATTAGAATTCTTCTGCTCGTTTCTACAACACTTTATCAAGCGATCGCGTGTTGGATTGAAAATAGAAAACCTCCACCGGGTCAACTGTTTGACGTAGGTGGCTACCGTCTACATTTCTACGTCGCTGGGGAAGCTCGTCCAACCATTATTCTCGACCACAGCTTAGGGGGAATAGAGGGTTATTTTCTTGTCGAAGAACTGGCAAGGTTAGCACGAGTCTGTATCTACGATAGAGCTGGATATGGATGGAGTGATCACAGCCCCTATCCTCGAACTAGTAACCAAATTGTGGCAGAGTTAGATACGCTACTCACCAAAGCGGGAATTGAGCCACCCTTTATTTTAGTAGGAAATTCCTTTGGTAGCTACAATGTACGATTGTATGCCCATCGCTTCCCTGAGAAAGTCATTGGAATGGTACTCACTGATGGACTGCATGAGACAGGAATGCTCAAAATGTCCATTCAGTTACAAGCTTTAAAATTATTTTTTATTTCTGGCTTTGTGATGTCTACGTTGAGCTCAATGCTGGGGATTATTCGACTCTTAAGACTATGGGGACTATTTGAATGGCTAAAGCCTGAATTACGACAGTTTTCTCAGGATTCTCTGAATTCAGTAAAACGGTCTTTCTGCCGTTCTAAGCACTGGATTACAATGAGTCGGGAAATGCTGAATCTAAATAAAAGCGCCCGTCAGGTTAGTATCGCTAACCAGTTCGGTTCGATGCCTGTAGTCAGCATCAAAGCAAATTCTTTTTTCAAGCCGTCTTGGTGGACTATTTTTATGCCGCTGCGAGGAGCTAACCAATTACGGGATAAAATGCATATAAATTTGTGTAATTTGTCAACTGATTGTCTTCAAATCAAAGCCGATAAAAGTGGTCATTTTGTGTGGACGGATCAACCGGATATCATTATAGATGCTGTCAAGATCGTACTCGATAAAGTTGCTGATTCTGACTAGTGCAACGTGGCGAAAATAAGTGACCAGATACAATCCTCCTTGTCTCTCTTGAAGTAGTCAAAAACTGCTGCCGAGATGTACTAGCTATCATCCACCCGTGCGGGGGTCGAGTGCATCCCTCAAACCATCCCCTAGCAAGTTAAATGCCAAAACCGTTAGGGTAATAAATAAACCGGGAAACAAGATAGTCCAAGGTGAGGATAGAGAATAACCGCCCTTAAAAGCATCCGACAGCATTGTACCCAATTCAGGAGTGGGAGGCTGTGCGCCTAAACCCAGAAAACCCAAACCCGCCGCTTCTAGGGTAGCAGTACCAATTGAGAGTGTTGCCTGTACTACCAAAGAACCCAAGCAGGCGGGTAAAATATGGTGGAAAATAATCCGCGCTGGTGTCGCACCGAATGCCCTTACCGTTTGCACAAATTCCTGCTCTCTGAGCGAGAGTACCATGCTGCGGGTCAGCCGGATAAAAATCGGAACTTGCACCACACCAACTGCAATCATGACACTGGGAATGCTAGGACCTGTGACGGTAACAATTGCGATCGCTAATAGAATAGAGGGAAACGCTAACAAGATATCCGTCAGCCAACCAATAACGGTTTCCCACCATCCCCGAAAATATCCCCCAACC
>NZ_JADEWY010000245.1 GCF_015207375.1 Coleofasciculus sp. LEGE 07092 | reverse complement strand
GAGCTGGGGAGCTGGGGAGCGGGGGATAAGAATAACACCATAAAAATCCCCTTGTCCCCCTTGTCTCTTCCCCCACTCCCTATTCCCCACTCCCTGTCACCAAAAAACTCTCGACAATGGTTGATATCATAATTTAAAATCGAAGGTTATCCGAAAGTTCGGTGACAGTTCGATTAGGATATACAAAACTTGTAAAAGAACCTTTAGTTGTTTTGTGAGGTTATCTGGTGCGTTACCAAAGCATCTCTAAAAAAGAAATTCAGCAAAAGACGAGCAGTCGCCGGACTGGTGCCTTTGCCTTAATTGACAGTCTCAAGCGTCATGATGTCCAGCATATCTTTGGCTATCCCGGTGGTGCAATTCTGCCAATTTATGATGAATTGTACCAGTGGGAAGCCAAGGGTGAAATTAAGCACATCTTAGTCAGACACGAACAGGGTGCTGCCCATGCCGCTGATGCTTATGCCCGTGCTACGGGTAAAGTGGGGGTTTGTTTTGGTACCTCTGGACCGGGTGCAACCAACTTAGTCACTGGCATTGCCACTGCCCACATGGACTCGATTCCTATGGTAGTGGTAACGGGTCAGGTTGGAAGGGCAGCAATTGGTTCAGATGCTTTTCAGGAAACCGATATTTTTGGCATTACTCTGCCGATTGTCAAACATTCTTATGTGGTGCGTGACCCCAAAGATATGGCGTGGATTGTAGCAGAAGCGTTTCATATTGCTAACACAGGGCGTCCTGGACCTGTTCTGATTGACGTACCCAAGGATGTGGGCTTGGAGGAATTTGACTACACTCCCGTTGAACCAGGTGCAGTCAGATTACCGGGCTACCGTCCAACGGTCAAGGGCAATCCTCGCCAAATTAACCAGGCACTAAATTTGATTCGGGAGTCGCGGCAACCGTTACTGTACGTGGGGGGGGGTGCCGTTACTTCGAGTGCTCATGTTGAATTGCAGAAACTGGCAGAACTCTTCCAACTCCCAGTCACGACAACCCTAATGGGCAAGGGCGCGTTTGATGAATCCCATCCCTTATCCGTGGGAATGTTGGGGATGCATGGTACTGCCTATGCTAACTTTGCTGTCAGTGAGTGTGACTTGCTCATTGCCGTTGGCGCTCGCTTTGACGACCGGGTAACAGGAAAACTGGATCAGTTTGCCTGCCATGCAAAAGTCATTCATATTGATATTGACCCCGCTGAGGTTGGCAAAAACCGTGCCCCGCAGGTGCCGATTGTCGGCGATGTGCAGACAGTGCTGGCTAATCTGTTGCGTCGGTATGAAGAATCGGGAATTCCAGCCAATCCGCATCAAACGAAGGAGTGGCTAGCACGGATTAATCGCTGGCGCACCGAATACCCTTTACAGGTGCCTCAGTATCCCCACAGCCTCTCACCCCAAGAAGTGATTTTTGAGTTGGGTTGTCAAGCACCGGATGCTTACTACACCACGGATGTGGGTCAGCATCAAATGTGGGCAGCTCAGTTTTTGAAGACTGGGCTTCGCCGCTGGATTTCCAGCGCTGGTTTGGGTACGATGGGTTACGGCTTACCTGCTGCTATGGGGGTCAAGGTTGCGCTTCCCGATGAACAGGTCATTTGTGTGGCTGGGGATGCCTCGGTTCAGATGAATATCCAGGAACTGGGTACCTTATCACAGTACGGTATTAATGTCAAAACTATTATTATCAACAACGGTTGGCAGGGAATGGTGCGCCAGTGGCAAGAGGCGTTCTATGGAGAGCGTTATTCCTCCTCGAATATGGAATTGGGGATGCCGGATTTTGTGAAACTGGCAGAAGCGTATGGCTTGAAGGGAATGATAATCCAGAGTCGGGATCAACTCAAGGAGGCGATCGCCGAAATGCTGGCGCATGAGGGTCCGGTTTTGGCAAATGTGTTGGTAAACAAGAACGAAAACTGTTATCCAATGGTGGCTCCTGGCAAAAGTAATGCTCAAATGATTGGTTTGCCAGAACGTTCTAAACTTGAAAAAGCGTTGGAGTTGGTGGCTTGCAGCAACTGTGGTACCAAGAATCCGGCGAGTAACAATTTCTGTCCGGAGTGCGGAACGAAATTGTAGCGTTTCTCTATCTGGTGAGGTTTACTCTGATAAAGGTAGGGAGTAGGGAGTAGGAGTGTACCTTATGTAAATGTAAGTGAGAACTGCTATATAAGCTGATTCGGCTCAAGTTAGCTTCACGGCGGTGGTATCGCCTTGACAAACCCAAGCACCCCAGAAGTAGGGATGCTCAAGGGGTCTATTGTCTTGACAAAAATTATAATCTTGTGGTATGTGTTCTTGTAATTCTTCGAGCACGGCAAGACCGAGGGGAGATTGCTGCAATTGTTTAACGGTGATGGTGCGAATGTAATTGTGGGCATCTTGTAAGGCATCGGCACGACCTAAACCTTGGTGCAGGTTGGTGAAGAAATGCTCCATCAGTAGGGCAGTTGCGCGATCGGGGACTGACCATAAACTCATCACGAGGGTTTTTGCTCCGGCGACGGCAAAGGCGCGACGCAAGCCAAAAACCCCTTCTCCTATTTTGATGTCGCCGATTCCCGTTTGGCAGGCAGAGAGAACGGCGAGTTCAGTTGCCCAGAGGTCGAGTGCGGCTACGTCTTGGGCGAAGACTAAGCCTTTGCCTGCTTCGTTTGGGAGAGTTTTACCCTTTAGCCAAGTGTTAGCGCCAGCGAAGGCAAGGGCGGAACGCAACATTGGGTCTTCTGGATGTGGCATCTTAGAGTTCCCCCCATTGGTGACAAGTTAAGCCTGTATAGCAGTTGTCAAGGGGATTTGAGAAGAGGATGGAAAGAAAAACTGGTCAGAACCTCGTTGTTGTTCAGGAAAAGGTGCAATAATTAACTTAACCTTAGGTTTTCGCTGTTGTTTAACAATACCTAAATCCTGATTTTCTGCTGCGGCGAAATACTTAACCGGGTCAGTGGCGTTACCTTTTTGGCGAGCCACCGAAAAATGATAAAGACCGCGATAAATCATTTCTCTCATAAATGTGGTCAAAAGGTAAAGAGAGTTCATCGGCTACGGCATCACCGTTCGGCTGAGCGCTCACGTCGAAGCCTAAATCGACCAATACAGCATAAAATAGCCAAGTTCCCCAAATTTGCAACTGAATACCATTGAGGAAACCCGTCCATAAATAACTGAGTCCCAAGAGTCGTTTAACTGTATTAAAAGCGTCTTCAATTCTCCAACGTCGTCGGTATAGGTCGGCTACTACATCTCTGAGGTAGTATCGTCGGATCAAGGACGCTGGTTAAATAAGAGTGCCAAATTTTTCCCGAACGAACTTCAATTAGACGTAAGGTAATAAATGGAGTTCTTTTTGTGCCAGCTCCC
>NZ_JADEWY010000244.1 GCF_015207375.1 Coleofasciculus sp. LEGE 07092 | reverse complement strand
TAGCCTCTATCCTACCTCTGAATATTGATACCCACACATAGATTCTTGAGCTGAGTGTTGTTTGATGGCAAGAGCTAACCTCCTATTTTACCTCAAAATCTCAATAATTTTAGATGCGTTTACCCTGATATCTTCCCCAGCCAGAATGAACAGGTTCCCCGTGCGTTCATCGAGGCGAACCAGAAAAATAGGCTGGTACATCCTTGTTAAACCATAACAAACCAAATAGCACTTCAGTGAGGATAAGTTTGAGGGTGTCATCGATTTAATAGAGATGACGGCAAACTATTTTGCTGGCGAAAAGGGTGAACAGCATCTAATTCTGCCGATTCCTGAAAACCTGCGGGATAAGGCAGAAGAGGCGCGGGAAAAACTGCTCGATCGCCTTTCCATTTTCTCCGATACGATCATGGAGAAGCTGCTGGAGGGTGAAGCCGTTCCTAAAGAGTTAATTTGGGAAACTATTCGCAAGGCGACATTAAGCCTACAGCTAACTCCGGTGCTGATGGGTTCGGCATTCAAAAATAAAGGAGTGCAGAACCTGCTAGATGCGATCGCACTTTATCTCCCCTCTCCTATTGACAGGGAAATCGTAAAGGCGATTGATGTCCAAACCAATGAGTCGGTTAATGTTGATTCCAACCCCGATAACCCCCTCGTGGCACTGGCGTTTAAAATTACCGACGAGGAAACCGGACAGCTAACCTACACCCGTCTCTACTCCGGTACTCTGGGCAAAGGCGATACCGTCTACAATACCCGTACAGGTAAGCGAGTGCGAATTGGGCGACTGGTGCGGATGCACGCTAACCACCGCCAAGAAATCGCCGAAGCTACTGCTGGGGATATTATTGCGCTGATTGGTGTGGTCTTTGTGACGAACCCTTTGTCTTTGAGAGTCAAGTAGTCGGTGGTGCAATTCCCAAGGAGTTCATCTCCGGTTGCGAGAAGGGATTCCGCGATGCGACTGCTAGCGGATTGCTGATTGGAGCTTCGACTTCGCTCAGCTCCAACATCGAGCGAAGTCGAGATGTTGGTTATCCCGTAACTGGGGTTAAGGTAATTCTGGAAGGTGGTAGCTATCACAGCGTTGATTCTTCAGAACTAGCATTCCGCTATGCGGCAAAGCAAGGTATCTTGCAAGGTTTCGCCGAGGCTAAACCAGTTATTCTGGAACCGATTATGCTCGTGGAAGTGGAAACACCGAATGAGTATGTGGGACGGGTGCAAGGTGATCTTTCCTCTAGACGGGGTTTGCTATTGGGTTCTCAAACAATGGAGGGTTACTCAGTGATTTCTGCTGAAGTACCGCTCAAGGAAATGTTTGGGTATTCGATGGCAGTGCGATCGCTTTCTTCAGGTCAAGCTAACTTTACCATGGAGTTCGCCACCTATCGGCAGGTTCCTGCTAGCGAACAAAAACTGCTAATTGAAAAGGTAGTTAAATAATTCATCCGGCAAAAGGGACAATAATAGATTTTCTCTTTTGCCTTCTTTTTAGTGTTATCGAAGACAACAATCTGAAAAGTACTGATAAAAAAGTACAACTGCTGTTCAAGTAGACTCATTCAATATAGTTGTAGCCTCAGCTAAAAGGTTACACTTTTCCCCATCATTTTGTCCTTCAATGAGAGAATGGGCGTAGTTGTTTTGTAAAGGATCGTGCCGAACAAAAAAACCTAGGGAGCGTGGATATCCTGCTACCAAAACCCCTAGTACAAACTGCGCTTTCCTCTCTTCACCAACACGAGCTAAAGACTCTTGTCGAGTGGTTAATCTTGCTAGGTCAACAGAAATACTATTCTCCGGCTGTTTATTCCGTTTGAAAGCAGCAGAGCTAACTTTGCCATTTTTTTTAATATGCGATAGTTTACTAAGTCGCCGATAGAGTTCGTCTTGATCGGCAATCTCTTCTAACGCGGTAGCCTCTTCCGACATCCCTACTCCTTAATTTCGAGGCTCAGGAATTGAGATAGCAAGTTCAGCACCTCGTTCAAAGAAACCTGATGTTGTTCTTTGAATTTTCGATTGGTTCCCTGTCCCTCTATGAGTACATAGCCCAAATCTCCGTTTGGGTCGATTTCAACTTCAAGCTCACCTTGTTGTCCGCTCCATTCCAGTTGTAAGCCTCCATCGACAAGCGGTGCTATAAATTGCGGAAGAAGTTCTCTCACCTTTCTAGAGAGTTGCTCTCTCAAAGCATCTAGAAGCTCAAAGGCAGTAACTATAGCAACCGAAGAGACTGGCTCAGCACCATAGGAATCCCAATCTGCTTCTAATTGAGCAAGCTCTTTCAGTCGCTTAAAGATTGGAGCTAGTGAAATTTGTGAACTAGTTTTTTGCCATAGCTTATTCTTCTGATTAGCTTCCAGAACAACAGAAGCTTTCGGCAAAACCGGGGTTGGAGTTAAATAGTCTACCCGTGACGTTCCCCTACTCTTCTGATGAATAATCCCTTTAGTACTTCCCCACTTTGGAGAGAGTTTCAAGACGCTTGCCTTAGGCATTTTCTTCCTCTATTTCGGTTAGAATCTCTTTAAGGCGATCAAATAAATCACTAGCTACTAGCGGGTTAATAGCTATCCGCGCTACAAAACTGGCTGGAACTTTGATTTCCTTTTGCTCATTATCAGGTTGATTCTCAATTTTCCTTTCAACAGCAATGGGATCTACGAAGCCAAAGTTAATAATAATCTCACCGCCTAACTCACTTGCTGTTACCAAATTAGCAAAAGTTGGAACAGAGCCAGAAGGCTCTGTAAACTCAAAGTATAGTAGTGGTTGATCTGCCTGGTCTTCAGGCATATTTTTCCCTCTTTTAACGTTAACTACTACTCAGTATCAATAGTCTGACGACTCTAGTGCAAGAAGGCGTAAGTTTAGGAAGGGTCAATATTTATAAATTATCTTACTGTTCTCAGGCTAGCCAACCCTATCCGAATTTAAGCCCTAGAGTACTAGGACAATCTTGATTCATCTTATCTCTACTATTAGAAGTTATATCATGTCCCTTACCGTTAAGTACCTCCCATGAGCGACTGGCGTGGGTTAGCCCAGTCAAAATGTACTTCCGAAGAGTTGCTTGCTCCCTGTAGCATCTCACCAATCAAATAGGATGGTTATAGTTAGCCGCGATCGCTCTCCTTCAAACTTCCCTGTCAGCAGCTAGATAGGGCTTGCTGAATAAGTGTTGGGGTGAGGGTAGAGAGCCGGGGGAGCGGGGGAGCCGAGAAAAAGCTTATCCCATAAATTTGTAAGCTATCGCTCTTTTGTCACTCTGGGAAGAGTATAATCAAGAAAAAGCGTTGAAACCCAAGTCCCGCCTATGATAGCGCCGAGAGAGCCTCAACCCACAGTGAAGTTTGTGGACTCCTATTGTGAAGGCT
>NZ_JADEWY010000243.1 GCF_015207375.1 Coleofasciculus sp. LEGE 07092 | reverse complement strand
AGGTGATGGAGTGCTGAGATGCGGGGGGGCTGGGGAGAAGAGTAACACCTCAAAATTCTCCCTTGTCCCTCCATCTCTCCTGATGGGTGTAACGAATTATGAAAAAAATGACAGAATCAGTGATTTTAACGAGCGATCGCCCGTCTGACCTGTGGCAACAAGGTCAACTGATCGAACTTGTGATCGAAGACCTTAATGATAATGGTGATGGTGTAGGACGTGTAGGCGGTCGGGTCGTTTTTGTTTCGGATACCGTAGCAGGCGATCGCGCCTTCGTGCGGTTAGTCAGAGTCAAACCTAACTATGCTATGGGTAAGCTTCACCAACTTATTGAGCCGTCTCCCGATCGCATTCGACCGAGCTGCATTGTGGCAGATAAATGCGGCGGCTGTCAGTGGCAGCATATTGACACCGATTACCAGCGATCGGCAAAACAGAATCTAATGGTGCAAGCATTGACACGAATTGGCGGATTTACATCAATTCCCGTGGCAACCCTCTTAAGCGCTGACTCTCCCTTGGCTTACCGCAACAAGGCAACCTATCCCCTGAAACAATCCGCAACAGGTCAAGTTCAGGCAGGGTATTACCAAAAAAGCACCCATAAGCTCATTAACCTGAATCAATGCCCTGTGCAAGATTCTCGATTAAACCCCCTATTAGCTGAAATTAAGCAGGATATTCAGGAACAGGGATGGTCAGTCTATGACGAAGATCGGCATCAGGGACACTTGCGGCACCTATCTCTGCGGATTGGACGCCGGACAGGTGAAATGCTGTTAACCTTAGTTGCAACAGATTGGAATCTACCGAACTTGGACGCTCAAGCTCAAATGTGGCTGCAGCGCTACCCCAATTTAGTAGGTGTTTGCGTAAATGTTAACCCCGACCGCACCAATGCCATTTTCGGTTCTCAAACCCGCTGCGTTACCGGTCAGCCTTACTTGCGGGAACTATTTGCAGGTCTTGAGTTCCAGTTGCGAGGTGAAACGTTTTTTCAAGTCAATACCGAAGTGGCTGAAGCTTTGTTGAATGTTATCGTTCAACGGCTAGCTCTCCAAGGTGATGAGGTGTTAGTCGATGCCTATTGTGGTATCGGTACATTTACCTTGCCCCTGGCAGAACGAGTACGACAGGCGTGGGGGATCGAAGTCCAAGGGGAAGCCGTTGAGCAAGCCCAGAAGAATGCCCAAATCAACGGGATCACTAACGTAACCTTTCAGTCAGGAGCCGTAGAAACCTTGCTGCCTCAACTGGGGATCACCCCCGATGTGGTTTTGCTTGACCCGCCTCGGAAGGGATGCGATCGCTCTGTTTTGGAAACCCTGCTTTCCAGCTCACCTCAACGTATCGTCTATGTTAGCTGCAAGCCAGCAACTCTGGCACGGGATCTCAAAGTACTGTGTCAATCCGGTGCCTATCGCTTAACCCATGTCCAAACGGCTGATTTCTTTCCTCAGACACCTCATGTTGAATGTGCAGCTTTCTTGGAACGGTGAGTTTGGAGGGGCGGTTTCTAAAAATATTTAGAGGTAAAATCTTGCCATTGCAGGTAGTTCAGCGTTTTTTATTTCCCCCCCCCTTCCCATTTCTCTTTCCCGAACTTATACTAGATTCCTGTTAAAGGTGTAATTGTTTCAGTCTTGAGGATAGTAGGGATAGGGTAAAAGAGGAACAAAAAATCATCCGTATGAAAATATCAGATCAAGTCGGAATAGTCAAGAATCGGGCATTGAAAATTACCTCAGTGTTTTCCCGATTCTCCATTCCCCATTCCCCATTTCCCTGTATATCGGGTTTTAAGTTAGTCATCCCATGAATGCAAATCTGTATTACATTTGGGGCAATTTGTTGATGTTTGACAGACGCTTTGGATACAATAGTGGGTAGAGAATAGTCTCCAACCTGTGAGAAAGACCACCCCTCTAGAAGAAGACAATAATGTACACATCACTCCAAGGCATTGGTGTAAGTGCGTAATAATAGAGGCAGTACACAGGTAAGGGTCGCTGACCTATCCATAGGGCTAAGGGTGAAAAATACCACCAGACCTACCAACAGATTCTAGTCTAAAGGGTGTACTTGTTTGAAGGTCGGACAGTCATTGTATCATACATAGCCCGAGTCCGGAGCGTCTGGTTTGAGGAAAATGAGATTAAGAAAACACGGCAGGAATTGTCGTGTTGGTTATCTAATTTGAGTCCACCAAATATTAAGTTAGGGGTTTCTTGAGTGATTGCTATATCATTGCGTCCAGTTGAGCGCAACTGGAGAACTATTAGCTTCGCTTCTACCCTTTACCTTTGTCCAATCCTCGATTTACTTGTTGAACAGATTCCTCGTAAATGGCAACCGGAAATCCGGCTGGGTTTGCAAGAAGCATTGGTAAACGCGGCAAAGCACGGCAATAATTTAGACCCAACGAAGACGGTAATGGTTCACTTTTCGGTAATTAATGATGAATATTGGTGGATAATTTCAGACCAAGGGTGTGGATTTTCTCCTCCTTGTCTCCCAAAACAGGACTCTCAAGGCAGTCTGCCAGTAGATGAATCCGAAAGCGGCAGGGGTTTGTGTCTCCTCCGCCAAATATTCGATCAAATTCACTGGAATCTTCAGGGAACAGAACTCAGGCTTTGCAAACAGATGAACAGCCGTTCTAGGTTGCCGCTCATTCCTTAACGACTACGATCTCCGTGCGTGGGGCAGGGAGGTGCCGAGATCGAACGATCGAGCCACCCTGATGCTTGACGAAATCGAGCTAGGGCTTCCTCGGGCTGTTCTTTAAGGAGAAAGACTAAGCCAGCAGCAGCTTGTTCGCTCGCTCGGGCTGGGCGGTTAGACTTTAGTCGGTGCCAATCTTCCGGCGCAATGCTTAGGCGCTCTGCCAGTGCTTGCGCCAATTCTAGGGTACTCAGTTCTTTAAGAGCATCTGTTTTAGTGAGTTGCATGGATTTAGGTATAAGTTTCGGTAAAATCGCCTTTACTGCTAATTAGTGTAGTTGAATGTATCGAGAACCGTCACAACCATCTCCTGGTGGTTCTGAACCCAACCAGCAGGATACGGGTGCAGACGAGTTCGAGCAAGCCTTGTCAGAGGTAGAGCGATCTCTCGAATTGGTCAAAGAACGTTACAATCAGGTGCAGCGGGATCGCAAGCGGCAAGCCCAACTCCAGCATCGTCGAGAGGAAATCCGGCGCTCGATGCGCAACAGTAGCAATCGGCAAACGCTACAAGCTGAGTTGCGGCAAATTAAAGAGCAACTTGAAACCATTGAACTCAATTTAGAGAGCCAGCTCGTTTCTTGGGGCAGTTTCAAGGAACCGTTTTGGCAAGCGGTTCGTTTTGGTGGACTGGGGATCGTTATCGGTTGGCTGCTAAAATCCTGTGCTGGCTAGGTTGGTAAGGGGACAAG
>NZ_JADEWY010000242.1 GCF_015207375.1 Coleofasciculus sp. LEGE 07092 | reverse complement strand
GTGCTAAGGAGAAGAGTAACACCCCAAATGTCCCCCTTGTCCCCCTTGTCCTAATTTTCCACTGCCCCGAGCGCTTTTAAAGTTTCAATCGTGGCTGCTGTTAACCCCGTCACACCAGCAATGTTCATTCCTTCGTAGGGTCGTTCAGCCCTCAGCATTTTGACACACTCCCCCGTCTCAATATCCCAAAGTGCGATCGCTTCATCTTGACCGCCACTTGCCAAAATCCGATCATCTGACCCAAAGGCAACTGACTCAATCCAGTTTGTATGTCCCTGCAACCTCTTTAAACATTGCCCCGTGCTGACATCCCAAAGGCGCACCGTTCGGTCATCACCGCCACTGGCTAAAGTCGTACCTCCAGGACAAAACGCCACTGACCGCACCCAATGGGTATGTCCCTGCAAAGTCTTGAGGCATTCCCCGGTGCTGACATCCCACACTTTTACAGTTTGGTCTTCACCACCACTGGCTAGCATCGTACCTTGAGAATTAAATGCGATCGCCCAGACTCGATTAGTATGACCCACTAATGTTTTCAGACATTCCCCCGTAGTAACATCCCACACTTTTACGGTTTGGTCGTAACTGGCAGTCGCTAATTGTTGACCGTCGGGACTAAATACCACCGACCAAATCCAGCCTTGGTGTCCCTGCAAAGTTTTCAGACAATCCCCCGTAGTAATCTCCCACAATTTCACCGTTTGATCTTCACTACTAGTCGCTAAGAGTGTGCCGTGAGGACTGAATGCCACCGACCAAACCCAACCTGTATGTCCTCGCAATACTCTTAAGCATTGACCCGTGCTAACATTCCACAAGCGTACCGTCTTATCTTCGCCACCACTAGCGAGAATCTGCCCTTCAGGATGGAAACCCACCGCCCATACCCGACTAGTGTGACCGCTTAACGCCTTAAAACACTTCCCCTCCGCAATATCCCACAGGCGTACCATTCGGTCGTCACTACCACTGGCTAAAATTTGACCCTTCAGACTCAACGCCACACATCGCACCCCATTACTATAGCCCTGCACAGTTTTGAGGCACTGACCCGTGCTGACATCCCACAGTTTTACCGTTTGGTCATAACTGCCACTGGCTAATAAACCCTCTGCACTAAACGCCACCGACCAAACTCGACTGCTATGACCGTGCAAGACTTGCAGACACTGCCCCCTGTCAACCTGCCATACTCTCACGGTTCCGTCTTCACCGCTACTAACTAGTATTGACCCTAAAGAGTGGGACGAGACTGGACTAAATATTACTGACCAGACCCAGCCGATGTTACCCTGCAATACATTAAAACACTGACCTGTGCTGACATCCCACAATCGCACCGTGCGATCGTCACTACCAGTTGCCAGAATTTGACCGTCTGGACTGAGCGCAACAGATTTAACGCCAGCACAGTGTCCCTGCAATGTTTTGAGGCATTCCCCCGTACTGATATCCCATACTTTTACCGTTTGGTCGTAGCTACCACTCACCAGCGTTTTTCCGTCTGGACTAAAAGCAATAGACGCAACCCAGTTTGTATGCCCCTGTAAGGTTTGGCAGCACTCCCCCGTAGTCATATCCCACAACCGCACGGTTTGGTCAACACTACTACTCGCTAACAGTTGACCATCCGGACTGTAGGCAACAGACTCTATCCAACCCGTATGTCCGTGCAAGGTTTGGTAGCACTCACCCGTACTCGCATCCCACACTTTCACCGTTTGGTCGTAACTACCACTGGCTAGAAATTGACTGTTGGGACTAAAGGCAACAGACCGCACCCAATTTGTATGCCCCTTACGAGTTAGCAAGGGTGAGGTAACTCCATCCTTGCTATTGATGATTTGCCATACACGCACCTGACCATCAGCATCACCGGCTGCCAATAGTTTACCATTCGGACTAAATGCAACTGACAAAATACTGCCTAAGGTTTCAGTGAAAACTGCTCCAGTCAGATTGGCACGAGCAAAATTAACGTGATGCAAAGTACGACCTTGAAGATAAGCGTGCCAAATATTCAAGTCTGAAAAATTCCAGTAGCTGCAATCGGTTTGGAGTTGATTCAACAAATTTAGAATATTCCCGGCAGCATATCCCGGTTCAAAAGGGCATTGTTCTCGCCGTTGCTCTAGAATTTGAACCAGATGATTTTCTAGATTTTCTTTGCTGCCACAAGCCGTTAACAACCTGTTAATAATAGGCTGGAGAATCAGGCGAATTTGAGAATCTCTAATGTAGTCTTTTGCTTGGGCTTTCAGGAGAGCGTGATGGTTAAATAAGGCTAGTTGTTTGTTTGTGATTTCTTGCTCGATTTCCTCTATTAATCGTTCGGTCATGTACTCCATCAGTACAGGTTGTTGCGTGAACCCTGCTGAGGTTTTTTCGAGCGTAAGTGTAGCCTTCTCGATTAGCGATCGCTGTCGCAGAGAACGCAATACTTCCGGTAATTTTTGCCGCGATATCGGCGATAGTAAATTTTCTCGCAGGTCTGAGAAAGAAAGGCTTTCTCGTTCAATCGCCAACCAGTACATCACTTCTTTCTCAAGTTCAGATAGGCGGTTAAACTGTCGGTCTAAAATATCTCGAATGTCATCAAATACTAATCTTCCTTCTTTTAGAATTGCTAAAAATTCAGAAATGTTATTATCAAATAATTCCTGAACTGCTGCGGCAACCATTTTTAAAGCCAAAGGATTGCCTGCATAATGGGTAATGACTGTTTGCCATTCTTCCTCTGAACCCGAAAAAGAACCCTTAATGCGAAAGATTTTCTGCCCTTCTGTAAGATTCAAACCCGCCAGTTGTAAGGAGCGAATGGGTAGCATTTCTCCTTCCAAAAAAACAAATTCTCTGGGTTTTTCCCGACTGGTTACGAGCAAACAGCTTTGATGGCGGGTTTCTCCTACCCGCTTCAAGAGTTCGCCATACCCCTCATAACCTTCGCGGTACTGTCCAGCAGTTGTGGTTAAGCGATCGCCTTTCGATTCATCGCCGCTACACAGAATCGTCTCCGCGTTATCCAGTATCAGCAAGCAACGGTGCTGGCGCAAGTAATCGATAAGCTGCAAGAATCTACCGTCTGCATCGTTGGGTAGGTCGATTTCCGTTTTCTGCTGGTTCGACAAAAATTGGATGAGATTAGCCAGAGTTTTCTCGACGGGAGGCGCATTTCGCAGCGATCGCCAAATTACATAGTCAAATTCTCCCTGAATTTGTTCAGCAAGCTTCACCGATAAAGCCGTTTTGCCAATTCCTCCCATTCCCAACAGAGCAATTAAACGGCAGCAATCATCAACAATCCACTGCTTGAGCTGACGCAGTTCTTCAGAGCGTCCGTAGAACACGGGGACATCAACCGCCTCTCCCCAATCAATGCGAGTAGCAGCAGATTTGGCAACCGATGTGGCAACGGATTTGGTAACGGATGTAGCGGATGAGTTGGTAGTTTCTCCCCCGTTCCCC
>NZ_JADEWY010000024.1 GCF_015207375.1 Coleofasciculus sp. LEGE 07092 | reverse complement strand
GTGGGGAGTGGGGAGTGGGGAGTGGGTACGAAAAATCTATGTACCTCACTAGCTGAGGAAACGCTATATTTAAAGTTTTAAAGAAGAATAAGCACTGAAGTCAATTGCCGAGCCTAATTCAGGGTTGGGCAGGCTAGCATTGTAGTAATAGGATTAACTCTTAACTCATGCTTAAAACTCGGACTTTGGTTAAATTTATTATTATTTTTTGTATTACAGTTTTCATTTTAACATTTAACTGCTTTCAGTATTTAATTTTCGGCGTATTTAACTTGACGGGAGTAAAATTTTCGACAGAAAGCCAGTACAACTACGGTGAAGTATTGCAAAAATCTATTTACTTCTATGATGCACAGCGATCGGGAAAGCTACCCCCAAACAATCGCGTAGAATGGCGTGGTGATTCTGGATTAAAAGACGGAGCTGATAACGGAATTGACTTGACGGGGGGCTGGTATGATGCTGGCGATCATATTAAATTTGGCTTTCCTATGGCAGCGTCAACCACGCTTTTAGCATGGGGAGCCATTGAATATGAAGATGGCTACAAACAGAGTGGTCAGTATGACTTGATGCTGGATAATCTGCGCTGGGTTAATGACTATTTTATTAAAGCTCATCCGGCTCCAACGGTGTTGTGGGGTCAGGTAGGACAAGGGAGTTTGGATCATGCTTGGTGGGGTGCGGCGGAAGTGATGCCAATGGAGCGCCCGTCGTATAAAATTGATGCATCTTGTCCTGGCTCAGATTTAGCAGCAGAAACAGCAGCAGCTATGGCAGCCTCTGCGATTGTCTTTCAAAAAGTCGATGCGAATTATGCCAATACCCTGTTGCGCCATGCTAGAGAATTGTATGAATTTGCCGACCAGTATCGAGGTAAGTATTCAGATTGTATTACCGATGCGAATGAGTATTATAAATCGAGTGGCTATAATGATGAACTTGTTTGGGGAGCAGCATGGCTGTATCGAGCGACGGACGAGCAAGAGTATCTGATTAAAGCTGAACAGGATTACAATAATTTAAGCGATCGCCCGGATGCGATTAATTCCTATAACTGGACGCATACGTGGGATGATAAATCCTATGGCAGTTATGTTTTTCTCGCTGAATTAACGGGGAAACAGAAATACAGAGAAGATGCCGAACGGTGGTTAAATTATTGGTGCGATCGCTGTCGGTGGAAAAAGATACACACCACACCTGGGGGTTTGGCGTGGCTAGATGAATGGGGTTCCCTCCGATATGCGGCAAAGACGGCATTTTTAGCCTTTATTTATGGGGATTCGGTGGAATCTCCTTGGAAAAAGTGGAAATACCATGCATTTGCCGAACGCCAAGTTAATTACATCCTGGGTTCAAATCCCCAAAAACGTAGTTATGTGATAGGGTTTGGCAACAATCCACCCACGCAACCTCACCACAGAACCGCCCATGGCTCGTGGGCAAATAACAAAACAATTCCGGAGCAAACGCGACATCCTTTGTATGGGGCATTAGTTGGTGGACCTGATCGCCAGGATAAGTTTGTGGATGAACGGTCTAATTTTAAGATGACGGAAGTCGCCACAGATTACAATGCTGGATTTGTAGGAGCCGTGGCGAAAATGTATGCCAAATACGGTGGGGAACCGTTGACAAATTTTCCCGAACCCGAACAGCGGGAGGATGAGTTTTTTGTGGAAGCCCAGACAAAAGCCTTGAGTGATAATTTGATAGAGATTCAAGCTACCATCTACAATCAATCCGCCTATCCTGCTCGAATTCTCCGCAAGTTATCCTACCGCTATTTTGTCGATATCAGTGAAGTCATTGGTATTGGAGGTAAACCGACAGATATAACTGTAAATTCCATGGCTCAGTCTAGAGTGAGGGTTTCTGGACTGAAACCGTGGGCAGGTTCTATTTATTACATTCAAGTTGATGTGGAGGGTTCTCAGCTCTATCCTGGTGGAGAACCCCATTACAAAAAAGACGTTCAGTTTCAGTTAAAAAGTCCAATAGGAACATTTAATCTGGAAAATGATTGGTCTTATCAAGAGATGATTCAGAAAGGGGGAATGGTCAAACGCGCTAACATTCCTGTTTATAATAGTGGTACGAAAATTTTTGGAACTGAACCTACCAAGGCTCCGTAGAGCAGGCAAGATGCCTGTTCCATCCAAAATCTCAAGGGGCTTCTACCAATTGGTGCGTACAAGTGAGTTGAATGGAAAAGCATGATGAGAATGGGTAGAAGATTTTTCTTGGGTTGGACTATTTCTATAGCCTCTGGGTTATTGGGGAAGGGGCAAGCGCAAACGGTGGAGCGAGAGACTCGGGCTAAACTTCTCATTAATCAAGTTGGATACTCTCCAACGAGTCCTAAGTCTGCTTTTTTAATTAATTTCAGTAATCCTGAAACCCGCCAAGTAGAACTGGTAAATGCAAAAAATAAACGCACGGTTTTTGTGGCTAACTTAGGAGAAGCTTGTAATGATGAAGCCAGTCAGAATGTAATCCAAATTATTGATTTTACACCGTTTAATCGGGAGGGTAGATATTACTTAAAATACGGTACAGTTGAATCTTACCCATTTCAGATTGGTAATAATATTTATCAGGATTCATTTGTAAAAATGCTGCGGTCTTACTATCTGCAACGGTGCGGCGTTGTGGTACGGGATTCGGTGAATGGGATTGGGCATTCTCCCTGCCATTTGAATGACGGCGCGATCGCTCATACCGATGAAGTGAATCGGGCGGGTGAGGTAAAATTTGCCCGAGGGGGTTGGCACGATGCGGGAGATTTTGGCAAGTATGTCGGACCTACAGCGGTGACAGTGGGGCGATTGTTAAGCTTGTACGAACACTATCCCAATTTATTTTCTGACCGACAACTCACCATTCCTGAAAGCGGCAATGGCAGACCGGATTTGCTAGATGAGATGAAGATAGGGCTAGATTGGATGCTGGCAATGCAGCGGCGAGACGGTGCTGTCTACCGCAAGCTGTCGGGGAAAGAATGGCCCGGAATGATTCTGCCGAATGAAGATATCCAACCCCGGTTAATTTACGGTATTTCTACACCAGAAACAGCCAAATTTGCCGCAGCGATGGCAATGGCAGCAAGAATTTACACCCCCCATGATGTTTTGTTGGCAAAAAACTATTTAAAAGCCGCGCAAAAATCGTGGGACTTTTTGCAATCGGAACCTGCGATGCGAGTCGATTGGGTTGAGGGGGATGACAGTGGTTCTGGGAAATATTTGGCAGGGGAATGGGATACGGATGAAGCATTAACAACGGATAAAGATGACCGTTTGTGGGCGGCGGCAGAGTTGTTTATTACTACTGGGGATGCAAGGTTTGAGGACTACCTAAAGCAACAAATCCCGTCCTTCTTTTATACTCTTTTCGAATGGAAAGACCCGTCCTCGCTGGGTATGATAGATTATCTAATGCAAACCAATGGCAAAGGCTCGGATAGTCTGAACCAACAGATTAAGGAAAAGTTGCTGGAACGGGCAGATACTTTGCTGCCAAAGGTGGCTGGGAGTGGCTACCGTTTGGCAAATGACAAGTTTATATGGGCGTCCAATAAGTTAACAGCGGAAGAAGGAATTACACTATTGTATGCCTATCGAATAACAGGCAATCCAGAGTATTTTAATGCAGCCGTTGACCAGTTGGATTATTTATTAGGACGCAATCCGTTTAATCTTTCTTTTGTTACAGGAGTGGGTTCAAATTCCGTGCAGAACGTGCATCATCGAGTTGCCCAGGCGAAAAAGATTGTTATTCCTGGTTTAATGGTAGGGGGACCGAATACAGAAGCCCAGGATGGAATTGCACCAAAAGGGTTGGGACTGTTGAGTTATATTGATGATGCGCAGTCCTATGCTACAAATGAATATGCCATTGATTATAATGCCTCTGCGATCGCACTGATGGGAATGGTGATGGCAGAGGTAGGTTAGCAGCGGATTTTGTAGCGGATAGGTTATTGGTTTCTGCAAATAATTTGATTTCTCACCAATAACTTATCCGTTACATCCGTTATCACATCCGTTGCTAACCCACTCCATTTGAAGTCGTCCTACTAAAGCGATAAGATGGGTCAATATCTAAATCCATTAGAACAATGCCAACGACGACTGAGTATAAGTATGTGCAGCTCAATGATAAGGGTGTGCCTGTTATTGCTGGGACAACCCTGAAAGTGATTGAGTTAGTGATGGCTCAGATAGCTTATGGCTGGAGTCCTGATGAATTGCAGGTTCAGCATCCTTACTTATCGATGAGCCAAATTTACTCGGCACTGGCTTATTACTGGGATTATAAAGAAGTAATTGATGCGGAAATAGAGGAAAGCTTGCAGTGGGCAAAACAAGTCAGAAAAGAGGCGGGGATATCTCCTGTAGCGGCTAAACTCCGAGCAAAAGGGCTACTCGTGTGAGTGTAGCTTTATATATGGATGAACACGTCCATAAAGCCATTACTGAAGGATTACGTCGGCGTGGTGTGGATGTTTTGACAGTTCAGGATGATGACAGGCGGAACACACCCGATGATATTTTACTTGACCGGGCAATGGAACTGGGGCGCGTCATGTTTTCTCAAGATAGAGATTTGCTGATTGAAGCGCAATGTCGTCAAGTGGAAGGAATAACGTTTGCTGGCGTTATTTATGCCCATCAGTTGTTGGTTACTATTGGCATTTGCGTGCGCGATCTGGAACTGATTGCTAAAGCTACCGATTTAGAAGATTATGCTAACCAGGTAGAATATTTACCCCTGTAAGGCTTGCCTGAGTGCGATCGCACTGATGGGAATGGTGATGGCAGAGGTAGGTTAGCAGCGGATTTTGTAGCGGATAGGTTATTAGTTTCTGCAAATAATTGGATTTCTCACCAATAACTTATCCGTTACATCCGTTATCACATCCGTTGCTAACTCTCCAAATCTTTAACCGCTGGTCCTTGGATCAGTTCTCCATCGTAGGTGAAACGGGAACCATGACAGGGACAATCCCAACTCTTCTCAGCACTATTCCAATCTACAATACAAGCAAGGTGAGGGCAAACAGCAGAAACAGCGTGAACTGTTCCTTGCTCATCTCGGTAAGCAGCAACTTTGTTACCATTGATAGTAACCAGTTTCCCTTCATCTCTAGCCACTTCAGAGAAGGACGAGTTATCTAAACCCTTCAAGCGATCGCCTACCCAATGTTTCGCCACATTACTATTTTCCTTGAGAGACGTTTCAGAGACAAAGGGTGTGGCGCGAGTCGCATCATAAAGTTCAGCCCAAGGATTCTCTCGTCCTAAAATCAAGTCTGAAAGCAGCATTCCAGATAGGGTTCCCTTACTCATTCCCCAGAGGGTAAACCCAGTTGCCACATAAATATGATTGTTAAGGGGTGTGAGTTTGCCGATGTAAGGCAGCTTATCAAAAGAAACCATATCTTGGGTTGACCAACGGTACTCAAAGGTATCAACCCCAAAGCGATCGCGGGCGTAGTCTTCTAACCGCAAGTATCGTTGCTCAGTATCATCTACTGTACCCGTTTTATGACCCTCGCCACCAACCAGTAATAGCGTACCCCCCTCGTAGGGAGTCGTGCGAATCGAGCGGTAATTTTCACCGACACCAATATACATTCCCTCCGGTGCTTTTGATGTTTCGATCTGTGCCGCAACAATATAAGAACGCTTGGGATAGGTTTTGGCAAAGAATAGTCCCTGGTCTAAAATAGGCAGATTGGTGGCTACAATCACATCGGCAGCTTTAACCACTCCTCGGTTCGTTGTAATCTGACAAGGAGAACCTTCCTCAACTCCCTCTACTCGCGTCTCCTCAAACAGATAACTGCCATTACCAGGAAGAGTTTGAGCTAGGTGCAACAGGTACTTTCGAGGGTGAAACTGAGCTTGGTTCTCAAATTGCACCGCTCCAGTAATGGGAAACGGTAGTGAGGTATCTTTGACAAAAGATGCTGGCAGTCCCAATTTGACAGCCGCTTCTACTTCGGCTTCGATTTTATCTAAATGCTCTGGAGAGTCAGAAAAAGTGTAAGCACTTTGACGGCTAAATTCGCAGTCAATTTGTTCTTCTTCAACCAATTTAGCAACTTGCTCGATTGCCGCCTGGTTTGACTCCCCATAGAGTCGTGCTTTTTCTGCACCGAATTCTTTAATCAAATTGGCGTAGATTAATTGGTGAAGGGATGTTATTTTGGCAGTGGTATGACCACTTACACCTGTCGATACCTGTCGGGACTCAATCACAGCAACGGTTTTACCTGCTCGCTTGAGTAGCATGGCAGCCGTCAATCCAGCAATACCTGCACCGACAATGGCAACATCGACTACTGTGTTATTGACAAAGGGAGAAAAGGTCAGTTTGGCTGTTGAATCAATCCAAAATGAAGCGGGTTTTCCAGCTATCAGAGTCATAAGTTTCTACAAAAATTGCTTATTGCTCTACTGTAGTTGAGGAACTATACCTGCTTTCATCTATCCCTAGAGGGAATAAAAATTAGTGCGTTATAATAGCATAGTTTGAGGGGACGTAAATACACGGCAATGCCGTGTATTTACAAAAAATTAATACCCAAAAACAGCAAATAGGTTAAAAGAGGATTAGCCTTATTATTCAGTTTAGGAATTACGATGGATTCCCAGCCACACCAGAATTTAGAGTCTGTATCCGAACCTACGCCAGTACTACCCTCAGTAAATAGCACGAATGAAAAGGCGACGTATGGGGAAAAAACTAATCGAATCCAAGCCTTGAGCGAGTTACTTAAATCAGTGATTCCCTTTGTATGGGTTGCTGTCATCCTGATTGTGATTATTCCTCTAATCGGTCGAGGGTTTATTGGTAAGTCAATGACGGCAGATTTAGAAACTTCAAGTAACAAAACGAGTAAAATTGTTGTTATTGAAAAAACTTTGCCAGACTCTACCCAAATCGATCAAGCGATCGCAACAGCCATTACCGATGCCCATACCCAGGCAGAACACTTGGCATCAGAGCGATTGGATGAATGGGTTGATGGGTTAATGACTCGCGTAGATAGTAGTTTTCTCAATTGGTATTTTGATTACTTTAACCAAAAGAAACTTGAATTCACTACGCCCTTTATCTGGTTATCGTCAGCCGCAGCCCACTGGATTAATACCACTAACCCACCTCCTAGTCAAGTCGTTGCTGAAAAAGTGACGGAAGATTTCCAAACGGAATTTGCCAAACGAGTTCTCCGACCGAAAATTGCCCAACTTGAATTAGAAAGAATCACCAGGGATACGATTAATCTGTATGTCGCTGAACTCGGAAAAAATATTTCGAGGATTCAAAGTAGTTACAAGATTCCGCAAGGACAGTGGGAACGTTATCTGGAAGATATTGCCATTACCATTGCTGATACAGAGGGAAATATTTCTAACTTATCGTTGAAGGTATTAGTTGGGGGCAGTACTTACCTATTCGCCAAAGCAATGATTCCAGTTGCAGCAAAAATCGGCAGTAAAGTTGCCGTATCCTTTGCTGGGAAATCGGCGGCAAAGATGGCAGCAAAAACCGGGGGTACAGTGGCTGGCAAATTGGGAGCGCAGTTTCTCGATCCGATTGTGGCGGTAGGGATTATTATTTGGGATGTGTGGGATTATCAGCATACAGTTAAGGTAGAACGCCCCATCCTCCAGGAAGCGATTCGGGATTATTTGCAGGAGGTCAAGGCTTCGTTGTTGGATAATCCTGAAAATGGCATTATGGCAGCGATTGACCAGTTAGAGGGTGGTATTTTGAAATCGGTAAACGTAGGGTGGGCAGTGCCTACCAACGCTATTGCTAGTGTCCAAAGGTGTTCAAAGCACTGCCCACCTTACATGAACAATGCTTGTTGAGACTGGTGCAAGATGTGAGTCAACTTATGGCTCGTTCACTTCCCCTTATGCAAGAGGAGCGATCGCGCCTCTCGATCCGCTGTAACCCATCACAGTAAAAGCGATCGCCCTTATCACCAACTTTCACAGAAGCGAAACATCTCTGTCATGCCCCTGTCATAACGACTCTCTACAGTGGTAAATGTCAGCGATCGGTACTCGATGATTCTGTTGACTCCCCGATTAGCTGGCATTGCTCAAGCGAGTATGACGCGGACTTGCCTGCTGAGTTGAACCTTCATTAGCTACAGTCACGTCATTTAAATAAATCAACTTCACTGTTCGCAGAATCACTATGACACGAGACACCCAAACCCCCAATTCTCCTAACACCGCTTCTTCTCCCTTCAAAAAGGCAGTCACCTATTTATCACTGATGTTGCTGGGAGCCGGCGTCACCTTTTCAGGCAGTTACTTGGCGACTCGTAATGCTGACACCTTAGTAGGCACTCCGGCTCAAGCTTCACCCGATACCTTGGGGCAGAACCTGCCGACTGGCAACCCCTTGATGATGCAAAATGCCAACTTTGTCACCAACGTTGTCGAAAACGTTGGACCGGCAGTGGTGCGGATTAATGCCTCTAGAACCGTTACCACTGAAATTCCAGAGGCGTTTAACAATCCATTTTTCCGGGATTTCTTTGGATCACAATTTCCGGATCAATCCCAAGAGCGAGTGGAACGGGGAACCGGATCGGGTTTCATTCTCAACACCGACGGTCATATTCTGACCAATGCTCACGTTATTGATGGTGCTGATAAGGTCAGTGTTATCCTCAAAGATGGTCGCACCTTTGAAGGTGAGGTATTGGGAACTGACTCTGTGACAGATGTCGCTGTAATCAAGATTCAAGCAGAAAACCTTCCCATTGTCACCCTGGGTAATTCTGATGAACTTAGACCTGGGGAATGGGCGATCGCAATTGGCAACCCCTTGGGTCTAGATAATACCGTCACCACGGGTATCATTAGTGCAACAGGTCGTTCGAGTTCACAAGTTGGTGTTCCCGATAAGCGAGTTCAATTTATCCAAACGGATGCCGCTATTAACCCCGGTAACTCTGGTGGACCCCTACTCAATGCCTCTGGTCAAGTGATTGGCATCAACACCGCAATCATTCAAGGCGCTCAAGGTTTGGGCTTTGCGATTCCCATCAAAACCGCCCAAGGAATTGCCGACCAGTTGATTACGAAGGGCAAGGTAGAACATCCCTTCCTGGGCATTCAAATGGTCACGTTAACGCCAGAGTTGAAGGAAAATATTAACAGCAATCCTAACTCTGGATTGAGTGTAAACGAAGATAAAGGGGTGCTGATTGCAAAAGTGATGCGCAATTCACCCGCAGAAAAGGCAGGATTGCGAGCTGGTGATGTTATCCGCCAAATCAACGGTCAGTCTGTGGATGATGCTGAGGACGTACAAAGGGCAGTTGAAGGCACTCCCGTTGGCAGTGAGTTGCAAGTGGAATTGCGCCGCAATCAAAATGATATCGAGGTAGCGGTGCGACCTGGGGCTTTTCCAAATCAGAATCGATAAGTCCTATAGAGACTCCAAGCAAGATCCCCGACTTCTTGAAGAAGTCGGGGATCTTGAGTACCTCACTCACCTGAAAAGCCCTGTAAGTTGCCTGCATCGCTAATAATACTTCTGAGGGTAGTATCACACCGTTGGACATAGAGCTTCGCCCCTCGATCTTGCTCATTGATTTGCAGAATTTCTTGGAAAATTTGCTGTGCCTCAGTGAATTTTTTCTGGTGATAAAGGATAACTGCCTCTTCAAATCGTGTCTTTGTTTCCTGCTTTAACTCTCGCATCGCAATGGAATCGGCGTCAAACACCTCAAACACTGGAACCAAATATTTTTTGCCTTTTAATTCAACTTGACCGATAAATCGATAGTTATAATTTATTTGCTGCTCTAGACTAAACAGACTCTGTCCGCTAATCAAAATGGATGCCCCATAGACTTTGGTCAAATCTTCTAGGCGCGATGCTAAGTTAACGGTATCGGAAATAACCGTGCTTTCCATCCGCTGTTCTTCGCCAATGGTGCCTAGCATTAACGTACCCGTATGTAAACCAATGCCAATGGCAATGGGTGGATAGCCGCACTTTTGACGGTGGATATTGTAGAGCGTGACTTGTTGTTGCATTGCAATCGCCGCGTGCAAGGCATCTTCTGCTTTTTCTGGAAACAGTGCCATTATTGCATCACCAATATATTTATCAATAAAGCCGTTGTGCTGGCGAACGATGGGACCGACTCGTCTCAAGTAGGCATTGATAAAATTAAAGTTTTCTGTGGGAGTCATCCCCTCCGATAAGGCGGTAAAGTTACGAATGTCTGCAAATAAAATAGACATTTCCTGCTGCACTTGGTCGCCCAGACGTACATCTATGATGCTTTCCCGTCCTAAAAAGCGCAGAAATTCATGAGGGACAAAGCGACTGTAGGCGATATTGATTTTAGAGAGATTAATATGGGTTTTGATTCGCGCTAGGAGTTCGTTTTTGAGAACGGGTTTAGTCACGTAATCATTAGCTCCCGCATCTAAACCTGCTACAAGGTCAGAAACTTGATTTTTAGCGGTTAACATTACAACAGGCATGGCTGAGGCTGGAAACCGTTCGCGGATGGTTCGGCAGACTTGATAGCCGGACATCTTTGGCATCATGATATCGAGTAAGATTAGATCCGGTCTTAGACCATTTTCCAGGGCTGCTAATGCCTCAATGCCATTGGTGGCTTGCACGATCGCATAATTTTGCAAGGATAGGTGATTGACCACCACTTGTAAATTAATCGGTTCGTCGTCTACAACCAGAATAGTTAATGCGCTGTTTAAATTGAGGTTGGGTGAGAGGGGTAAGGATGGCTGTGTCTGATTCGGCTGGACTCTAGCAACCCTTTGACTGCTGAGTGACATTGGTTCGGGGGTTTGGGAGGTGATGGGTAGGGTAAAGATGAATCGGGAACCCTCACCAACTTTAGATTCAACCTGAATCGTGCCACCGTGCAATTCTATCAGTTGTTTGGTGATGCTCAGACCTAAGCCGGTGCCGCTATAGGCGCGGGAGAGGGAGGCATCGGCTTGCTCGAAGGATTTGAAGATATCCTCAAATTTGTCGGTAGAGATGCCAATACCCGTGTCGGCAACGGTGACTTTGAGGAAATCCTCTGCAACCGTAGCGGATACGGTGACTGACCCGGAATCGGTAAACTTGATGGCGTTGCCGACTAGATTGTACATGATTTGTTGCAAGCGATCTTCGTCGCCATCCACGGCGGGTAAGTCGGGTGGAATTTGGTTGATCAGGTTGAGGGGTTTGCCTGTGACTAAGGTTTGGCAGAGGGTGAGGACAACTTCGGCGATTTGTTGGAAGTCTACGGGTTTGCGTTGCAGTTGGATGTCGGCGTTTTTGAGTTTGGCGAAGTCCAGGATATCGTTGACGAGGTTGGAAAGACGCTTGCCACTGGAGGCAATCATGGAGAGGTTGGCGATTTGCCTGTCGGTGAGAGAACCGGCTGCACCGTCGATTAAGGATTCGGCAATGCCAATGATGCCGTTGAGAGGGGTGCGGAGTTCGTGGGAGGTATTGGCTAAAAATTCGTCTTTGAGTTTGTCGAGGCGTTGCAAGGCTTTATTGTTGGCTTCCAGTTCTTGGGTAAACTGGAGGCGATCGCGTTCGGCTTGTTTGCGTTGGGTGATATCTTGAAAGGCAGCGATCGCGTAAATAACGTTACCCGTTTCATCAAAGATGGGGGTTGCCCACACTTCTAAGGGGATAGTCTTGTCGCCTTGGCGAATTTCGGTATCATCGGCGGTCGTTCTTTGACCTTTCAACGCCTGTACAATGGGTTGTTGATCAGTAGGGTAAAGGCGATCGCTTCCCTCAATATAAGCCTGATAAACCTCTGGAAATTCTGCAACCGCCGCATCCTTGGCAATTCCTTTTCCCAGTAACTGCTGTGCGGTTTGGTTGGCGTAGTAAGTGTTGCCATCGGCATCAATGATAAACACACCCACTGGCATGGCTTCTAGGAATTGCGTCAGCCGTCTTTCACTCTCGCGCAGTACCTGATTTTCTCGTTCCTTAGCGGCTGTTCTCCATTGGGTATATGCAATAACAGCAGCAACTAAACCCATCATATAAAGGCTGTAAGCCCACCAGGTTTTCCAGGGGGGAGGAGAAATAATAATCTTAATAGACGTGCCTTCTTCGTTCCAAACGCCGTCGTTGTTTGAGCCTTTGACTCTAAAGATATAGGTGCCGCCATCCAGGTTGGTATAGGTGGCATAGCGCCTTGTGCCAGAATAAATCCAATCTTTGTCAAAGCCGACGAGTTTGTAAGCGTATTGATTTTTGGCAGAGTTGGTATAGTCGAGGGCAGCAAATTCAAAGCCAAAGAAGTTGTCTTTGTAAGATAATTTAATCGTTTGGGTTTCTGAGATAGCGGTATTGAGTTTGACGCTCTGATTAAATTTTTTAAAATCGGTCAGAATCAGGGGAGGAAGGTGAGGGTTATCTTTGATGTGGCTGGGGTTAAAGACATTGAAGCCATTTAATCCCCCAAAAAACAGTTCACCGGTTTTACTTTTTAAATGGGCTTTCACGCCATCGAATTCATTGCTTTGCAATCCATCTTCGACATCATAATTCCGAAAGGTTTCCGTTTGAGGATTAAATTTAGATAAACCTTTGCCCGTACTTAACCAAAGGTTTCCTTTATCATCCCCTAAGATGCCAATCACCGAATTATTGGGTAGACCGTCTTTTTCGGTATAATGGGTAAAGGTTTCGGTGGCAATATCAAACTTATCCAGTCCGCCGCCAAAGGTGCCAATCCAGAGAGTCCCTGCCGGGTATTCGTAGATACTATCAATGCGATCGTAAATCAAGCTATTCGGGTTATTTGGGTCGTGTTTATAGTGGGTAAACTCCTGGGTTGAGCGATTAAACCGATTCAGTCCGCCTTGACCGTAACTCCCAATCCAAAGGGTATCCGACTGGTCTTCGTAGATAACCCAGACATTATTATCACTCAGACTGGTGGGGTTATTCGGGTCGTGGGTGTAATGGGTGAATTGCCCCGTTTCTCGATTCAATTGATTGAGTCCGCCACTAAATGTACCTATCCAGAGTGTGCCGAAATGGTCTTCATAGATAGAGGCGACAGTATTATCACTCAAGCTGGTAGGGTTATTTGGGTCGTGGGTGTAATGGGTGAATTGCCCGGTTTTTCGATTCAGTTGATTGAGTCCGCCCCCAAATGTACCCACCCAGAATGTTCCGAATTGGTCTTCATAGGTAGACCAGACTCCGTTATTACTTAAACTGGTGGGGTTATTTGGGTCATGGGTGTAGTGGATGAATTGCCCGGTTTTTCGATTAAATTGATTGAGTCCACCATCGGATGTGCCAATCCAGATCCTACCGTTTCGGTCTTCATCAATAGACATTACATGATTACTACTCAAACTTTGAGGGTTCGTTGGTTCATGTTTGTAATGCTTGAATTTCGATCCTTTCTCATCAAATTTATTGATACCACTGAATGCATTCGCTGTCCAGATAATGCCCGCTCGATCTCTCAAAACGCAAGAAATGATATTGTCACTGAGGCTATTGGGGTTAGCCGGATCATGAGTGTAATGGGTGAATTGTTGGGTTTCTGGGTCGAATTTATCCAGTCCTGCGCCATAGGAATTCACATACCAATTACTCGTTGCTAACCAGAGATTGCCGAATTGGTCTTCCGCAATTGAACTGACTGTATCGTGGCTTAAACTATTGGGATTGTTAAGATTGTGCGTGTAACGGACGAATTGCTCGGTTTCACGATTGAATTGATTGAGTCCACCTCCATTCGTACCGATCCATAACCGATTGGACTGGTCTTCATAGATAGATAAAACTGTATTGTTCCCCAAGCTATGGGGTTGGTTGGGTTCATGCTTGTACTGTTTAAATTGACCCGTTTCCGGATTAAATTGGTTGAGTCCTCCCCCCCCTGTACCAATCCAAAGCCTTCCCAACTTATCTTCATAAATTGCGAATACTGTATTATTACCCAAACTAGTCGAGTCCTCTGGATTGTGAATGTAATGAGTGAACTGTTCAGTGACGCGATTAAATCGGTTGAGTCCTCCCCCATCAGTGCCAACCCAGATTGTTCCTGAGTGATCTTCGTGAATGGATAAGACTCGGTTATTACTTAAGCTATGGGGATCGTTTGGGTTGTAGGTGTAATGAGTAAATTGTTCAGTGGCGCGATTAAATCGATTTAGTCCTCCCCCATCGGTGCCAACCCAGATTGTCCCTGAACGGTCTTCATACAGAGATGCAATAAAGTTATCGGATAAGGAATGGGGATTCAGTTCATCATATTTGTAGATTTTAAAATTATATCCGTCATAGATGTTGAGTCCATCCTGTGTGCCAAACCACATCAGTCCGCGACTATCCTGAAGGATTGAAATTACACCACTTTGAGATAAACCCTGATCGACAGTGATATGGTCAAACTGAAGGGAATTCTCTACAGCATATACATGGTTTGGTAGGCTAAAGATAAAGAGAAGTGTCAGGATTAGCGTTAGAGATAAAGTCTTAAGCCATTGCCAAGTTTTATTGCTGATTTTATAGAGACTACGTTGTAAACTATTATGAATAAAAACGTACATGAATAGGAAAAAAATAATTTAACTTCTATATTTTCCTACTATAGCTTGCCTATTTAAGTTGTACAATGGAAGTAAATTTCAATAAAGAAAAATTAGTAACCAGCCGCCCTAATTTAACAACATGGACTTACATATTTAACTCAGCAATAATAGAAGAAATTCTTTCCAAAAATGATTTAAAGGCACAATAACTATTCATCCCGACTGAGAATAATCCAGTCGGTATTTACTCACTCATCTCCTATCGAAAAGGTAAAAGAAGAATGAAGGGTGAGCATTGCCCACCCTTGTACTAATCCTTGCTTAGACGAGGGTAGAACAGTGTGTCAAATGCATCCTACTATGCTATTTACGGCTTCACCCCCACTAGACCACGACTGTATCTGTGAATCTGTGAGTTCAGGGGGTTTGGGAGGTAGAGGAATTTCGTAAACTGCATCACTGTCTAGACTATTCGTGATATTCGTAATCGACCCGACTAATATAGTTTCATTCACTCTGACTTGCACACCACTAGCTACAGTTAGACTATGTTCTGCCAGTACAGCCGCCGGATCTGAGATCAAGCGTTGCTTAAATTCTTCATCTAACCAGGCTTTGGCAATTAGTCTAGATACTTCTTTTTGAAAGTCTTTCCAATTATCTATTAGCACGTTTTGCCTCCAAAGTCAACTGAGTGCAGTTTAGCCAACGTTCTGAGGGAAGGATGTACCCTGTAGAAGCTTTACGGAAAGACTCAGAGCCTGAACCTGACCCCTTGTTTTGCCAACCTGCTTTTGTTTTATGAAACTATACTAAATACTCTCACTAAAGATAGTCTACAGATCAAGATGATGGTAGTCTGTGGGGCGGCTTCCCAAGAGAAACTCTCCAACCGATGATTCAGTATAGTAGTCGGTGCCAACGGTTGCGGCGAACAAGTCTGTATTGCCAGTACCCAGCGCACAAGGCGCGAGATTCATCGCAGTTGCGACTAAGTACAGGGTTTGATACAAAGCCCCCAGATTTTTGAGAATCGTAGCGTAGGCGATGGATTCATAATTCCAAAGGACTCGCGAAAAACGGGCAGTAATCACGACTAAGATCTGCGGCATGGAGACTTTGAAATTCGTTAATCGTGCCTGTTCCAACAGTTCCTCAATTTGAGGCGTTTTTCCCGAAAGCCGTTCAAGCTGGTGTTCTTTGGGGCAATAATGATATAAACTGGCAGGAATCCCTTGGCAAAGGTTGATCACTGGATAAAGCTCAAATTCATAACAGGTGCCACCATTGACGTAAGGACGATTGCTACATTCCCCATAATCCTTGGCAAAGATTCGTTTAATCCGAGCTGTACGATACAGAAATTCACCCAATTGCCGAGCTGTTATTGGTTCTTCATCGTTATAACTTCGCACCGATTGTCTCTTCTCCACAATCAGGGTAAACGGAGCGTCTTCCTCATTTAGTTTTTGCAAATCCGGCTTGTAAAGGTCAATCCTATCCTTTGACATCTGGGGTTTTGTGACAGGCTGTGGTGAAAATTGCCCTACAAAACGCTGAGTTTTTCCGGCTGAGTTGCTGTGCCTCCCCGCTCTACTTCTAGAATGAAATAATAGGTCGTGAAACTCCCATTGAGTTAGTGCCAAGTTTTCGTCTGCCGGAAGCTTGCCCTCTTCTGTCGCTTCACCAATCATTTTTGCCATTAACAAGATGTTAAGAAATTGTTGAATGGTCTGTTGGGAAAGGGTTGGTACTTTATGGTAGAGTGTTTCAGCCGACTGCGGTTTCGCCAATTCTGCAACCAGCATGGCACATTGGGAATCCGTTAAAATCACTTGGGCATGGGAGAGGGGAGATTCCAACACCATCTCCTCTTGATTTCTGTGGCAGTAGGCAAAACGAGACAACCGATACCTTTGCTGGGTGACTGAGAAGCGTAACAGTCGTAACTCCAATTGCGGATTGAGGGATAGGGGAACTAATGTGGCAAGGGGACGTTCGGCTTCAACCAGGGTATAGCAAAGGAGTCCTAACGTTATGAATTTTTCTAAGTAGTAATAAAAGTTAGGCAGTTGTGAGGCTCCATCAATCTGCATTACTAAATTAGTTAACTCTGTCTCAGTACCCCCATCAGTCGCTAGGGTTTGAATGGCTGCCATTAATCCTGGTGATACAGCCTCAAGGTTAAGTGTAAGTTGGGGACGTGTTAAAGGAATGAGAGGGAGTTGAAGAACAACGCAATCGCTGGCTTCTTCAATCACCGATAGAATTTTTTTAAAGGAAAGCACCCAAGATGTTAGCATATCTGTATTAAGAACGTTACCCCTTATCCTAAGGGCAAATAAAACCGAAACGTACTGCCAACTCCCAGTTGACTTTCTACTTCAATCTCACCACCTTGCAATTCTATTAGCCGCTTCGAGATTGCCAACCCAATTCCCGTTCCCCCTGTATTCTGATTGCGAGATTTCTCTGCCCGCCAGAACCGCTCAAACACATGGGGCAAATCTGCCGGTGCAATTCCCACACCCGTGTCTGTCACCGAAATCCACAATCTAGGAATGCGATCGCTTTCCCCTGCCAATTCCGTCCACGCCCGCACTATAATCGAACCCGTCTGGGTATAAGTAATCGCATTGCCAATAAGGTTAACCAATACTTGTTCAACGCGATCGATATCAGCCAATACAGGTGGCAATTCGTCAGGACATTCCAAGCGTAATTCAGGTCCTTCTTCGAGCAACTGATCAGAAAATTTCTGCACCAACGAGTCCAACAAAGGACACAAATTAACCGACACAAGTTTAATCGGCAAATAACCCGCTTCTGCCTTAGATAGTTCTTGCAAATCACCAATCAACCGTTCCAGACGCCGAGTTTCTTTTGCCAACCGTTGGTAAACTTCCGGTGTTGGTTCGATTCGTTCCGCCGCTAATTCTTCTAAATAACCTCGCAGCACCGTCAGAGGCGTTCGCAATTCGTGAGTCAAGTCACTCACTAATTCTCGCCTACGCTGTTCCACATCTTCTAAACTCACCGCCATCCGATTAAAGCTAATCGCCAGTTGGTTAATTTCGGGAATGTCACTCGGAGGCAATCGCTCATCCAACTGTCCGGCGGCAAACTTCTTCGTCACTTGCTCGATTTGCGTCAGAGGTTGCACAATTCGCTGGGAAACCCAATAGCTAAGTCCTCCAGCCGCAGTCGCACCGACAAGAACTGACCAAAGGGTGCTACGATTCCAAGCAGCTTGAAATCCTTTGACGAGATAGGGACGGGCATACACTAAACTAAAGCCACTACCTTCGAGTCGTTGCAGATGCCAAATAAAAAAACGTGGGGAAGACAGCTTACTAATCATCACAAAAGAACTGACTCCCGCAATCATGACTAATAAATGGGAGAAAAAGAGGCGCGATACCAAGGGCAAGGATTTTGTCCGGCGTAAACCTGTCTTCATGGCGTTAAGAATTCGTGCTGTCTTCAAATTTGTAGCCGACGCCAATTACTGTCTTAACAAAGGTTGGGTTAGAAGAGTCTAGCTCGATCTTTTTTCGCAACCGCGCCACATGGGTATCCACAACTCGCTCATCTCCAAAAAAGTCATCGCCCCAAAGCTTATCAATCAGTTGAGTGCGACTCCAAACTCGCCCAGGTTGACTGATAAAGGTTGCCAAGAGATTGAATTCTAAGGTAGTCAAGTCTAGGACTTCTAACTCCCCAGACTCTAGATGGCGGCTGGCAGTATGCTGGTCTACATCGACTGTGAAATGGGAGGTACGGTAAACCAAAGACTGTCCGCCGTGACGCAGACTGCGCCGCAAAAGTGCCCGGACTCTGGCAACTAGTTCGGTGGGGCTAAAGGGTTTGACTAGGTAATCATCTGCGCCAGTGGATAAACCGATAATCCGGTCAATTTCTTCTCCCTTTGCCGTCAACATTAATATATAAGGGTCTTTGGCTCCAGGTTTTTGGCGAATTCTGGCACAAACCTCCAATCCATCGAGCCCAGGTAGCATCAAATCCAGAAGAATGACATCCGGTTGTTGCGACTGAAAGGCTTGCAGTGCCGTGAGTCCATCCCGGCATACCTGACAGGTAAACCCCTCTCGTTCTAGGGTAAGTTGGATGAGTTTGGCGATTTCCGGTTCGTCTTCAACAATGAGAATATCCATACCGCCTCGACGCTCTCACCGATACCTTATCTCAGTTTAGTTCGGGTTTCTGCCTCCTGCCTTTTTGCACGAACGCGATCGCGTCCTGTTATCACTCACCTATCGTGCCTTGTGTCAACCTACAGATAATCGAGCGATCGCTTGGCGTAAATCCAGATTCTTTAACCTGACAATCAAACCTGATTTTACACTGCTACTAATGACTTATCTTCTTCCCAAGACAGCAATGGATCGAGTTCTCCCGATTCTGAAAATGTTCTTGCCGCTAGCAGACAGCGTAATAAATCAACGCACATCTTAGCGGGATAAATCCCTTCTTGTCCACCAACAACTAGCTTTTCTGTTTCTTCGGGTTGGGATAAATCGACTAAGTTATAGAAGTCTAGATTATCGAAGGTGACTGAGATAACATATTTTTCGGCATTTCCCCCGCCAATAGTCATGTAAGTTTCGTCGTCTGCTCCTAATGTCACTAGAGTTTTACTCTTGCCATCTAACTCGCGGATAGCTGCTTCTAACTGGCTCCAACCGGGATTTTCGATTAAGTCACCTTCATTCTTGTTACCGACCCATTTTTCAACTGATAAGTCTGATACAAACATTATTGCCTCCTTCTCTTTAGTGATTGAACTGTTAGAGTTTTACTGTCACTAGCAGTTATAATTTATAATTATTCTATAGCCAGTCTATAATGCCTGCATCTGCCGTTTGCTGAAATGCATCTTCTTCAGCATGGGTTTTAGTGATAGGATTGACTATAGTAGGCTTAAGCTTTTAAGCAAATGTACCCTAGCAGTAAACTGAGTATTGATTACCCATCACTGTTGTCCGGACGAGTTGGGTGTGCTCTTATTTTACTTTTAGCAAAGAGTATGCTAGGAAAAGCGAGTAGTAGCTACTTAGAGAGAATATCTAGAACTCCACCAAGCACTACACTTAAGATTTGTTTAATCATTAATAGTTGATAAGTATGTCAGAACAGAATAAAAATAAAGTATATAAAAATATCTTTATTGCTGATTCTATTTATCCTGAAGTCGAATCAATCTTTAAAAATCATTTAAATAGCTTAGAACAAATCAAAGATGATTGCTACATAGTACTTGATACAAATGTTCTACTAATACCTTATACAACTAGTAAAGAAAGCCTTGCTCAGATCAGAACTACTTATGAGACTTTAATTTCTGAATCTCGTTTAATTGTTCCTGTACAAGTGGCTCGTGAATTTGCCAACAATAGACCTAATAAACTTATCGATTTGTATCAAGATTTTTGCAAGGAAAGAGATGAAAATACTCAAATAAAAAAGGGTAGATATCCTCTACTGGAGTTTTTAGACGAATATCAAGAAGTTATACGCCTAGAGGATGAAATTGAGAAACAGTTACGAGAATATAGAAAAGCAATAGGAAAAGTTCTGACCCACATAAAGAAATGGACTTGGAACGATCCTGTAAGCTTAATCTATGCTGAATTATTCAGCAAGGATGTATTTAGAAACCCAAAAATTGACAATAAAGAAATAGAAAAGGATCTAGACATACGTCAAGAATGTAAGATTCCTCCTGGCTATGAAGACTCATCAAAGCCAGATAAAGGTGTAGGTGATTTGCTGATATGGCATACAATCCTGGAAATCGGCAAGATTCATAAGAAGAGTGTCATCTTTGTGTCTGGAGACAAAAAGCCTGACTGGTGGCACAAGAAAGGGAATGATGCTTTATATCCCCGATATGAACTTGTAGATGAATTCAGACGTTACTCAGAAGGGCAATCGTTTCATATCATTGAACTTTCACATCTTCTTCAGTTGTATGGAGCCAATGAAACTGTAGTTGAGGAAGTACGGCAGGAAGAAAAGCAAGTTTATGAACAAGAAGTAGATCAAGAAAGCACTGCTAGTAATTTAGGATTAAGAGAAACTGTTAAAGTTATTGCCAAAGATGAAATTGGAAATCCGATTGTTAATGCGACTATTCTTCTTATTGCTGAAAATAAAACCTATTTAGGTGGAAGCACTAATTCAGCAGGCACAGCATTTTTTGAGATACCCAAGGGAAGGATATTCACAGTTTTTTTTGCTCATAGTAACTTTCCTGCTTACATTAAGCGAGGCTTTGACCCTGTGAGTGATTTAGAAATAAAGGTACAAAAAAAAGAAAACACAGGCTCGATTATATGTCCCGATGGTACAGGATATTTACCTAAGTTCCAGGGTCGCTTAAATCCTATACGTGATACCTCAGATCGTTTATACCTGTATGCAGACAATATCGCTATCGAAGGTGGTCAGCAACAACCTGTTTATTTCACTCTAGGCAAACCGCTACAGCTTGAAGACTGCAACGGGAAAATTATGCAAATTAAAATAATTGAAATAATAGGTTCTTCTTCCTTAATTGAATTTACAGAAATAGGAACCTGAAGCAAGACTAAAGCTTCATTAATAACCTACAATATCATCTTCTCCCTTACCCAAGCTCGAAACGATTTCAGCAAAGCAATTTCCCCCATTGTTTTACTCTGCTCAATAAATCGGCTCATCTCACTCACCGATACCAGGGGAAAAGCGATGCTAAACTCACACTCAACATACTGCCCCTCTACTAACTGATAAAATTTCAAAACTCGCCCGTTATACCTCCAAAGTTCAGGGACACTCAGCGCTGAGTAAATCCCGGACTTGTTAATAGAACTACTAGTAATATCAATTTCAATCGCTAAATCAGGTGGCGGATCGGTTTCTAAGTCTAGTTGTTGCCTACCTCTAACAGCGGGTTCATTTTGGATATAGTAACAATTATCTGGTTCTATCCCTCGCTTTACTGCTTCACGCTTCAGAGTCGTAGAACCAGCACTTTTTATTTCAACTTTTAATTCCTCAGCTAAGGCAACAATGAAGCGATCCAATTGAATTTTAGGATTTTCATGTTCAAAAAGTGGAGTCATAATTTCTAAGGTACCGCCGTCATAAGCAAACCGTGAACCTCTATCTTCACCTGTCTCTTTCAACAAGGTTTCAAAGGTTTGCCAACTAATATTTCGCAGTACGGTTCGTTGTTCAGCAGGAGTTGAGGTACTAATCATTTCAAGGTGGGATAACCTCTAGAACAGTAAAGGGTGAGCAATGCCCACCCTACAACCATAACTGAAGATTGCTGCCAAAGACTCTACAGCGTTCCTTTACTCCAAGACACTCTTAAAAAACTCAATCGTTTCCTTCAGCGCCTTAATAAACCCATCAATCTCTTCCCGCGTATTGTAGAAATACAAACTCGCCCGTGCCGTACCCGCTACGCCCAAAACACGGTGTAACGGTTGCGTGCAGTGATGTCCTGAACGAATGGCTACACCTTCTTGATCCACCAACGTAGACACATCGCTAGAATCGAGTCCCGTAACGCTAAACGACGCCAGTGCTGCCCTTCCTTTCCCCTCTGCTGTGGGTTGGGGTCCATAGATTTTCACATCAGGAATCTGCCGTAATTGCTCGAAGAGATAGGCAGTTAATTCTTCCTCATAAGCATGGATTTTATCCATACCTATCCCACTTAAATAGTCTACCGCCGCTCCTAATGCGATCGCTTCCCCAATTGCCGGAGTCCCCGCTTCAAATTTGTGGGGCAATTCAGCATAAGTGGAATGATCTAGAAAGACTTCGGAAATCATCTCGCCGCCACCCATAAACGGCGGCATTGCTAGCAATAAGTCTAATTTCCCATACAAGAAGCCAATACCTGTAGGCGCACACATTTTATGACCCGATGCCACCAGCCAATCACAGTCCATTGCCTGAACGTCAATCGGCATATGCGGTACTGACTGGCAAGCGTCAATCAGTACCTTAGCACCGTATTGGTGTGCGATCGCAATAATTTCTTCGACTGGATTAATACAACCCAAGGTGTTAGAGACATGAACCACACCTACCAATTTAGTTTTATCAGTAATGAGTTGCCGGAACTGTTCCAAGTCAAACTCACCGTCTGATGTCAGTTCCACATACTTAAGGACTGCCCCTGTTTTCTGGGCAATAATTTGCCAAGGAACAATGTTGCTGTGGTGTTCCATCACCGAGAGAATAATTTCATCTCCCGGCTGCAAATTGTTCAAGCCCCAACTATACGCCACTAAGTTAATCGCTTCGCTAGCATTGCGGGTGAAAACAATCTCATTCCGCGATGCCGCATTCACAAAGCGGGCTACTTTATCTCTAGCCCCCTCATACGCTTCTGTGGCTTTCACACTAAGGGTATGAGCACCCCGGTGGACGTTGGCATTATCCTGTTCGTAGTAATGGCGCAGGGCGTCCAGCACCGCCACGGGTTTTTGAGACGTGGCAGCACTGTCAAAGTAAATTAGAGGTTTGCCATGGACTTCCTGATGCAGAATGGGGAAATCAGGACGCACCTTGGCAGCAATGGTTTTTTCTTTAATCAGAGTCATTGGGCAGCAATGAAGGGTTCATTGGTTATCAGTGGCAACGGAGGTTCTACAGGCAGCACACTGAGAAAGCCGTTGGCGCAGGGAAGGAACGGGAACGCGGTTTAGAATCTCAGCCACAAACGCATCAAGCAGTAGGTTGCGGGCATTCGCTTCATTAAGTCCCCGACTTTGCAGATAAAAAACTTCCTCTGGATCAAGTTGGCTAACAGTAGCACCGTGGGAGCATTTTACTTGATCGGCAGTAATTTCTAACTGAGGTTTGGTATCAACACGGGCTTTAGGAGATAGCAACAGGTTGCGATTTAACTGGGCGGCATTCGTGAATTGAGCCGCTCGAGGCACGAAAACTTTACCGTTGAAAACCCCATGGGCGCGGTTATCCACAATACATTTGTGCAGTTGGTTGCTGGTGCTATTGGGATGATTTAACGCTATAACGCTATGGGTATCCGCCAACTGTTCGCCACCGATAACCGTTAAACCATTTAAGAACGTTTCCGTTCCCTCACCCATCTGGAAGATTTCCAAATTGTGTCGGGATAGTCTGCCCCCCAAACTAATCCCATTGCAGGTGTAACGACTATTCCGCCCTTGGGCTACGGCAGTTTTGCCGATGTGAAATCCATCTCCCGCTTCCCGCTGATTCCGGGTATGAATCACTTGGGCATTTTCCTCAACCCAAATCTCTGTCACCTGGTTGTTGAAATAGGGATGATTAACACGAATATCAGGACATCCTTCCACATTTGCCGCATAATGCTCGACTAAATTCAGATAAGAGCCGGCTTCTGCAACCACCAGACAACGGGGTTGACAAATCAGGGGTACATCATTGGTGGTGGAGACAAATAACAGGTGGATAGGTGTCTCTACTATTTTATTTTTCGATACCCACACCACTGCTGCATCTGTTAGTCCAGCCGTATTGAGGGCGGTAAAGACTTCTGAAGTTCCCTGTTGCTTACCTAAATAGTCGCCGATGCGGGTTTCGTACTCCGGTGCTAGCGCCGTTAAATTCCCAACATACACCCCATCGGGTATCCCAGAAACCGAGGATAGTTCCGGCGCATAAATCCCATTAACAAATACCAATCGACTGTCAGCCGCTTCCGGCAAGGTTAGCGGGGTAATATCCATCTGCTGTAGAGACATTGCATCCCACGTCTCTACCCCCTGAAATTGCACCTGCAAAAGGGGCGACAAATCAGTAAACCGCCATTCTTCATCCCGCTTGGTAGGGATAGCCAATTCTTGAACAATAGCCGTCGCTTGGTTGCGTACTTCTTGTAAAGAAGATAATTCCGTCTTGCCTTGGCGAGATTGTTCCAGCAGTCTCGTCAGATAAGAAATCTCTGGTTTGGCAGAAACTTGCGTACTCATTAGACACTCACCTCTGTAGTCACTGAGCCTTGTCGAAGTGCCGCTTCTTCCTCTACCACCCAGTCATAACCACGGGATTCCAGTTCTAACGCCAGTTCCTTACCACCCGTTTTCAGAATACGACCCGCAGCCATAACATGGACATAATCCGGCTCGATATAATTGAGCATCCGCTGGTAATGGGTAATCAAAATCATGGCATTCTCTGAACTCGCCAACTGATTTACCCCATTGGAGACAATCTTTAGGGCGTCAATATCCAAACCCGAATCTGTCTCATCTAAAATAGCCAGCTTTGGCTCTAATAAAGCCATCTGGAGAATCTCATTCCGCTTCTTTTCACCCCCAGAAAAGCCCTCATTCAGACTGCGCTCCAAAAAGCTGGGATTCATCTTGACAATTTCCAGCTTTTCCTGTACCAAATCTTCAAAATCAAAGGTATCAATTTCGTCCAATCCCTGCTGCTTGCGACGGGAATTGTACGCCACGCGCAAGAAGTCTAGATTGCTGACACCCGGAATCTCCAAGGGGTACTGAAACGCCAGAAAAATACCAGCAAGCGCCCGTTCCTCCGGCTCCATTTCCAGCAAGTTTTGCCCCAGAAAGACAACTTCGCCGCCCGTCACCTCATAAGCGGGATGACCGGCTAACACTTTAGAAAAGGTACTCTTCCCAGAACCATTTTGACCCATGATGGCGTGAATTTCCCCCGCCCTCACATCTAGATTAAATCCCTTGAGAATTGGATTCCCATCCACCTCTGCCGTCAAATTCCGAACCGACAGAATTACTTCACTATTTTCCTTAATCATTTTTCACCTCACAACTCCTCAGCGTACCTCTGCGTTATCCTCAGCGTACCTTTGCGTTTTTTTAACGCAGAGTAGCGCCAAGGAAGCGCTGAGGTTCGCAAAGTTTATTATCCAACTGCACCTTCGAGTTTCAAACTCAGTAATTTATCGGCTTCAGCGGCAAATTCCATGGGGAGTTCATTAAAGACATCCTTACAGAAACCGCTAACCATCATCGAGATAGCATCTTCTTCTGAGATACCCCGTTGACTGAAGTAGAATAGTTGGTCTTCCCCAATTTTGGACGTAGATGCTTCGTGTTCTACCTTGGCGGTGTTGTTTTCCACTTGGATGTAGGGGAAGGTATTCGCCTCAGCGGTATCGCCAATTAGCATTGAATCACACTGGGAGTAGTTTCTCGCTCCTGCTGCCTTGGAACCAATTTTTACTAGTCCCCGATAGCTATTTTGGGAACGTCCAGCGGAAATTCCTTTAGAAATAATCGTGCTGCGGGTATTTTTGCCGATATGCATCATCTTGGTGCCAGTGTCGGCTTGCTGGGCGTTATTCGTCAGCGCCACAGAGTAAAATTCTCCTACGGAATTATCCCCGACTAGTACGCAACTGGGGTACTTCCAAGTAATTGCCGAACCCGTTTCCACCTGCGTCCAGGAAATCTTCGAGTTGACACCCTTGCACAACCCCCGCTTGGTGACAAAGTTATAGATACCGCCTTTGCCGTTTTCGTCCCCGGCGTACCAGTTCTGGACGGTGGAGTATTTAATGTCCGCATTATCAAGTGCCACCAGTTCCACAACTGCGGCGTGAAGCTGATTGGTATCGTACATGGGAGCGGTGCAGCCTTCTAAGTAGCTGACAGAACTCCCTTCTTCGGCAATAATCAGGGTGCGCTCAAACTGTCCGGTGTCCCCACTATTAATGCGGAAGTAGGTAGACAGTTCCATAGGGCATTTGACGCCTTTGGGAATGAAGACGAAGGAACCGTCACTGAAGACAGCAGAGTTGAGTGCGGCAAAGTAATTGTCTCCCACCGGGACGACGCTGCCCAGGTACTTTTTGACTAACTCTGGATGTTCTTGCAGCGCTTCGGAGATAGAACAGAAGATGACTCCAGCTTCCGCCAATTTTTCTTTGAAGGTGGTGCCGATAGAAACACTGTCAAAAATGGCATCCACGGCGACGTTAGACAGCCGTTTTTGCTCGGACAAGGGGATGCCTAGCTTTTCAAAGGTTTCTAATAAGGCTGGATCAACCTCTTCCAGGCTGTTGAGCTTTTCGGTTTTCTTTTTAGGGGCAGAGTAATAAATAATGTTTTGGTAGTCAATCGGCGGGTAAGCGACGTGAGGCCAGGTGGGTTCCGTCATCTTTTGCCATTGTCGGTAGGCTTTGAGACGGAATTCCAGCATGAATTCTGGTTCATTCTTCTTAGCCGAGATCAAACGGACTACGTCCTCACTGATGCCGCGAGGAATCGTATCGGCTTCGATATCGGTGACAAAGCCGTACTTGTAGGGCTGGTTGACTAACTTTTTAACGGTGGCAGTCATTGACTTTAGTGTTCTCTTTGGCTTTTAACGTGAATCTCTATTAAGGATGGGAGGTGGTTGAAAGCTGTCTAAGCTAGGGGTATCGTCAGGTTGACTGGCAAGACCAACTAAAACAACACTTTTGTTGTTTAACTCTATTGTAGGTTATATTAACAACTAAGATGTTGTCAAAGTCAAGTTCGATTTTTCCCGCGCCGTTCCCTACTGATTTCACAGCAGAACCGATGACGACCACTCAGCACCCTTCTACTAAGCAAGATATTTTGCAGCATTTACTCAAGCAAGAGCAAGCGACAGCCCAAGCACTGGCTGAAGCTCTTGAAATTAGCCCCCAAGCTATTCGGCGTCACCTGAAGGATTTGGAGGGAGAAGGACTGATAGACTATCAATCGGTATCGGTGGGAATGGGGCGTCCCCAACACGTCTATCACCTGAGTCGCAAAGGACGCGATCGCTTCCCCAATCGTTACGGCGAGTTTGCGGTTTCGCTGCTGGATACCTTGGAAGAAACGGTCGGCAGAGAACAAGTTAGCACTATCCTGCACAAGCAGTGGCAGCGCAAAGCCTTGGAATATCGCGATCGCGTGGGAACGGGTTCTGTGCAAGAGCGGGTTGCCAGACTAGTAGAAATTCGCAGAAGCGAAGGGTATATGGCAGAGTGGTATGCCGTGGAAACTAGCCAGTTAAACCACAATGCCAGTTCTCAGTTTATCCTGAAAGAACATAACTGTGCTATTTCCAACGTTGCCGAATCATTTCCTAGTGTCTGTGGACATGAACTGGAAATGTTTGCCGCAGTACTGCCCGATTGTACGGTAGAGCGTACCCACTGGATTAATCATGGGGAACATCAGTGCGGTTATTTGATTAAATCATAGTGAGTGGCAGCGGATTTGGTAACGGATTTGGTAGCGGATGGGTTACTGACGAATGACTAATGACGAATGTCTAATGACTAAGGGCTAATGACGAATGACTGAATCTCAGCAACCTGGTATGCAGTTTTTGACGCTCGAAGAGTCAGGGGATGTAGACAAAGCTCTACTCTCTTCCCATGAAAAGTTTTTAACTCGCTTAACGATTTCGTCTCTGCGACTGTTAAAGCATATCGCCGAAGACACAGGTATTGCCGTTGAAGAGTTGACGCCTGAGCAGGTGATTAGTTGGTTTGAGCAGGATGGGAAGATTCGGCGTGAACAGGGCTCAAACGCGGCATTTTTGAAGTGGTAAGCTGCTCCACATCATCTAGTTTGCACTATTGTTGTTGTTAAAACTCTTGGGGGATGTGCCGAAAAGCCCGTCCCAACTCTGTAACTTAAATTGCAGGATTATGCCTTGCGATAGAAGTCTACATGTCAATCTATCTATATGCTTAGAACTAAAGAGCGAGACTGTTTAAAAAATTTACAGCCTTTGCTCTGGCGTGTAACTACAAAATACAGTTTATAGAAGGTGACTTGAGATGAGTACTGAAGATAAAATGAAAGCCACAGCTAAAAACATCGAAGGAAAAGCCCAGGAAGCGATGGGCGAGATTACCGGTGATCCTGAAGACAAAATAGAAGGAAAGGCGAAGCAATCTGAAGCGAATGTTCGGCATTCAGTGGAAAACAGAAAAGATGATTCTATGGAAAATCGAATTAAAGCCACTGCCAAAAATATTGAAGGAAAAGCCCAGGAAGTTATGGGTGAAATCACGGGCGATCCAAAAGATAAAGCTGAAGGAAAAGCTAAACAAGTTGAAGCCCAAGTTAGACATTCAGTGGAGAATGTCAAAGACAAATTCAGAAATAAATAAACGGGGTTAAAAACCTTTAATCCTTTTTCACCCCCCTTAATCCCCCCTTATAAAGGGGGATTATCGGTCGTTAATTTTAACGGCGTCTAGATTTCCTAGAGCGCCCACTCCCAAAACCACTGGGTGTCTTAGCTGGTGCTTGACGTGAGCGATTGGATTGGCGCAGGGTGCTGGAACCAAAACCTGAACCCGTAGCGCGGTTGCTATTCGGTGAAGCTTTGCGCTCGGCTGTCGGTTGATTTGAGGGTGACTTTCTCACAGCCCCTGTGGTTCGGAGAACTTGACGGTTTTTAACAGCAGGTGGTGGTTCTTGATGACGAGTTTGGTATCGATTAACTGCCTGGGAGTAGGTGTTGCCATAGCCGCCATAACCCGTTAGAACCACACCTGGTTGATACACGGGTGGCACATAATAACTCGGTCTAAACAACAAGCTACCCACAGCTTGACCGGCTAATGCTCCAGCAAAGGGAGTCCAAAAGCTAGATTGTTGACGCACAATCACCGTTTGGGGTTGACCTGTTTGAGGGTTGGTTTGGGTTTCTGTGACGTTATGGACGTATTCAATGCGGAAGTCTTCACTCAGGTGCATATCTGCCTGACCATTTTCAACAGCCAGATACGTTTTTTCATCGGCAGACATTTCTTCATCGGTTAGACGAGCCATCCGCAAATCTGTTGTGCGAAATACTGGGGGAGTACCTGGTGAGGTATTGAGCAGCATGAGGGTGTATTCCCCATTGGCATCGTTGTAAGTTGCCTGCTGTACCGGATATTTCCCATTACTTAATGAGGTAGGCGCAGAGGTTGTATTGGTGTTCTGAGTTTGAGATTGGGTTGGGGCAGGAGAACTACAGGCTAAGGTAGTCCCACACAGTGCCAAAGACATGAAAAGGATGATAAATTTGCGTAGCATAAATTGAGGAATTATAGCGATCGTTTTTAAACAATGATTAGCTCTTTGTTGGCGATTGTGGGAAACTCTATGCTCTAGAGGGGAATAAGTTCTGGGAAATTGATTAACAGTTGCTCGGTGGTTAAGCGATCGCCCAACTGTGCTGGAGAAAAGTGAACTTGAATCGCTCGCAATCGTTCTTGATAGTGAAGATTAATCAAAGCTCTCAGACCGGATAAGAGTGCATCCATGCTGGCAAGATCAGTTTCGAGTTCTGGAACATCTCCCTCAAACGCTACTGTAATCATAACAACCAAATTCTGAGTGATGGGTAAGGAGAACCGATCCTCTTGTTCTGGTAAAGGGGAACTGAAGTCTGGCTCGCTCAGATAGCGTTCGGCGGAATCTGTAAATAGTTCGTTGACATAATCGCCCGCTTCACCTTCATCCCAGAATACATTTCCTTCATTGGCAGCAGATTGCCAGTAGGTATTGTACTGCAAAAGGTTCTGGCAAATGTCTACCAGTCCTTCTCCGAGTACCTCAAGTTCTCCTTCAGCTTCGACAGCCTCTCGTGCCGCGCGATTGAGAATGCCTAATAGAGGTGCCACCTCTTCACTAGCTAGATGAACAAATAGCCGACAGACGACTATTCGAGTTTTACCACTCAATTGATTGAAGCGATCGCGCCACGAACTCATTATTCACTCTGTTATTTCTTTGCTGTACGTCAGTATAGCCAGTTTAGGGGATTCGTGAGTAGAGGATAGGGAATAGGGAATAGGGAATAGGGAATAGGGAATAAGGAATAGTTTTAGATATCTCAGTATAACTCTAGAGTGATGCAAAAAAAAATGACAAGCTTCAACATTAAATTTAATACTAAATTAGTCTTGATAGAAACAAATCGTCATGAATTTACAAAACGTTCAAGAAAAAGGGAAGAATGCAGTAGAGAAGGTAACTCATGCCATTGAAGAAAAGGGAAAGGATTTAAAAGATAAGATTACTGCCACAACTCAGGGAAAAGTTTCAGAACTCACTGAAGAAGCAATCACTACGGCTGTTGATCAAGCGATTGATGTTATTCAACTTGCCAGTCAACGAGTTAGAGAACGAACGATACCTACTGAGAATGTAGCCCTAGAGGTCAGTCTGGGTATTAGTGGCTTAGTCAAACTCACAATGAAAGCAGATGTCCCTAAGTCTGGAGAAATAAAAAACATGAGATTAGATGAGGTGGAAAAGATACAAGAAAATCTGACAAAAATGGATGAACCGAATGCAAGTTAGTTGAACAATAAAAATACTTAAATTTTCAACAAAACCAAGGCTGAATAGGGAGATTCACTGATGAAAAAAAGACCAAGCAATATCTTGATGCAAGTCGTCCTAGGAATTATTGTTATATTCGTAATTTATGTCATTGGTGGATTATTTATAAGGGCGCGTCGCCAAGTTAATGAAGAACCTGATGTGACTTGGATTCATGAATTTCCAATTACCGCCAGCAGATTCTATTGAAATTAACACTGCCCACGGCTTCCCTGTCTTCTCCTCGCTTAGACGGTTGCTGTTAATTGAGTAGGATTGTAGGATACTATGGAGAACGGAGTGAGAGGTTAGTCCTTTTACTCCTTCGGAATAGTAATGACCTTGACGGATAAACGTTCTTAACCTATTATTGGGTCAGCTTTTCAAGAAAATTTTGGGTTTGGCGCTAGCTCTTGTTACTTAGCTTAACGTTCGGGGAATACTTGTAAGAGTTCAGACTACAGACGTGTAGAAGTTCTGAATTTCCCTAGCCATAAAGGGATAAAACTTTAAATATAAAGTTCTGTATGCTTTACTGAACAAGGCAGGGTTTGCCTCCTTGTTATTTTCCCCGCTGGCTAAAAAATAGCCTGAACGTCTGCAATGTTTGGCACCTGCAAATTCTGCATTTTCTTGCTGCAAAAAATAAACAATGATCTCTCAATCCGAGCGGAATCCCACTCTATCTTCCTCTAGCAAAGAACCGTGGTTAGCCGTAAATCTGTCCTTATTTTTACCTGGGCTGGGACAAATCTATGTCGGTCATTTTCTGAAAGGTTTTTTTTTAATCCTTGTTCAACTTTTGCTATACGGGTTGAGTGGGTGGTTGATTGTAAGTCCGACGGGACATATTATCATTGGTTTGCTCATCTTCCTGGTAACTTTCTTTTTAAGTATCTGGACGATTGTTGACTCTTACCACTGCGCCAAGCAAACCAACAGTCTGCATTTTGAGAAGCGGAGAACCAAAAAAAAAGACCCTTGGTTAGCTGTATTCTTGTCGAGATTCGTTCCCGGTGCAGGTCATTTGTACATTAATCAATTTTGGTTAAGTATTTTACTGTTTACTTTTTTCATTAGTTCTTTATTAGTTAAACTTGTTCCAATTCTTTTACAATCTTTTATTATTTATCACGTTTACATGGCTTCATGTGGTACTCGAAAAAGACAACAAATTCCCATTCTTGTTATTTCTATTTTATCCATTAGTGCCTCTATTGGTATAGCCATGTCTGTGTTTTTGATGAAAACATTTATTGTAGACGCTCATTATGTTCCTGATAACTCAATGATACCGACCTTACAAAAAGGCGATCACATACTAGTAGACAAACAGATTTACCGTTCAAAATCTCCCCAACGGGGAGACATTGTAGCGTTTTCTCCAACCGAAACCTTGGAGGAACACAATTTTCACTATGTCTTCATCCAACGAGCAATTGGTTTACCTGGAGAAGAGGTTGAAATTAAACAGGGAAGGATTTTTATCAATCACCAACCTCTACAAGAGAATTATCTTGCATCAGCACCCCAATACCAGCTTCTACCCGTCAGAGTACCAGCTAATGCTTTCATGGTTCTGGGTGATAACCGCAACCACAGTTACGATAGTTTCGACTGGGGCTTCCTTCCCAGCAAAAACCTAATTGGTAAGGCATCAAAACGATTTTGGCCCCCTCTGCGCCTGGGTGTTGTCCGTTGAGCTTTCTCTGCGCCTCTTCAGGACAGGTTCTAGGCATTCCTCTAGAATTTCCTACTCCCTACTCCCTACTCCCTAAAATAACAGGACACTTGAGGACGCACAAGGCAGGTTATATGGAGAATAGCTGACAAAATGGAAAATAGTTTCGAGGTCGTGTCAAGATTGTATTTAGTATGAGATTAAGTCAGACAGTCCCATTTCAGCCTAGTCTGACCTGATAAACTCTCCTAAACCGCTGTGAATTGCAACTACCTGGTAAGGGGACTTGAGGAACTATAACAATGGCAAAACACCAGGATTTAGATGTAATTTTAACTGAAATATTGAAGGAAATTGCCCAAGGATTCAAACGAATAATTGGGACAGATCGAACAACGATTTTTTTGCTAGATCAGCAGAATCTGGAATGCTGCCTAATTTTTTGCAGTGATTCACCTCATTTGATTGAGATGAGAATTCCAGTTCAGCCTGGACTTGATCAAGTTGCTAGTCTAGAAAAAATAGTTGGCAAGCCTTTTGATGTTTATAAACTCTCTCCAGCGTCCTGCAAAAAATATCTGAAATCTTCAACGTCTTACATTACCTATAACCTGCTAGCCTTACCCATCTCAAATTCCCAGGGCTATTCGATCGCCTTTGTGCAATTTCTCAATAAACTAAATCCCGAAACCAATTCTGAGTATTTACTATCTAAACGAGTCGATCTTAATGGTTTTACTCAACAAGATGAGAAACGCTTCGCTAAAGCTGTAGCTTCGATGCGAAAAACAATCGAGCGATGTCAGTCTCTCTACACAGAAATTAAGAAACAGCGGGCTGTTGTAGCCTTTATTAAAGCCATTCACGCCATCAGTCAGGGGGGTTTAGATTTAGACGCTACCCTCACTTTAGTTGTCGATGAAACCAAAGAGTTGATGAATGCCGCTCTCACTCGGCTATGGCTAATTGATCGGGAACGCAATCAACTGTGTACAAAAATACTAATAGCCGATGGTTCTTTTCAAGAGCTGCATCTGTCCATCGGTGTTGGTTTTGTCGGGCAAGTTGCGAAATCTGGCAAACCTATCAACGTTCCCTTTGACTTTTATATTCATCCCGATTCCGATCGCATGAAACAATGGGATCGCCAGAACCATTATCGCACTTGTAGCTTGTTGTGTCTGCCTGTATTCAGTCCAGGGGGTGAGTTGCTGGGGGTGATAGAATTAGTCAATAAAAAGAAACAGGGACATTTTCCTGACTACGATCCAGACAACTGGCCCGTACCCCCCGAAGGCTTTAAAGCAAGTTTTAGCCAAGCCGATCAACAACTGATGGGGGCATTTAGTTTGCAAGTGGGGATAGCGTTGCAGAATGCCAAATTGTTCACCACTCTCAAGCAACAGGAACAAATCCAGCGTCACATTTTCCGCAATTTGGATAACGGCGCAATCTATACTGATCTAGAAGGTCGGGTGATTACGCTGAATGAAAAAGGCAAGCAGCTCTTAAATAGTAGTAAGGATAAATCCTTAGAAGGTTGCTGGATTTGGGATTTAATTCAGCTCAAAGACAGTGATTTTATCGAGTGGTTTCAAGAGGCTTTATCTGGCAATCATCAGCAATATCACTCTAAACAGGAGTTAATGGCTACTGATCGGCAATACCCGATTGATTTATCCATTAATGCGATCGCAGATAGTAGCAACGCCAACAATATCTTAGGATTTTTAGTCGGGTTGCAGGAAGTTAGCGAGGATAAAAACTCCAAGCGCAACTCCTATCGACAAATTAGTCAAGAATTGACCCAAGAGTTACTCAAAGGACTTGAGTCTAAGTCGTCACCGCAAAAGGATATTTCAATTTTGTGTTCCGATATTCGGGGCTACACCAACTTGATTGCAGACATGGACGCTCAAAAGGTTGTTGCCACACTCAACCAATACTTTGAATTGATGGTTGAGGTGGTATTTAAGTACCAAGGTACGTTGGATAAGTATATTGGTGATGCCTTGCTTGCCATCTTTGAAACATCTTTATCACCAAACGGGCAGGCATGGTTAGCGATCCAAACCGCCGTAGAAATGCGTCAACGGTTGACAGAATTTAATACCAAGCACTTCCCTAAAAAACAATACTGTCTGCGCATGGGTATTGGCATTCATGCGGATAAAGTAACACCTAATCCCAAGGATTCTAGTCAAAGTTATCTGAGTGAATCGATTAACTTTACTTCTATGTTAGAACGTGCTAACTTAGATTATAAGTGTGATATTATTATTAGCGAAACGATTTATCAAAAATGTAGCGATCGCATTTGGGCAAGAGAACTTGACTGCATTCACGTCAAAGAGAAAAACCAACCTGCAGCCATCTACGAACTGATCGGGCTGCGTTCAGAATCTATTTCTCAACAGCAACAGCAGCTTATTGAACATCACCACCAAGGGCGTCAGTATTATCTAGAACGCCAATTTGCTTTGGCGATGAGAAAGTTTTCGCAAGTGTTGGAAATAGACAACAGCGATAGGGCAGCGCGGTTACACATTCAGCGTTGCTTGCACTGGTTAGAATCTCCTCCCCCTGAAAATTGGGACGGGGTTTGGACAAATTAGCCTAAAATTTTACAGGAGTTGCTCTTTCAACGGAATCTAATATGACAAATTCAGTGATGCAGCAGGTATCGGTGGTTGCTAGCGCCGCCGCTATTGCCGTGGCAACGGTGGGGATAACGCCTGCACAAGCAGTGTCCCATAATTTCCAATTTTCCTTCAATGATCAAGGGACGAGAACTCCGGTGAGTGGTAGTTTTACATTCAACCCGACTGTAAAAGCGATCGCAACACCCCAAGGGAGTTTTTATCGTAATGCCAGTTCATCGTTCAGCATCACTGTGGATGGTAAAGTCTTCCGGGGTTCATCCAACTCAATGGTGGTAGCAGATAATTTCCAAGCACCCGGTAGACCGGGTGGGGATATTATTATTTTTGATACTTTCAGTAATTTTAATCTGGCGAATCCTTTTAGTACCACCTTTCTGGGTTTCTTTATTTACACGCCAGATGCTTGGCAGTCTAAAAATTTACCCACGAGAGTTCCGTCAACTGCATTCGTGAGTATTACCACACCGAATGGGGTTACTCTATCCTCTCCGGCAGCGTTTACCAGAATTACACAACCTTAGAAAGATATAGCGTTTATCACGTACATGAGGTACAGTCCCATTCCCTACTCCCTACTCCCCACTCCCTACTCCCCACTCCCTGCCTTCATCAGGGTGTACCTCACCAGATAGAGAAACGCTATAAGCGTAACCGCGTCTGAACAACAAAAGTGTACTATCTTTGACTGCAACTGGGTATGAGTGGCAAAACAACCAGGCGAACCTTTCTGTTAACCAGCGTTGCCGTAGCAAGTGGAATTGCAAGCAGTGCAGCATGGCAACAAAATCGTATCTCTGCCTCTAAAGAGCGATCGCCAATAACCACAGCTATGCCAGAACGCCAGTTAGGTAACACCGGCGTTTCTATTCCGATTTTGGGTTTGGGGGGTGCGGGAAAAACGCCGTTATCCTGGGGCAACCATGATGCTGAAGCTGTGGCAATTATCCAACGGGCTTTAGAATTAGGTATCCGCTACTTCGATACGGCAGCAAGTTATGGACCTTCTGAAAAGTATTTGGGTAAAGTACTTCCTAACTATCGACAGCAGGTATTTATCGCCACGAAAACCGCCGCCCGCGATCGCGATGGGGCGTGGAGAGAGTTAGAGCGATCGCTTAAACGCCTCAACACTGATTATCTCGATCTCTGGCAACTCCATCACGTCTCCTTTGAGCAAGAACTTGATACCATCTTCAGTAAAAATGGAGCCGCCCGCGCCCTAGAAGAAGCCAAAGCACAGAAACTGATTCGCTTTAGCGGTATTACCGGACATCACGAACCCGATATTATTGCCCAAGGGTTGCAGCGCTATCCCTTCGACACTACCCTCGTTTGCATTAATGCCGCTGACAAACACCACCCCCGCCCCTTTATCCCCACCGTTTTACCCGTCGCCCGCCAGCAGGGAGTCGGTGTCATTGCCATGAAAGTCCCCGCCTACGGGCGTCTATTTAAACCAGGTATTCTGGATGGGATGCACCAAGCCCTCGGATACACCCTCTCGCAATCAGGGGTTCACTGTGCTGTAATTGCGGCGGAAAATGTTGCTCAACTTGAGTCGAATGTAGAAGTGGCGCGAGGATTCCAACCTCTTAATGAGGTGGAATTGGCAGCAATCGAGCAACGCACTGCTGCTAGTTGGGAAGATAATACCTTTTTCCGGGCTTGGACTTAAGCAGAATAGCGATCGCGTTAAGGCTGAAATCTACCTTTGATAAAAAAAATAACTGTGTCTATTCGAGTCAGACACAGCAGTTATTGGATTGAGTTTTCTATTTTTTTGACTATTATCCTATGCCTGCTCTTTCTTTTTGCGCTTTAGGGTTGATGTTGCACCGAGAGTGCCGACGGCTAGGAGTCCGAGTACAGAAGCGGGTTCGGGAACTGACTCTCTGGCATCCACCCGGAAGTAAGCCGCACCACTACCAAAGGGACTAGCCTTAGGAATAATTGTAATCTCATGTTCTCCAGATTCGAGAAGAAATGTGCCTGAACTGGTAAGTGGGTCTACTAGGCAATCATCAGGGTTGGTTTCGTTCGGTACACAACTTCCCCCTGTAGATACATCCGATGTGCTTCCTATAAAACTACCAAAATCGAAAATATCAAATACATCACCACGTAAAAATGCATCAGTTACTGTCAACTTCACGCCAGAGGATGGTGCTAAAAAATTCCAGCTAGGAGAGCCCACAAATACAGAATTTCCTGCTGAACTAGGCGCACATCCTAGACCACTAGGATCTGCTGGTGAACATCCCATAGCTAGCACACCTGCACTCGTAAAAGAAAATTCCTGCCAAGATCCACCAAGAGGTATGGTTGTACCAGAAGAAAAGTTAAAAGGACTAAGAATATCAGTATCAAAGGCACCGTTATCTACTGTGTCTATAGCTTTAGCCTCTTGTACTAAGGCTAAAACTGATAGCCCACAAGATGCAGCAATAATTGTTGAGCAAACAAATCTTGAATTTTTCATGTTACTTAAAAAGGTAAAGACTAGTACTTCCGTAGGTTTTGGATGCGCTGTGATATTTAAGTTAAGCTGTCTCTTCAGTGCTGTCAGTAGGAAAAAGTAGGAACATTCCAGAGGAGTTTTATAAAGTTTCCATGAAGCAGTCACCCCATTTATGAAGCTTTTGTAAAATAGTAGGCAGGCTTTTGTGAAGTTTTTATAAAGAAGTAGGTTGAATTTATCAAGCCTGTGTAAAACGGTAGGCAGGTTTTATGAAGTTCAGGTCAACTTGCCCACAGGTGTGTCTAAAGGAGTGAAAAAATACTCATGCGTCTTGAGGAAGCACTCGAACTTCTGCAATTCTTCGTGTCTACCCAAACCCGCCAGCACTTGAATACTCTGCAAATTGCCGTTCTGCGGGGAGCCTGGGAAAATCAAACCTACGAGCAAATAGCAGAAACCTACTGCTTTTCCAGTGCCCACGCTAAAACTTTTGGCGCTAAGTTATGGGACTTTCTCTCCCAAATACTGGGTACAAAAGTGAATAAAAAGAACTTTTCCGTCGTTCTGGAGCGCAAAGCGAAAGAATGGGCAACAGATGTGGCAACGGATGGGGTAACGGATGTAGCGGATAAGTTATCGGTTTTTCCAGAAATACCCTCTTGCACCCACCACCCATCCGTTACATCCGCTTTCAATACCGTTGCCACCGTTGCCACCACACTCCCCGAAGTACCTAGCGGACAAGTTCCTCTCGACTCTCCCTTCTATATCCAACGTCCCCCCATCGAACAACGCTGCTATGACACAATATTGCAACCAGGAGCTTTAATTCGCATTCATTCTCCCCAGCAAATGGGTAAAACCTCTCTGATGGCACGAATTCTGCATCAGGCGAGAGTGCAAAGCTATCGTACTGTTACCTTAAGCTTGCACCTTGCTGAGAAAAGTGTTTTTACTAGCCTCGATAGATTCTTACAATGGTTCTGTGCTAGTGTCGGGAAAAGCCTCGGATTACCCAATCAGTTAGCTGACTATTGGGATGATATTCTCGGCAGTAATGCTAGCAGTACTGATTATTTCGAGAACTATCTCTTAGCTGAACTGAATAGTCCCATCGTCATCGGCTTAGATGAATTAGATATCTTATTTCAATACCCCGACATTGCCTCAGACTTTTTCAGCCTGCTACGAACCTGGCATGAAATAGCCAGATATGGAAATAGTTGCAGTGCGATTTGGCAAAAACTGCGAGTCGTGGTTGTCTATTCTACAGACGTGGATGTACCCTCAAGTCGGAATCGCTCACCCTTTAATATCGGACTTTTGATTAAATTACCAGAGTTCACCAGAGAACAGGTACACGAGTTGGCACAACGTCGGGGACTGAACTGGAATGCTTCTCAAGTTGAACAACTCATGTCTTTAGTCGGGGGTCATCCCTATCTGATCCACAAGGCACTTTACCACATTGGGCATCAAGATGTTACCCTAGAACACCTGCTGCCTCAATACGTTAAAAAAGGCAGAATTTATGGGGAATACCTGCGTCAGCAATTGGCGAATTTACAACAGCATCCCCAACTTTATGAAGCATTTGCTCAGGTTGCAAGTTCGCCGACCCCCATCGAATTAGAACGGGTGCAGGCGTTAAAATTGCACAGTATGGGACTAGTGCATCTGCAAGGGAGTCAGGTGATGCCTAGCTGTAATCTATATCGTCACTATTTTAGCGCTTCCATTGGTTCTTAAAATAGTGATGATATCAAACAGAAACGAGAGAGAGTAAAGAGTTGCCAATTAGATGCACAACAGCTTACTCTAGAGCAAGGCAACTGGAGAGCGATCGCATTTCTAGATTTGTTCAAAATTCCAACTAGAAAAATTAAGCCTAAGCTACAGCAAAGTCCCGACAAAGCCCAAGCTTTACGCCAAGCGATGTTAACCACAATGAAACAGCATCCCAACCCCAGAGATTGGGCAGCATTTACGTTAATTGGTGAAGATGATTGTCTCTTGAATTGGATTGAAAACCAGAATATTTAATTGTGCTTCTTGAATCGTTTGCTGGGTAAACGGGCGGCGAAAATGGGAACGGCTAAGTAAAGTTTACGTTCGGGTTATTGTGCTTTTAACGCAATTCGATAACTGAAACATTGACCAACGGCTAACGGTGTTGTGAAAACGATCTTTTGCAGCCATGGTTTCGGTATTCTCCGGCTAGGCTAAACCGCTGATGCAGAATGCTGACCAATAGCGTTTAGGGGCAAAGGGGAGAGGGTGATCATAGTCCATCAATATTAACAAAGCACCGATCTACATCGTCTGAATTGAATAAAATTTTAACGCTATGGCACACCTACGGCAGGCTGCGCCAACGATGCCCCATGAAACTGCCATTCAATAAGGATTTTGTTTCATAATGGCACCAGCAACGTACCTGTAAGATCGGTGTCTAGAGGATGTCACGTATTATAACCTCCACGGTCTTCTGATGAGCGCAGATAAAGAGTAAGATAGCTCTAATAACGCTATATCCTGCTTTTTTTTGACTACCTGGATAACACTGAAAACAACGAATGCTCGCTGGGAAGCTGAACTAATGCAGCAGGTGCTAGCAGCCCACGACATCCCCAGTCGGATTATTGACCGGGGAATGAGTCCCTATTTTGGTGCGGGTAGTCCGGCTGCGCTGCAAGTTCGCTCTCAGGATCAATGGACGGCTTTACTTTTGTTAAGTTCTCCAGAGGAGCAAGCAGGCGTATCGGATAACAACTAAGGAATCAAAACTTTTCATGTCTCTATTCGACTGGTTTGCAAATCGACGAAAATCAGAACCGATTCATCAACAGCGACAGGAACGTGAGATTGCGGATGGTCTGTGGACGAAGTGTGAGGCTTGCGGGGTTGTCACCTACACCAAAGACCTGAGGGCTAACCAAATGGTCTGTCGGGACTGCGACCATCATATGCGCGTGTATAGCGACGAACGTATTCGCCAGCTCATTGATGTCAATACGTGGATGTCTCTAAACGATCAACTTCGTCCTACCGATCCCCTAAAATTTCGCGATCGCAAATCCTACAGCGATCGCTTACGAGAAACCCAAGAAAAAACGAAGCTTGTCGATGGGGTTCAAACCGGACTCGGTCAGCTCGATAGTTTACCTGTAGCTTTGGGGGTTATGGATTTCCGCTTTATGGGCGGCAGTATGGGTTCTGTGGTGGGTGAAAAACTGACTCGCCTGATTGAAGAAGCCACAAGACGGCGCTTGCCCGTTGTCATCGTTTGCGCCTCTGGGGGAGCCAGGATGCAAGAAGGGATGTTAAGCCTGATGCAGATGGCGAAAATATCTGGGGCGCTGGAGCGGCATCGCGAAGCCAGACTGCTTTACATCCCAGTTCTGACTCATCCCACAACCGGCGGCGTGACGGCTAGCTTTGCCATGCTTGGAGACATTATTCTGGCAGAACCCAAGGCAACCATTGGGTTTGCCGGACGGCGAGTCATTGAGCAAACCCTCAGAGAAAAGCTCCCCGACGATTTTCAGACGGCAGAATATTTGCTGGGACATGGCTTTGTTGATGCGATCGTACCCCGCACCCACTTAAAGAAAACCCTTGCCCAGTTTATTCGCTTGCACCAACCCCTGCCAGCGCCACCGCCAGTCGTTTCCCTACCAGAAGCGATGACCCTAACCGTCAGAAGTGCTGATTGATCCCCATCCGGTAACTAATGTAGGGAAAGGCGTCCCTAGAGTGGCATCATATTCATATTGAAGCGACTTAATAGACCTATATATAGGTTGGCTGCAATGCCGAGAGATTAAGTCAATGCTTTTTGCTAACGCACCTAAAACGAATAAGCCAATTTTTCCAAGGAGAACCAAGAATGAAGCGATTGATCGTGCTGGTTGTGGTGAGTGTATTATTTGCTTTTCAAATTGGGGTTGCCAGTGCAGCAGCCGTCGAACTAGACAAGGATATTCGCACAATCAAGTTGAATGAAGCGGGTGATACCGTTGTTTTGAGCATCGCCGAAGTCGAGGGGGGCAAACGCCTCTTTAACGATACCTGTAGTCAATGTCATGCGGGAGGCAGAACCAAAACTAACCCCAATGTGGGTTTAAGTTTAGACGATCTGGCTGGTGCTGTGCCAGAACGGGATAATATCGCGGCGTTGGTCGATTATATGCAAAACCCCACAACCTATGATGGAGAAGTTGAAATTTCTGAATTACATCCCAGTACCAAGAGTGCTGATATTTATCCAGAAATGAGAAACTTGACCGAAGATGACCTGAAAGCGATCGCAGGTCATATTCTCATCCAGCCCAAAATCCGTGGCGTTATGTGGGGAGGTGGCAAGGTTTACAACTAACGACCGAGCTTTTTTAAAAACTTTACTGAAGGGTTGGAGGTTAGAAGGTTAGAAGGCTGTAGCGCTTGAACGTTCAACTTTCAATCCGCTAACGTTCAGCCCTTCAAAGAAGGAGAGATGCAAGAAAGAAGGACAAAGAACTAATGCTGACCTATTTCATTAAGATCGCTCAATGGTGGCATTCATTACAGCATCGTCTTATTTCGTTTCGCTTTTTAGCCGTTGCTTTGATTGCTGTAGTAATAGTGTTTACGGTCAGCTCACCCGCTTACGCTGATATCGATAGCTACGTCAAACGCTACCTGAAAGCCCTAGATCCAGTCGCTCTAGATATGGACGGACAAGGACATACCCAGGAATTTTCTGCGGAGGATTTATCGGAAGGAAAAGTCCTATTTGAAAATCATTGCTTAAATTGCCATGTAGGAGGATCAACCTTGCCAAACCCAACCGAGTCTCTAGCACTCGATACCCTGGCAGGTGCCACCCCTCCCCGTGATAATATCAACGGCATCGTGACGTTCCTCAGACAACCCATGACCTACGATGGCAGCGAAGAAAGCTTTTGGTGCCGTCAAGTGCCGGAAACTTGGATGCCCCAGGAGCAAATTGAAAAGTTAGCGGCATTCGTACTCAGAGCTGCAGAAACAGCTCCTGGATGGGGAAACGAGCAGTTTTAAGGGAATACGAGAACTCCAAACCCTAAATAATCCCGTAGGACAGGCAGGATGCCTGTCTAACCTAACTCACGCTGCCTTTTTTAGTGAAAATCTCTAAAAAATCTCTTGCTAACTGCCAGAATTATAGCAGGAGAGTGTAAAAATGGGGTTTGAGGTATCAGTATAGCGCTAGCGCCCCAATCCGATGAAAACAGCGACGCGCCCAGACGAATTAGAGCGATTAGGGAACCGTCTCCAGGAAGGCTTACAGTCAAAGCTGCCAGAGTCGATTCCCGTTCAGGTTCGCTGTCAGCTTAAAGATGAGATATTGGCGATTTGGGTACAACATCCAGAGGATGCCATACCAGAACAACAACAAGTCTTTGATTTCATCGAACAAAACATCCATCTCCACAATCCCCCTGCCAGCAAAAAGATACAACTGTACTTGAAAAAAGTAGGGCAAAAGCAGCCCTATGCCTTCCACTCGTTCCCTGTCGAACCCGTAGAAGCAGACGCTACTCCGATTGAGCCATTGCCGGAAACGCCCTTCAAGGAGTCCGAGCCTTCCCCTGCTAAGGCAACGAACAAGGGACAGGATGCTGTAGACGCTCCATCACCACCCCCCTCTCAGGATTCAGGAACGGCAGACACATCGCCTCACCCTTGGGATCAACCGATTCCCAACCCAGAAGTGGATGAGTCGTCGGAGAAAACCCCCCCATCGGTGAAAACCCGATTGAAAGCCTCCTGGTTGCCATTGATAGCAGCGGGTACAGGGTTAAGTTTGGTGGTTTTCTTGGGCACGCTTTACCTTCTCACTCGCCCCTGTGTGATTGGAGAGTGCAGGGCGATTCCTGAAGCAGAACAGTTAAGCCAAAAGTCAGCCAAAACCTTGCAAAACCCAGAATCGGGAAAAGCGGTTCTAGAAGCGCAGGCTCAGTTGCAGGAGGCAATTGAATTGGTCGAAGCGATTCCGCCCTGGTCAAGTCATCACAACCAAGCCAGAGAGCTATCGGAGGCGTATCAAGGGCAGGCAGAAACCGTTGCCGACATGGTAGAGGCGCTGAAAACGGCAGCAAGGGCAGGTTATCAAAGCCAAAACCCCCCCCATGCAGAATCTAAGTGGATCGAAATTCAGAACCTCTGGCGAGAAGCAATTGCTAAACTCGAACAGTTGCCCACCGATAGCAATCTCCAGCCTCTGGCAAAACAAAAAATTAAGGCATATAAAACTAATTTAGAGGAAATTAATCAGCGACTGCTCAAAGAGCGACAGGCGCAAGGACATTTGCAAGCGGCGAAAGAAGCAGCTCGCATGGCTCAAGCTCGTCAAGGTGTTGCCCAAACCTTGGCAGACTGGCAGTTGGTTTATGCCACTTGGCAAACCATAATGAAGCGCCTCAAGCAGATTCCCCAAGGCACGACAGCCTACAAGGAAGCCCAGGAGTTATCGGCACTGTACCTGCCCGACATGACAAGTGCCCGCGATCGCAAAACTCAGGAGCAAATAGCCGCCAACGCTTACAATCAGGGAGTCCGTCTAGCTCAACTGGCAACCGATTCTCAGAATGATAGTCAATGGTCAGTGGCGTTGATTCACTGGCGTAATGCCTTGACCTACGTCAATCAAGTGCCCAGGGACACCTATTACTACGGCAAAGCCCGAATTCTGGTTGAACCTTACAAAGGTGCTCTCAAGCAAGCTCAAGGGCAGTTACAGTTAGCCGTAAAACTTCAACAAGCCCGCAGCGATCTTAATCAGACTTGCTCTGGAAGCCCGCAAGTGTGTAGCTACACCCTCGATAAAAAGGCTATCAAAGTCCGACTAACACCCGCCTATGTTGAAATGGTGAGACAAAGAGAACTCAGTGCTAGAGCGAAGGGTGATTCAAATTCTCATAGCAGTATTGTCAATCACATCTTGACCTTAGGAGAAGCCTTAGAAGCGATTAGTGATAATGCCGAAATTCCTTTGGAGGTGTATTCTCCAGATGGTACGTTGATTGAGTCACACAATCCATCGAGTTGAATCAAAATGATTGCGCGGGTTCATCGGTCATTCAGCCTCGCCAACTAAGGTAAAAGCTGTTCAGTTATTAATTGTTGGAGATGTTTTCTAATTACCCCAATCTAAGCGATCGCTATCAAGTCACCATACTCCGTTGCCATCTCCACTGCCGTCAGCGCATCCGTTTCCACCTGTGGACTCCAAAGCAACTCAAACACCAACAGGTACTCCAAGGGTAAGATTAAAATAAGTCCAATTCGTATCGATAGTTCTGCTGATGTCTCTCATCACCATTCGCGAACAGCAGTCAACGGATAGCGGGTTTAGGGCTACGCTGAGTTTTGATGGACGGGTGAATTATCCTATCACGATTACTGACCCGTTTACGCCCAAGGAAGAACAGCAGTTAGAGTGGTATTTTGAAGAGTGGTTGGTGTTTCCGCAACTGGGAACGGTGCAGGCAGCACGAGCGGAGGAATCTGTCAAGGGGTATGGGGAAAAGTTATTTGAGCAGGTTTTTAAGCGTGATTTTGATGCCTATAGCGAGTATCGGCAACTGCGGGGGAATTTAGCTCAGGTACAGATTGAGATAGAGAGTCAGACGCCGGAGTTTCAGGCGTTGCATTGGGAGGCGTTGCGTGATCCAGATTTGCCGCGTCCCTTGGCGGTGGATTGTGTGATGCTGCGGAAGCGGGTGCAACCTGTTCCGGTGCAGGCGAATGTGCAGCCGTTTCCGGTAATTAATCTGCTGATAGTGACGGCGCGACCGGATGAAGAGAAGGATGTCGGGTATCGCACGATTTCTCGTCCGTTGATTGAAGCCATTGAAACGGCGCGGTTACGGGTGAATGTGGAGTTGCTGCGTCCGGGGACTTTTGAGGCGTTATCCAAGCATTTGGACGACAAGGGGGCAGGATACTATCACATTATCCATTTTGACGCTTATGGGGCGTTGATGGCGTATGAACAGATACAGAAAGGGGTGGAAAAGAAGCGGTATCTGTTTCAGACTCGGTATGGGCGGGAGGATATTCAGCCGTATGAGGGGGTGAAGGCGTTTCTGTTTCTGGAGGGGGAAACTCAGGGAAAGGCTGATCCGGTGGAGGCGTCGGAGTTGGCGGGGTTGCTGACGGGGAAGGGGATTCCGGTTTGTGTGTTGAATGCGTGTCAGTCGGGGAAAGAACGACAGAAAAATTCTGGGCGTATTCTGCTTCAAATTCATCCCAAGGTACTAGAGCCGCCATGATTACCCAACGGTTATCCTGTGATAACTTTCACGCCATGGGGTAACTCGAACTTGGACGGTGGGGTCGGGGTTGATTCAACTTTTCGATACATTTGCCCTGGTGGAAGTACAAGGGTTTTGACGGATTTTACCAAATTTTCGGGGATCTAAGCAACTGTCAAAGCGGCTCAAAGTACCGATGGCTAAAGATTAGAGCTTTGTGCAGCAAGCCCTATTTATACTCTCCCTGTGTTAGTTCCCGAATGAGTTTAACTGTCGAATTGTTCGCGTCAATCTCTCGCGGACATAAACTCGCTCTATTGAACTAACTTTTGTTTAACCTAAATGGTGCAATTGCTTACTCAGACTACTGTGTGGCTGCTGATAAAGCTAGTGGGCTATCCATTTGAGCGAACGGTGAGTCTAATACTCACCAGAGAGTTTTTGATACTCGCCAGAGAGCCAAAAATACAAACAACCAACAACCAAGGTTTTTGTTAACCTCCCTAGCCTCCCTTAAAAAAGGAAAAAGGGGAAAGGGAAAACAACTACTATTTTTCTCCCTAGATACTCCACCTCTTCCCCCAGAATAAAAGTTTATCCTTATCCTCCCCCCTTACTAAGGGGGGTTAGGGGGGTAAACAAAAGCAGAAATTAATTACTTAATCCATCAGTTGTGTTTCTCCGACTTATTCAGCAGACCCTATATTAGGCAATACAGCGTTTGCTCATCTTTCTTCCTGTGTATGAAATCACCCTGCTTACCGATGGAGTAAGAGCCAAAATTAATAATTGCCAAAAAAGCAGCCTGCCAAATAAACAAGCTGCTTTGAGAATTTATAACTAAACGGTAGCAGACTACATCATACCCATGCCGCCCATGCCACCCATGCCGCCCATACCGCCCATACCGCCCATGCCGCCCATGCCGCCCATGTCGGGGGCAGCGGATTTCGGCTCAGGTTTCTCGACGACAAGAGCTTCCGTTGTCAAGACCATACCAGCGATGGAACCTGCATTCTGTAGCGCCGATCGCACGACTTTGGCAGGATCGATAATGCCAGCGGCAATCAAGTCTTCAAACTTACCTGTGGCAGCATTGTAGCCCGTGTTGCCTTCGCTCTGTTTTACCTTCTCGACAATGACAGAACCTTCAACACCAGCATTATCTGCCATCTGACGTAAGGGAGATTCTAATGACCTGGCAACGATGTCAGCACCGATTTGCTCTTCGGCATTCATGTGCTTCTTCACCTCGGCAATTTTGGGAATCAACCGAATCAGCGTGGTTGCACCACCTGGCACAATCCCTTCATCTACAGCGGCTTTCGTGGCGTTGAGAGCGTCTTCAATCCGCAGTTTGCGGTCTTTGAGTTCTGTTTCTGTGGCAGCACCCACCTTGATGACCGCTACACCACCGGCTAATTTGGCAATCCGCTCTTGCAGTTTTTCTTTATCGTAGTCGGAATCAGTTTCTTGAAGTTGCTGGCGAATTTGGGCAATTCGCTTATCAACATCTCCTTTCGTTTCACCACTGGCAACAATGGTGGTGCTGTCTTTATCGATGGTGATTTTCCGGGCAGTACCCAGCATATCTAGGGTCGCAGTATCTAAGCTCAGACCGATTTCTTCAGAAATAAGCTGTCCACCTGTGAGAATGGCAATGTCTTGCAACATCTGCTTACGGCGATCGCCAAAACCAGGGGCTTTCACTGCCGCTGCATTCAGGACGCCCCGCGCTTTATTCACGACCAGGGTTGCCAGGGCTTCCCCGTCTACATCTTCAGAAATAATTAGCAGGGGTTCACCCGCACGAGCCACTCGCTCTAAAACGGGAACTAAGTCCTGAATCGTGCTAATTTTCTTATCGGTAATCAGGATACGGGAATTTTCAAATTCCACTGTCATCCGTTCTTGATCGGTGACGAAGTACGGCGAGATGTAACCCCGGTCAATTTGCATCCCTTCCACGACTTCCAGTTCAGTCGAGAGAGATTTTGACTCTTCTACGGTGATAACGCCGTCCTTGGTCACTTTGTCCATGGCTTGGGCAATCATTTCGCCCACTTCCTCGTCGTTACCCGCAGAAACCGTGGCAACTTGGGCGATCGCACCGCCAACCACTGGCTGTGCCATGGACTCAATTTCTTTGACTAGATAAGCGATCGTTTTCTCAATGCCTCGGCGCACGGCAACCGGATTGGCACCAGCGGCAACGTTCTTCAGTCCTTCCCGGATCATCGCTTGACCCAGAACCGTAGCCGTTGTGGTGCCATCACCGGCTATCTCTTTGGTTTTGGACGCGATTTCTTGAATGAGTCGAGCGCCAGTATTTTCTAACGGGTCTTCTAATTCAATTTCTTTAGCGACGGTAATGCCATCGTTGACGATTTGGGGTGCGCCATAGGGCTTTTCCAACAGCACATTGCGACCTTTAGGTCCCAAGGTAATGCGGACGGCATCCGCCAAGGCGTTGACGCCCCGCTCTAAAGCTCGTCTGGATTCTTCGTTAAACGAAACGATTTTTGCCATAGGTTGAGGTTGTTTGGTCGTAACTCCATTAGCAAATTTAGCACTCATAGGGAAGGAGTGCTAAGTGAACGGCGGTTCGGTTATCACTCCTTGGGGTGGGGGTTGGGAGCTATTAAGTATTTTTACTCAGCGTTTTTAGGAAAGATGGGGATGAGGGCTGATACCTTTTCCTACTTTTTAAAAGTCAAAAAAAAGGGACTCTACAAATTTTTGATTTCCACAACTTTACAGAATCTTTATATAGTCTTTATGGAAAATTTATATTAATGGAATTGGGACTGGGAATGAAAAAGTGATCGCAATCCCAATTCCATTGCAGGTCAACTTGCACCAAACTCAGCCTGCAATGCTTCATCGTTGTCATCAGCAATCGTGGCTACTACGGTAACGGCGCGGGAAATTTCTCCTGGGGAGAGTTCGGCTACAGTACGAGATGATACCACCACAATTTGATTCTCAACAATGGCGAAACTGGATTCAAAGGTATCAGACCAATTCATTTCTAGAAGCCTGCGCATCAATTGAGCCTCACTCTTAGCCGGTAGCTGAAGCACCGATGACCAAACGGTGAAGGTATCCTCATCCGTAGAACCCGTCAGTTGCACAAACACTTCAACGCTACCGTACTTGAACTTCCACAGATAGCCTTCATCATTGTGACTTACCATGGCACTGTCGTCTTGCTCTAAGCTGGAGATCACCGTTTCAATAGTCTCTACATAGTTGGCAGTAGCCATATCCTCGATTAACTCATTGGAGACTATTTCTTCGGTTGACAGGGCTTCAGTAGAAACCGTTTCCGGGTTCGGCTTTTGGGTCGTCATACGCTTTTCTCGGGACTCATCTTGGGGTGTACTTATGACTCAGTATCGCCTCTGGATGCCCCTCTTCGCATCTTTGATATTATGAGTTTTATTAATTAAAACCAGTTCTTTACTCCCCACTCCCCACTCCCTCTTTTCTTTACACAGTAGCTTCGGGAGGCTTACGAGCAATCCAATACTTACTCATAAAGTGGTTCTGGGTTGTAATGTTCTCGAACCCTGCCGCCTCAAGACGTTCTACCAAATCATCCGTGATGTAGTTTCTGTAGTACGGTTCGTGGAACATCACTGGGAAGTTTTCCATCATCGGCATCAACTCGGGAAAATCTATTGCCTGAATCGAGTCACAGATGATAAAGACTCCTCCCGGTTGCATAACCCTAAACCCTTGGTTGATGATTCGCTGACGCACCGAAGGCGGCAGTTCGTGGAAGAGAAACACACAAGTAACACCATGGAAGTAGTTGTCTCGATACGGTAACTCCTCTGCCTTCCCCTGTACGAGTTGCGGTAATTCTCCTGGAATTTCGGACAATAGCTGGTTTGCTTTGCGCAGGTAAGCGGGTGACAAATCTACACCAAATAGAGAAGCTTGAGGTAGAGTTGCCCGAATCATTTTCAAGGTGCGACCGGTGCCGCAAGCGATATCCAGAACCCGGATTTGCTTGGGTGAAACCGAATGTGGAGATGTTCCATGAAACGTCTCTACCAGTCCTTCCTTTAAGGGTGCCAGAACCCGTCGCCGCATGGGGTCGGCACTGCCACTGAAGAGAATTTCGACCTGCAAGTCATACAGGTTAGCGGAGGCATCACTCAAATAGCCATCGGTTTGGTAATGGAAGTTGCGCCGATAGTACTGGGGATAGTCTTCCGTATCAATCTCTGGCGAGAACTCCTGAAATTGATTCTGGTGCCTTCGTTGCCAAGTTTTTGCCAAATCTAGGCACACCTCTGGATAGTAGTGAAAGAAGTCTTCCCAAGGATTATCAAACAGCAAACTTTTGGGATACACGCCCCGCTCTGCATCCTGCCAATCGGTTTCCAGAATTTGATCAAGCCTTTGGCGCAAATTTTGTATAACCTCTGGGGAGACTGGTTTGGTTTGAAGCTGATTAACAGGAGGATCAATAAGATTCAGCAGTTGCGAACTCACGTTTTTGTGGGCAAGGGCAAAAAGAGCCTTACCCTGCTGAAATACCTGATAAGTCAGTTGGGTGAAGGTATCGGACATAGAACTTGTCAGTTGGTCTTATAGTTGTTAAGTTTTATTGTAAATAATTGTAACAAAAAAACCGAAGAAATTCATAAGTCAAAAGGCAGATTTGATGGAAGGTACAGCCTAATACCTGTACCCTATCCAGTTGCCATTCTTGTTGTTGTTAAAACTCTTGTGGGATGAGCCGAAAAGCTCGTCCTAACTTAGCCCATAAAAAAGCCACCCCTAGGGGTGGCTGCGGCGCTATTTTTTTGGCTAATGGCTGAGACTAACAATCGTAGTAGAGGGAAAACTCATAAGGATGGGGTCGCAGCCGCATCGGGTTGATTTCGTTATCAAGTTTGTACTCAATCCAGTTTTCGATGAAATCTTCGGTGAAGACACCCGTGCTGGTCAAGAAAGAATGATCCTTCTCCAGACTTTCTAAAGCGCCTTCTAAGGAACCCGGCGTTGAGGGAATCTTCTTGAGTTCCTCTGGAGAGAGGTCGTAGATATCCACATCTAGGGGTTCGCCTGGGTCAATCTCGTTCTTAATGCCATCAAGCCCAGCACAGAGCAGGGCAGCAAAGGCAATATAAGGGTTGCAAGTCGCATCCGGACAGCGGAACTCCATCCGCTTCGCCTTAGGATTGTTGCCAGACAGGGGAATACGGATTGACGCCGAACGGTTTCCTTGAGAGTACGCCAGGTTAACAGGGGCTTCAAACCCAGGCACCAAGCGCTTATAAGAGTTGGTGGTTGGGTTAGTCAAAGCCAACAGTGCTGGCGCATGTCTGAGTAGCCCCCCAATGTAATTCAGTGCCATCTTGCTCAGATTGGCGTAGCCATCGCCGAAGAAGAGGGGTTGTCCACCCTTCCAGATGGACTGGTGAGTGTGCATCCCAGAACCGTTATCGTTAAAGAGCGGTTTGGGCATGAAGGTGGCACTTTTACCATACTTCTTAGCCACGTTTTTGATGACATACTTATACGTCATCAAATAGTCAGCCGCTTCGACTATGGGGGCAAATCGGAAACCCAGCTCGTTCTGTCCACCTGTGGCGACCTCGTGGTGGTGCTTTTCAATGGGTACACCGCACTCTGCCATGGTTAGCAGCATTTCGGTACGCATATCTTGCAGGGTGTCCGTGGGTGAGACGGGGAAATACCCTTCTTTGTACCGGGGTTTATATCCCAGGTTGCCGCCTGCTTCTTCCCGTCCAGAGTTCCAGCGCCCTTCAACGCTGTCTACATAATAGAAGCCCTTACTTTCGGTTTGGTCAAAGCGGACATCATCAAAAATGAAGAATTCAGCCTCTGGACCAAAGTAAGCCATATCGCCAATTCCTGTCGAACTCAGGAATTCAAACGCTTTGTTCGCAATAGTGCGAGGATCGCGGCTGTACCATTCCCCTGTGCGTGGCTCCTTAATCGAGCAAATCATGCTCAGGGTTTTTTCTTTCATGAATGGGTCTATCCAAGCGGTCTTGGGATCTGGCACCATTGCCATGTCAGATTCGTTAATCGCTTTCCAACCCCGAATACTTGACCCGTCAAAGGGAACCCCTTCATCAAAGGAACTCTCGTCAATTTGGTTTTGGTAGAACGAGCAATGCTGCCAGATTCCTGGCATATCAATGAATTTGAGGTCAATAATCTTAATGTCTTCGTCTTGAATCATTCTCAAGACATCTTGTGGGGTTTCCGGCATGAATGACTCCTTTTGTCAGCTTGACTCTTGTTTATAAAAGAAGAACAAACAAATAGTTTAACGATAGTGATTGATGGAGGGTAATTCAGTCAAGTGTTACACGCACTGAAATTGGGTCGATTGGGAAACCGTAAGTTTTTGGCGGTATGGCTATTGAACTCGAAGCGATTCCCCCAGTTGCTAACCCAAGTACGAGTTAGCGGGAGAAGGTACGTTTGAGTTCAGAGACCCTCTGCTAGAGAGAGTTGTGTCGCTGTACCTAGTCAGGTCTACCTCAACCAAGCTATGGGGCTTAAGCCCAGCTCCCCTGCATCTGACTCATCCTATGGATAGGGAGTAGGAGCTTTTGTATTAAAAGTTACAGAATATCTTTTCCGAACTTCTGGCTATTCTGAGAAAAATATTAAGATGTAGCAAAATTAACAAAACATCATTAACTATAAGTCAAAAAGCTATAAAATACAGTAACATGGGCTAAAATAGCGAAATTGCCCTGGAATCGATCCTTTTGCGGGTCAAGCCTATGTGATGATTAATAGATAAAGAAATACAGATTGTTGTCGGGAGAGCTATTTCATGAGGGATGCGATTACAAGCCTCATTAGGAATTACGATATCACAGGCCGTTATTTAGACCGCGATGCGATTGATTCGCTCAAGTCCTACTTTGATAGCGGTACAGCACGAGTCGTAGCTGCTTCAGCGATTAATTCAAATGCAGCAGCAATTGTCAAGCAAGCAGGGTCACAACTTTTTGAAGAAGTCCCAGAACTTCTTCGTCCTGGTGGCAATGCTTATACAACTCGTCGCTATGCCGCTTGTTTGCGGGATATGGACTACTATCTGCGCTATGCCAGCTATGCCCTAGTTGCAGGTAGTTGTGATGTACTGGATGAGCGGGTGTTACAAGGTCTGCGAGAAACTTACAATTCTCTAGGAGTGCCAATTGGTCCAACCGTTCGGGGCATTCAGCTTATGAAAGACATTGTTAAAGAACAAGTGGCAGAGGCTGGAGTCACAAATACCGTATTTGTCGATCAGCCCTTTGACTACATGACCCGTGAGTTGAGCGAACGGGATCTCTAATGACCCTTGCCCTCCTTGTTTGAGGGTTGGGTTTTCCCTGCGGATGCTTGCTACAGGTAACAAGGAGTGGGAGCGGGGGAGCAGGGGAGCAGGGGAGGATAGGCTTTGCTGCCATTTCTTCCCCATCTTCCCCACTCCCAAAAATCAAAAACTTTCTATCTCACCTTATAGAGCAACCCTATAGATGAGTAGCTTTTTATACAGTATTAAAAATGAAGAGCTGATAAAAATAAAAACAGCCAATAATTTGTAGGAAAACTTAATAATTAATGGCTTCTAGGGTTCCGGTTTAAGAACTAAACACTTAAGCGGCTGGTCCGAGAGAAGCAAGCCACCTTGTCACGAGTTTTTTGGTGAATCCCAGAAACTATATGAAGGGGCGACACGGCGGGAAAAAAGCCCGGGAGAAGTAAATGATAGTTGCCTGACTATCGTTACTTTCCCGGTTTTTTTGTGTTTTCGAATCCTGAATTTTTGGTGTTTTAGGGGTTTTATCAGGGTAAAAGTATGACCGAACAGCCATTTTTTCAACCTCCCAATGCTGATTTAAACGGACATTTGACTGAAGCCAGTCGCGCCTTAGAACGAGAAGCGCAGTTGCCGATGACAGGTTGGCAACAGGAGGTTTCTAGGGGCTTAGAGTACGGGTTAGAAGCGGCTGAAAGCATCCGCGATCGCTCCATTTCCACCTTCTCTCGTGGGGAACTCCCTCACTACGCGGGCATCAATACCTTCCTCAAAGCCCCCTACTTAGAAGATGTGCGCCAAGTTGGAAACTACGATGTTGCCATTATTGGAGTTCCTCACGATTCTGGCACAACCTATCGTCCCGGAACCCGTTTTGGTCCCCAAGGCATTCGCCGCATCTCTGCCCTTTATACCCCCTACAACTTTGAACTAGGCATTGATTTACGAGAGCAAATTACTCTCTGTGATGTTGGCGATATCTTTACGATTCCTGCCAACAACGAAAAATCCTTCGACCAAATTTCTAAAGGGGTAGCTCACGTTTTTAGTTCCGGTGCGTTTCCCATTATTTTGGGCGGCGATCATTCTATTGGCTTTCCTACCGTTCGGGCAGTATGCCGTCACTTAGGCGACAAAAAAGTCGGAATTATTCACTTTGATCGCCATGTCGATACTCAAGAAACCGACTTAGACGAACGGATGCATACCTGTCCCTGGTTTCATGCCACCAACCTCAAAAATGCTCCCGCTAAAAACTTGGTTCAATTGGGAATAGGCGGTTGGCAAGTTCCACGTCAGGGTGTGAAAGTTTGCCGGGAAAAAGCATCGAATATTCTGACTGTTACTGATATCACAGAAATGGGTTTGGATGCCGCCGTCGATTTTGCTCTAGAACACGCCTTAGATGGTACGGACTGCGTGTATGTCAGCTTTGATATTGATTGTATTGATGCCGGGTTTGTACCTGGAACTGGATGGCCTGAACCTGGTGGTTTACTACCCAGAGAAGCCCTCTATATGCTGGGCAAAATTGTCCGAAAGGCTCCCGTTTGTGGTTTAGAAGTGGTAGAAGTTTCGCCGCCCTACGATATTAGCGACATTACTTCATTGATGGCAACTCGCGTCATCTGCGATACTATGGCTCACTTAGTCTTATCTGGTCAACTTCCAAGAAAAGAAAAGCCTGCCTACATTCACCCAGAAATTCAACACGAATTAGTTGAACCGTGGATTTAAATTAGCTATACATCCTCTGCTAACCATCACGAATAAACCATGACGAATCATGCATGAGACTGACATGACCAAAGCGCTGATTCTGACAGTAAAAGACTGGTGGGAATCCCAACCAGAAAGTTACTCGATTCAGAGTATTCATTTAAAGGTGGGTAAATTTACCTGCGTTGAACCCGTTAGCCTACAATTTGCTTTTGAAGTACAAACTCGCACGACTTTTTTAGACGGAGTTCAACTGGTTATTCAAGAAACTCCTTTAATTGCCTTTTGCCATTGCTGTCAAGAAAATTACACTCCAAAAATAGGACTACAGTATGCCTGCCCTCACTGTCATTCGCCGATGGAAGATATTCGGTCGGGACGAGAATTAAAAATTGATCGAATTGAATATACGGCTAACTCAGCCTGTTGCACAGGTAGTTTAAAAACGCAAACGGAGATATAAAATGCATCAAACTTTCGACGCGGCTTTAGGCATTAATTTACTCCACGCCAACCAAGCAGGAGCTGACCATAATCGAGAACATTTTGATGAGTGGGGCATTACCTGTCTCAATATTATGAGTAGCCCGGGTGCTGGTAAAACGGTACTCCTAGAACGAACCTTGGCAGCGCTGAGTGACGCCTTGAAAATAGCTGTCATTGAAGGAGACATGACAACTGAACTCGATGCCGAACGTTTGCGTTGCTATGGTGTTCCTGTAATTGCGATTAATACTGGGCGTTCTTGCCACCTCGATTCCAAGATGGTAGCGGGAGGTATTCACCAACTGGCACAGGATTACAATCCTTCAGAGTTTGATTTAGTGCTAGTAGAAAATGTAGGTAACTTGGTTTGTCCGGCTGAATTTGAAGTGGGAGAACATATCAAAGTTGCTCTTCTGAGTGTAACGGAAGGTGAAGATAAACCCCTGAAGTATCCAGTGATGTTTCGAGAAGCGGATTGTTTATTGATTACCAAGATAGATTTAGCGCCCTATTTAGACATAGAGGTGAGTCGCATTGCTGCGAATGCTCGTCAGATTAATCCTGATGTTAATATTATTGCCATCTCTGCTAAAACGGGCGAAGGATTAGCAATTTGGTTAGATTGGGTGCGGGGTCAAGTTGCAAATTTAACCCGCTCTCCTGCCAGTGTGTCGTTAGCAAAGCTTGGCTGATACAGAAAATCGAAAAAAAACTGTTGCAAAACATACAAAAAAGTAATGATTAGCATGGTGAAATAAGGCAGATCACTGATGGCTTATGAATAAGCGCGATAACCCAGTTGTACTTGTTTTGACGTTAGTGGCTACGCTGGGTCTAGTCGGAGGAAGTCTTTGGGTGTTGGGCAAGATGGCTCCCGAATGGATACCTAGCTTATCCAATCAGACTGAAACCAAAACGGCAACGGGTGAACTCACTATCTTAGGGGATACCTTTAGTGGTTACAGCACCTTTCGGAATGCCGCGTTTCAGGATGCCCTTAAAGAAGTTGGGATCAAACTGCGTTATCAAGATGAGTTTGATCAAGCTAAACGAGCTGAATTATTAAATCAGGGAAAAGCCGATCTACTAGTCACTACCCTCGATCAGTTTCTCCAACAAAAACCGCAAGGAAAAATTGTCGGGTTAATCGACCGCACGGTAGGGGCTGATGCTGTTGTTCTGAATACGAAAAAGTATCCTAATCTCAAGTCACTCCTTGATCTGAGCCAACTGGTACAGCAGGAGCGATCGCAAGGACAACCGTTAACCATTACCTTTGCTGGCGATACTCCCAGTGAATACCTGGCATTAGTGCTGAGTACTAAATTTGAGGCATTTAAGCTGGCTGATTTTCAAGTGAAAAAAGTCGCTGATGCATCCGAGGCATGGCAGTTACTACAAGACCCCAATCAGAATGTCGCTGTAGCCGTGATTTGGGAGCCGTATGTCACCCAAGCACGACAGCAGGGGTATACCGTGGTGCTATCGAGTAATGATGCACCGGGGGCGATTGTAGATGTGATGGTTGCTTCCAACCGCCTGATTGAGTCTCAACCCGATCAGATATCCGAATTACTCGAATCCTACTACCGCCGCATCGATGCCAATGTCCGGGAACCCTCGCAGTTAAAAACCCAAATTGCGGAAGATGGCGAATTATCAGCGAATGACGCTACCGCTGTTTTGCAGGGCATTGATTTTTTTACAGCCCTAGAAGCCAAACAATGGATTGCCGATGGCACCCTCGAAAAACGCATTGGTTCTACAGCCGCTGTACTGGTGCTAGCGGGTCGGATGAATGACGTTCCGCAAACCCCGCAGGATTTATATTCCTCTGAGTTTATTACAAAGGCAGCTAGCAACACCGAAACCTTAATTAGCCTCGTGCGTGCCGATAACCCAGAACTGGCAGACCGACTGGCAGGCAAAGGGGAAACCGTCGCTGCTGTACCCCAAGTCCCTGCCCAACAAATTACCACAGCCCCCAATATCGGCAACTTGAACGTGCGGGGAGACGTGAAATTTAGCGTCGGTTCAGCCGCATTGACGAATGAAGGCAAACAAACCCTGAATCAGTTAGCCAACGAAGTGCGGGAATTCAACCCCCAAACGGTTGCCGTGCGGGTGATTGGGCATACCTCTAAGACAGGTTCTGTTGATTTCAATCAAAAATTGAGCCAACAGCGAGCTGAGGTAGTGGTTAACTATTTACGCAATCTGGGTCTTAAGCATAACTTTGTGGCGGAGGGCAAAGGCTTTAATCTACCCCTGTCTGGTATTTCCCCAGATGATCTGCGCCAACAACGCACAGAAATTCGTCTTGTTCGCGTTAATTGACACAACAAACTGACTTTATCCAATTAAGAGCAAACGGCATGAGTATTCGTAAAATTTTAATCGGGTTCACCATTTTTTTAGTCAGTTTCACGCTCGCCGTTAGTTGTACACCGTCTCAAACACCTTCAACGTCAGATTCTTCCTCAACTCCATCAGCCAGCACGTCAGCGGTGCAGATGGGGTTTAGTGCGTGGCCCGGTTGGATTCCCTGGCAAATCGCCCAAGAGGAAAAGCTCTTTGAAGCGAACAATATCAAGGTAAATTTGAAATGGTTCGACGGCTATTTAGATTCAATTAATGCTCTGGCAGCAGGTCAGTTAGATGCCAATACCCAAACCTTGAACGATACAATTAGTTCAGTGGCGGCGGGTGCGGATCAGGTTATTGTATTAGTTAATGATAACTCAACGGGCAACGACAAAATTATTGTCAAAGACGGAATTAATAGCATCGCTGACTTGAAAGGCAAAACCATTGCCGTAGAAGCCGGAACCGTTGACCACTTCCTTTTACTGTTAGGCTTACAAAAAGAAGGGTTATCCGGTGATGATGTCAAAATTCAACCCTTAGAAACAGGGGCAGCCGCCGCCGCATTTGTAGCAGGGCAGGTGGATGCTGTGGGTGTATTTGCACCCTTCACAACTCAAGCACTCCAGCGTTCTGGGAGTAAAGAACTGTTTAGTTCAGCAGACTTTCCGGGTGCAATTCCTGACCATTTAGTGGTGACTCGCAAAATGATTGAAGAACGCCCCCAAGATATTCAGGCACTAGTGAATACCTGGTTCGATACTCTCAACTTCATTGAAACCAATAAAACCAAGTCCTTTGACATTATGGCGAAACGGGCTGGGGTGTCGGTGAAAGAGTATCAAGACTACAATTCCGGAACGACTCTTTTCACTGTTGAAGATAATTTAAAGGCGTTTGAACCCGGTGATAACATGACGTCCTTACCCCATGCTGCTCAGGAAATCAGCAAATTTTTGGTAGATGTTGGGTTGACTGAAAATGCACCGGACGTGAGTACTATCTTTGATGATCAATTCGTTAAAGCTTATGCCGAACAGCAGAAATCTTAACTCATTCTGAACATTAAGACCATCTCGGATTCTACTAATTATATGAATGAATCTAGGGAGTATTTGACATCCGCTGATACCTCTGGGCTACGCCAAATGCTGCAACCCACCGTCTTTTGGCGCATTGCTGAAGACATTCCCAAGCGCTTGACTTGGATGCTAATGGCATTGTCTATTATTGTGCCATTTGTATTTTGGTGGCTGCTTTCTAATTCCGGTTGGGTAGAACCTTTGTTTTTACCAACTCCTGCTCAAGTTTGGGAGGCGATTCACAATCTTTGGGTGAGTGGCGATTTACCGAAAGATATTGGGTTTAGTTTATTTCGGGTTCTCAGTGGGTTTCTGTTCGCCGCAATTATTTCGATTCCGTTGGGAATCTTAATGGGCACGTTTCCCAGCATTCGGGCGCTGATGGAACCGATTATTGGCATTGTGCGGTATATGCCTGCCCCTGCTTTCATCCCCCTGCTAATTTTATATTTTGGGCTGGGAGAAATGCCGAAAATTATACTGATTTTCATCGGCACTTTATTTTTTAACACCCTGATGGTCATGGATTCGGTGAAATTTGTGCCAAAGGAGTTGATTGAAACAACCTATACCCTAGGAGGACAACGCCTACAAGTTTTATTGCAAGTTATTTTACCCTTTACTCTGCCCAAAATTATTGATGCCTGTCGAGTTAACATGGCAGCCTCTTGGAACTTAGTGATTGTATCGGAGTTGGTGGCGGCAACAGAAGGGTTAGGACGCCGGATCAGTGTTGCTCAACGATTTCTAAAAACCGATCAAATTTTTGCGGGACTGATTGTTATTGGTTTGATTGGTTTGGCGATTGATCTTTTGTTTCGATTGCTCCTGCGAGTGTCTTGTAAGTGGGCGGCTGAGTAAATGGGGAGTGGGGAGT
>NZ_JADEWY010000241.1 GCF_015207375.1 Coleofasciculus sp. LEGE 07092 | reverse complement strand
GTATAAGAGACAGCCCTCACCCCCAACCCCTCTCCCCACGCCTGTTAAAAAAAGAGGCTACTTTTCCTACTTTTCTTACCTCTGGAAATAGTTTTCTATACCATTCACAGTAATCGTCAACAAATTTTATTGTCGATGCAGGTTCTCTGGTCCCAAACATAGTCTACCAAAGAGTGACCGAAGGTTTGTACACTTAATCTAGGACGTATAAAAGTGAAGTGAGTTATCTCTAAGGAGTGAAAAAATATCAAAGCGTTCTCCAGCACAGTTAAGAAGACTAGTGGCGAAATTGTTAGCCGCCTCCGTGACATCCGCGAAATTAACCAACTCGTTTCCCAAGCAATTATCAGCCTCCCGAGCCAGTTTTTTATTGCCCTGGTTTCCTGGGGCTTCATGCTGTTCTATAGCTGGAAACTGACGGTTGCTGCGGCAGCCATTGCTATTTTAATGACCCTTTCCACTATTATTTTCCTGCCTGCCCTACAACAAAAAACCCGTAGTGTCTTAGTCTTAGCTACCGCCCCAGAGTGATTAACCGTGCTGATTGGATTGTATTATTAGAAAATGGTGAACTCAAACTACAAGGCAATCCAGAGGAATTACGCTCAGTCCCCGGCAACCACTTAAACTTCCTTACTCCTTAAATTAACACTCATGGGCATACTATAGCGTTGCTCTATCTGGTGAGGTACACCCTGATGAAGGTAGGGAGTAGGGAGTAGGGAGTAGGGAGTAGGGAGTAGGGAGTAGGGAGTGGGGAGTGGGGAGTAGGGACTGTACCTTATGTAAGTGAGAACCGCTTTATACTCCTACCAGATGTAGAGCCTGTGCCTAAGTCTTAATAAGTCTTGTTGGTATAAATTTTATTAAACCGAGCTACTTATTGACTTTTTACTGTTTTTATGCATATTATGATTCTTTCTAACAGTCTGGAAACTAGCACGGAGGGAGTTCTCATCCGTTGGCAAAGCCAATAAGCAGTTGCAGGCAGTTTTTTCAAAAAACAGCGCCTTATTCCCTTGGGTTTGCTGGTTCTTTTCTCTGCCTGCTCAGTACTCCCAACCCAGCTCAGGCGGAGGTTGTTGCAGATACTTACTTACCTACTGAAACGATTGTCACCCCCTCAGGCACAACCTTTGAGATTAGGGGAGGCACCCAAAGGGGTAGCAATTTATTCCACAGTTTCCAGGAATTTTCTATCCCCGCAGGTTCAGAGGCATTCTTCAAAAACGCCCCAGAGATTCAGAACCTCTTCGGGCGAGTTACGGGAGGACAACTCTCCACCATTGACGGCACCCTCAGGGCTAACGGTACGGCTAATTTATTTCTCATTAATCCCAATGGCATTATTTTTGGGTCTAATGCAAGACTAAATATTGGTGGCTCGTTTATTGCCAGTACCGCGAGTAGCTTTAAGTTTCCTGATGGAAGCGAATTCAGTACCACCAATCCCCAAGCTCCTTCCCTGTTAGCCATTAACGTGCCGATAGGCTTGCAGTATGGAGCCAATCCTAGACGTATCCTCAATCAATCTAGATTCACTGACACAAATGGTAAAATCATCGGACTCCAGGTGCCACCGGGTCAAACAATAGGGTTAATCGGGGGTCAAGTCAGTTTAGAGGGCGGCTATCTAACATCAGAGGGCGGACGGGTTGAACTAGGTAGTGTGGGAGAGAATAGCTTTGTTCGTCTGACAACCACAACTGACGGATTCAGTGCAGGCTATGAGGGCGTCCAAAGGTTTCAGGATATTCAACTTTCCCAGCAAGCTGCGATCGCGGCAAGCGGTTCTGGGGGTGGTAACATTCAAGTGCAAGGTGCTCAGGTACTCCTTTCAGGGGGTTCGCAACTATTGGCGGATACCCTTGGCAGTTTGGATGGGGGTGGTATTGTTATTCAGGCACAACAGTTGAGCCTTCGAGAGGGAGCGTTTGTCTCCGCGTCTACCTTTTCCTCAGGGGCAGCAGGGAGTTTAACCGTCAAGGCATCGGCTGTAGAAATTATTGGCAATCAAGAGCTTCAGGCAATTTTAGATCAGCTTTTCAATACAAAAACCATTACCCCATCTGAACTCGGAAGCGGTTTGTTTTCTCTGAGTTTTGGTTCGGGTAGCGCCAATACCCTAACCATTGACACGGAGCGGTTGAGTTTGCGGGAAGGCGCTTTCATTTCCACCTCTCCCTTTAATATCGGCATGGGGGGAGATATGGTGGTCAGAGCGTCCGAATCAGTTGAAATTGTCGGCTCCGAGTTATTTGGCGACAGTTATGGGGATGGGGATGCAGGTCAAGTTTTGGTGCAAACGAGACGACTGACTGCCACAGAAGGGGGAGGGATATTCACCTCTACCTTTGGTGGAGGACGCGGCGGAAATCTCACCGTTCAAGCCTCAGACTCTATTGAATTGATTGGCACCACTTCGGATGGTCAATTCAAAAGCGGCTTTGCTTCTAATGCGTTTAGGGATGCGACTCAAGCGGCTGGAAACTTGAGGATTGAAACTCGACAGTTAACCATTCGAGATGGGGCTGGAATTGGAGCCGCTACCTTTGGTGCAGCGTCTGGGGGAACGCTGAATATTCAGGCGTCGGAGTTGGTCGAATTAATTGGCACCTCACAAGATGGTAAGGAACTGAGTAGTTTGAACACTCAAAGTATTGGCACAGGTGCTGGTGGCGACATCCAAATCGATACCAGGCGATTGGTTGTGCGAGATGGTGGTGTGATATCGACTACGACTCAAGACGTTGGGCGAGCAGGCAGATTAGTCGTCAGGGCGTCTGATTCTGTGGAACTGAGTGGCACATCGGCAGATGGCATGTTTTTCAGTAGTCTGCGCTCAGAGGCATCTTCTGATTCGGTTCCTAGTAGCTTTATTCCACCTTCCCAGTCTGAAGTATTGGGAGAAGCAGGGGATTTAACAGTTGAAACCGGACAGTTGATGGTTCGCGATGGGGCGCAAATTAGCGTTAATGGTGAAAAATTAGCCGCTGCGGGCAATCTAAGAGTTAACGCGGACACCATTCGACTCGAAAACGACGGTAAAATTACGGCTGCTACTGTTTCCGGTGCGAGGGGCAATATCACGCTGCGAACGCAAAATCTGTTGCTGCGAGGCGGCAGTCAAATTAGCACCAATGCCGATAATGCTGATGGGGGAAATATTAGGCTCGATACGGATACTTTAGTCGCTCTGGAAAATAGCGATATCAGTGCTAACGCTCTCGTTGGTGCCGGAGGTCGAGTGATTATCAATGCGGCTGGCATCTTTGGCACTCAATTTCGAGAGACACAAACTCCAGAAAGTGACATTACTGCCACATCTGCCCTCGGTCCTGACTTCAGTGGTATTGTGGAACTCAACACCCCAGAGGTGAATCCCAGCCAAGGATTAGTGGAGTTGCCCCAAACACCCATCGACCCTACGAGGCTAATTGCTACAGGCTGTCCAGCAGATGAGGGAAACTCCTTTGCTCTCACAGGGCGGGGGGGGCTGCCGGAAGACCCGACGGGAATGCTTAGAGGTCGTGCAATTTGGCGAGATTTGCGTTTGATGAATGGCGGGGGAGCTGGGGAGCTGGGGAGCTGGGGAGCAGAGGAGCAGAGGAGCCGAGGAGCTGGGGAGCAGGGG
>NZ_JADEWY010000023.1 GCF_015207375.1 Coleofasciculus sp. LEGE 07092 | reverse complement strand
GTTGGGGTGCAGAGAAAATTGTCTTCCTATCTCCCTATCTTTCCACCTTCCCCTAGCCCTTATGAAAGTTATCATAGAAGTCTGCCTGAAAGAAGCCTCGTGAATAAGCTAGCCTAACGAATAATTAGGGGCATTTTAGGCGACTCGAACCCTACGCGAAGCTGTCACTTAGAGCGAGTTGGCAACCAGGGTACTGCCTAGGAACTAACTGCACTAGTGTGAGCGTGCCAGTTTATCAGGGAAGCATCTAATTGTGGGTAACGCTGACAGGCAAGCTGGGGAGGTAACAGAAACGAATGGTATTGCAAATGCTAGCCCATTGGGTTTCCCAGACTTTTAAAAGGGTGCCGCTGCGTTTTGTGCTGATGATGCCCTTCTTGATCCAACTCGTTTGGCTTGTAGGACTAAGCGGATGGCTGTCGTTACAGGATGGGCAATGGGAACAGCTTGACACCAGCACTTACAACACGATTCTCCTGTGTTTGGCAGTACTGGGTTGGGTTGCAGTCGTGGGAATTTTTACATCGGGCTGGATTAGCCAGCCAATTCGTCGTTTGAGTGCTGTCAGTCAAGATCTAGCGCAGCAAGCTTGGACTGGGGATTTCGCCAGTGGGGAATTTGATCAGGTTCATGTCGAGGGCATTAGTGAACTGGAAATTCTGGCTCAGTCGTTTAACAAAATGGCAGGGCAACTGCGCGAATCATTTACGGTTTTAGCAAAGACGAATGAAGAGTTAGAAAGGCGGGTTGAGCGGCGAACAGTTGAGCTCCGGCGAGCAGAAGCGGAGTTGCGGGTGCTGTTTGAGGCGATGACTGAACTGATTTTTGTCAAAGATTCTCAAGGGCGCTACCTCAAAATAGTATCAGCGAATGCTCCACCTTTATACCAACCGGTTGAAGAATTGCTGGGCAAGACAGACTATGACATTTTTGAGCGATCGCAAGCTGATACTTTTGTTGGCTATATCCAACAGGCTTTAAAAACTCAACAGACGATTCAGGTGGAGTATAGCCTCCCTGTTGGCGATCGCGAGGCTTGGTTTTCTACCCGAATCTCACCTATTTCTGCTGATTCTGTACTCTGGGTGGCGCGGGATATTACAGATCGCAAGCAGGCACTCGAAGCCTTGCGAACGAGGGAAGCTCAGTATCGGGATTTGGTTGAAACTCCCAATTGTATTATTTTGCGCTGGAATGCCCTCGGTCAAATCAAGTTTATAAATAGTTATGGGCAGAACTTCTTTGGTTATCAAGAAGATCAAATCTTAGGATGCAATATTGTAGGAACTATTATTCCTGAAACAGAACGCTCTCGGCGCATCCTCAAAGTACTGATTCAAGATATCCGTAAACACCCTGATCGTTATCAGTTTAAAGAAACTAAAAATATCTGCCGCAATGGTAAGACAGTTTGGGTTAATTGGACGAATAAACCCATCTTAGATGATTGGGGTCAGTTGGTTGAAGTTTTATCCATTGGCACGGATGCCACGGAACGGAAACGAGCGGAAGAAGCTCTTCGAGAAAAAGAACAGTATCTGCGATTAGTTCTGGATAATATTCCCCAGCAAGTCTTTTGGAAAGATACCAATTTAGTTTTCCTCGGCTGCAATAAGAACTGGGCAAAAGCAGCGCAAATAGAAAGTCCGGAGTCTGTGGTAGGTAAAACCGACTACGATTTACTCACTAGTCCAGAGATTGCTGAATTGTACCGCGCTCAAGATCGGCGCGTCATTGAACAAAATCAGGCAGAATTTCATGTTGTCGAAACAAAACAAAAACCCCCAGTTGATGGGCACACGGTTTGGCTGGATGTTAGTAAAATTCCCATTCACGATGCCCAAGGTAAGGTGATTGGTATTTTAGGAGTGTTGGAAGATATTACCCAGCGCAGACAGGCAGAGGAAGCGTTGCGAATCGAGCAAGAAAAATCTGAGCGTTTATTACTCAATATTTTGCCTGCGGCGATCGCTCAACAATTGAAACAAAGTCACAGTAGTTTGGAAAAATCCAATGGTGAAGCCCTTATCGCCGAGCAATTTGAGGATGTGACTATTCTGTTTGCTGATATTGTGGGTTTTACTCCCCTGGCTAGTCGAATGCTGCCAACAGAACTGGTGAACCTGCTTGGCTCAATTGTTTCTACCTTCGATCGCCTATCGGAGCAGTACAGTTTGGAGAAAATTAAAACGATTGGTGATGCCTATATGGTAGCTTGCGGCTTGCCCGTTCACAGAGCCGATCATGCCGAAGCGATCGCTCAAATGGCACTGGATATGCAGCGAGTTATCACCCAATTCCGCACTGACAGAGGGGAACCCTTCCAAATTCGGATTGGGATTAATACAGGTCCGGTGGTTGCTGGAGTCATTGGCATGAAAAAATTCATCTACGACTTGTGGGGCGATACGGTAAACGTGGCATCGCGAATGGAATCTCAGGGAATTCCTGGCGGGATTCAAGTTACAAAAGCAACCTATGAGCGGTTGAAAGATAAGTATGTTTTGGAAAAGCGGGGAGAAATTATGGTGAAAGGTAAGGGGGAAATGATGACTTATTGGCTGACTGGCAGGCTGGATGAGTAGGGAGTGAGGAGTGGGGAGTGGGGAGATGGGGGAGATAAAAAGAAAATTTTCCGAGTGAATGTTGATTAAAATACTCCCCCTCTTCCCCATCTCCTAAGCCTTATGGACGCTGCCAAATCTTAATGGTTTTATCCGCACTGCCGCTAACGATAGTTTGTCCGTCTAGACTAATTGCAACAGAATAAACCGTAGCGGTATGACCTTTAAGGGTGCGCAGTTTCCGCCCCTTGCTCAACTGCCAAATCTTGATGGTTTTATCACTGCTGCCGGTGGCGAGAATTTGACCGTCTGAACTGAAGGCAATGGAATTGATGGCATCAGTGTGTCCTTTGAGGGTGCGCAGTTCTCGTCCGCTACTGAGGTGCCAAATCTTGATGGTTTTATCACTGCTGCCGGTGGCGAGAATTTGACCGTCTGAACTGAAGGCAATAGAGTTGATGGCATCGGTGTGTCCTTTGAGGACATGAAGTTCTCGCCCCTTGCCTAACTGCCACAGTTTGATGGTTTTGTCGTCGCTGCCACTGGCAACCATTTTGCCATCGGGACTGATAGCAACGGCGTTAATGCCACCACTGTGACCGGTGAGGGTGCGTAGTTCTCGTCCCTTTTCAAACTGCCACAGTTTGATGGTTTTATCGTCGCTGCCACTGGCAAGAATTTTACCGTAGGGGCTAATGGCGACGGATTTGACGCCGGCGAATAAACCGGAATGTCCTTTGAGTGTGTGCAGTTCCCGTCCGTTGCTGAGTTGCCAAAGCTTAATGGTTTTGTCATCGCTGCCACTGACAAGAATTTGCCCGTCGGGACTAATTGCTAGGGACTGAATGTAGCAAAACCGTCCGGAATGTCCTTTGAGGGCACGCAGTTCTGTGCCAGTATCTAGCTGCCAAATTTTAATGGTTCCGTCGGTGCTGCCACTGGCTAGAATTTGTCGATTGGGGCTAAGTGCGACGGCATAGACAAAGGAGCTATGCCCTTTGAGGGTATGAATGCAGCGCCAGTTTTGCTGGAGCGGGTCTAGTACTACGTTTTGTAGTTTGCTAATACAGAAGAGAGCATCTTGGTAATCGTGGAGATTGCCTTGCTGCCAATACAAGTCGGCAGCTTGTTGAAAATCTGCGATCGCTTGCTGGTGTTGTCCGAGTTGGGAGTAGGCTAGCCCCCGATACTTGTAGGCAGGAACGAAGTGGGAGTCGAGCCGCAATGTTGTATTGAAGTCCTCAATCGCTTCTTGGTAGTAGGTTCGTCTGGCTTTCTCCATGCCCGAGTTGTAGTAGGTTTCGGGGTCGGCAACCGGGCGGGAGTCGGTCGGGGGTGAAGCCGTTTGATAGGATGGATTTTGATAATAGAATTTGAGCTGTTGGTAAGCGTCGTTAATTTGTTTGAGCTGCTCTTGCCCTTTTTCTTGGAGTTGGGGATTATTGGGGAAGCGATCGGGATGCCAGCTCATCGCTAATTCCCTGTAAGCTTGCTTTACTTGCTCTAATGAAGCACTCTTGTTGAGTCCGAGGATTTGATAGTACCGATCGATGTAATTCATTCAACGTCTAGTAGCCGAGGCTGAGGCTAACGGTTTTCCATCCAACACAGAACTAGCGGGAAAGCAAGCCCGAAGGCGATCGCTTTTACTATGGTAAGACTTACGCACTGAAGCGGAAAACTGTCATTGGAGAGTGGAGTCTGACAAAAGTCTAGCGCCCTTACCCCCAACCCCTCTTCCTTTCCCCAAGGGTGAGGGCTTCCTGGGCATCTGCTCACAAGTTTTGTCAGTCAATCGGCTGAAATAGTACTCTATTTAAATTTCTCAGGGGAATCGGAAAGTCTTGCTACTTGTCAAGCTCAGTTTAAGTATGGCTCACTGGTCTTAAACCGATCTAGAAAATAAACGAAAAGCAAGTGATTCTATAGAAAGAGATGTTTTGCTGCCTGAATGATTTAAAAAGTCTGCGTGATGATCTACCTGGAGGTGTGTCTACCTTCACTATAGTCCTCAGTGCTTATCCAGTGCTGGGGTTTTTGCTATTCGGGGTTTATTCCTGTAGGGGGCAATCAGAGAAGCTTCCTGGTAATGGGGACTTACAGGAATCTCCCACCTCGGGTTCTTACAAGCCTGATCGATCCTTGAGTCCCCTCACTCCTAACACTAGTACATTAACTAGCGCAAGCGGTTTGGCGCGATCGCCATCAACTCCTCAAAATCCGCACTGCCAAAGGTAAGTCGAAAATATATGCTGACAGGTCTACAATATAAAGCACGTCATAACCGGGACGTAAACTCTGCCTGTTAACTCTCTCCTGTGAATGCCTTATGATGCGGATTCCATTAGCAACCTATAGAATTCAGTTCAGTCCGGCTTTTACGTTTCAGGACGCCAAAGCGATCGCTTCCTATCTGGCTGAATTAGGGATTTCTGATCTATATGCTTCCCCAGTCTTTCAATCCCGGAAGGGGAGTACCCACGGCTACGATGTGGTGAACCCCAATCAGATTAACACCGAACTAGGGGGACCCAAGACGTTTGAAAATCTGGTGCAGGAACTTCAGAATTATGGATTGGGATGGGTTCAGGATATTGTCCCCAATCACATGGCATTCGACAGTCAAAACCAAATGCTGGTCGATGTTCTCGAAAACGGTCCTGATTCTCAGTACAAAGATTATTTTGATATTAATTGGGAGCATCCCTATGAAGGCATTCGGGGACGAGTCCTTGCTCCTTTTTTAGGGAAATTTTGTGGGGATTGCTTAGAAAGCGGCGAACTGCAACTCCAGTATGAAGAACGGGGACTAACCATTAACTACTACGGTCTAAAGTTTCCCATCCGCATCGAATCCTACATTCAGGTTTTAACCCACGAATTGGGACAGTTGCGTCAGAAATTAGGACGAAAACATCCAGATTTTGTCAAGCTATTAGGCGCTCTTTATGCTTTAAAATATATTCCTTCAGGTGAAGAAGGCAGAGAACGGTACGACCAAATTACCTTCATCAAAGGGATGGTATGGGAACTCTGGAGTGAGAATCCCGATATCCGAGAATTCATTCAAGAAAGTATCAAAATCTTTAACGGAGAACCCGGAAACCCAGAAAGCTTCAATTTATTAGAAAGCTTACTAGCTGAACAGTTCTTCCGCCTCTCTTACTGGAAAGTAGGAAATGAGGAATTGAACTATCGGCGATTTTTTACGGTTAACGACCTGATTTCAATGCGGGTGGAAGACGAAAGGGTTTTTGAACACAACCACTCTCTGATTTTTAAGCTGATAGATACGCAAGAATTCACTGGACTCAGAATCGACCATATTGATGGTCTTTACGACCCTGCCCAATATTTACACAGGTTGAGGGAAAGAGTTCCAGATGCTTACATTACGGTCGAAAAGATTCTAGAACGACACGAAGAACTACCCCTAAACTGGCCCGTGCAAGGCACCACAGGTTATGATTTTCTCAATCAGGTGAATGGGATATTTTGTCAACAAGCTACACAAGAGAAGTTTAATAGTGTCTACCACCGCTTCATTGGCAATTCCACACCTTATGAGACATTAGTTGATGATAAAAAACGGCTGATTATTGGTAAACACTTAACGGGAGATATTGATAACCTAGCTAACTTATTAAAGCATCTCTCCGGCTTGTACAGGTATGCCAGTGACTTTACTATTTACGCCTTAAAAGGTGCTTTAGTAGAAATCATGGCAGTGTTTCCAGTCTATCGGACTTATATTAGCGCCGAAGGGTCGAGTAAAGCAGACCGGGAGTGCATTCAGCAAGTCATTACTAAAGCGAGAGAAAATACACCCGTTTTCTTGAATGAACTCAATTTTATTGAAAAGTTCCTTTTGCAGGAGTTTGATGAGTCTCTAACCCAGGAAGAAAAAGAGCAACAGCGTTACTTCGCTATGCGCCTGCAACAGTTCACCGGTCCTTTGATGGCAAAAGGGGTAGAAGATACCGTTCTGTATATCTACAACAGGTTGGTATCTCTTAATGAAGTCGGCTCCAATCCTGGGGAATTTGGCGTTTCTGTAGACGAATTTCACAGCTTTAACCATCATCGCGCTGCCTACTGGCCCCATACCACAAATGCGAGTTCAACCCACGACACAAAACGAGGAGAAGATATTCGAGCGAGGATTAATGTGTTATCAGAAATCCCAGGTCAGTGGGAAAACACTATCAGAAAATGGCAGGAAATCAATGGGGGTCATAAGGAGTGCGTTGAGGGTTTAGATGTTCCCGATCCCAATGATGAATACTTTTTTTACCAAACTCTGCTAGGAACTTACCCATTTTATGAGAGTGAGTATCCAGCCTTTGTGGGACGGATTAAAGAGTATATTATCAAAGCCATCCGAGAAGCCAAAGTTCACACAGCGTGGTTGAGACCCGATACTGGCTATGAAGATGGTTTTATCCAATTTGCAGAACGCTTGTTGAAAGATTCTGAAGACAATGAATTTTTGCAGGCGTTCCGACCCTTCCAGCGCAGAATTCAACATTACGGTATCTTTAATTCCCTCTCACAAACGTTACTGAAACTGACCTCTCCTGGAGTTCCAGACTTTTATCAAGGAACAGAACTGTGGGATTTGAGTTTAGTAGATCCAGATAATCGTCGTCCCGTTGATTTTGAACAATGCATCGGTATACTTCGAGACTTTAAGAACCACATTGAAACGGATTATTTGGGTCTAATTCAGGAGCTATTGGAAACTCCAGAAGACGGGAGAATCAAGCTGTTTCTAATTTACCAAGCGCTGCAAACTCGCCGAGAGTATCTGGAATTGTTCCAGCGTGGCGATTACGAGAAACTGACGGTGATTGGTAGCTTACGGGATCATATTGTTGCCTTTGCCAGACACTGGGATCATACGACAATTATGGCGATCGCTCCTCGGTTTTTGACTTCCTTAATTAAAGAGGGAGAGCATCCGTTAGGTGAACAGGTTTGGCAGGAAACCCGCCTCTCTTTACCGCCTGGAGCATCTTCAACCTGGTATGATGCTATGAGTGGACAGGAAGTTCAGGGAGATGACACCCTCTGGATTCGGGATGTTCTCAAACACTTTCCCGTTGCGTTACTGATTAATAAAGGGACTGCTGATTGAGAGAAAGCTTTTAAATTTTAAAGACGTTGCCTACAACTATTTGTGATAGGTTGAGGCAACGTACATTTTATTAATGAGCGGCTGTTTTATTCACCTGTCACGAATCTGACCAAGCGGCGGAAACACAGTACTCATATAAAGCCTTTTTACAGTTTCGTTTTCTAATAATTTTAGAATGAATCTCGCTGTAACCAAGCATTTGCATGGACTTAGAAATTAGAGCTGATGTATCAACCATGTTACCGAAAAATGTTGAATTCCCAACTATGTAGTGCAATTCAGCTCCATTTTTAAGAATGTGTCGAAGCGAAGACAAATGTAGATGCATATCATGAAAGTACTTCAGCACGTAGACGGCCAGAAGCGCGGCGTTTTTTCCCTTAGATGTTTGAATTCTTTCTGCAACTAAAAAAATGTCTTCTGGTAATTTCCATTCTTGCACTTGCCAAGAAGTAAGGCGACTGGTTGCAATCCCCCACGTTCCACCAATTGCCATCCAATCTATTTCACCGGCTTCCTTGGCTTCATCCAGGAATTTAGTCCAGTACATATAGGGACGAAGTTCACGAATGTAACTCATTCGATTTGGATAAGGTGGTGAGGTTATTACTTGATCGACTTTGATATTATTTAATTCGACTATATTCCGAGAATCTGTTTTAATTACTTTTGCTTTACCTTGAATGTGTTGTTCAGCCGAACTCAACACAAAACCAAGAATAGTGACAAAAAGCTCCTCAATATATTCAATCTCAAAATGAGTGGTGGTTTCGTTGAATGACATGGAGACATGATTAAAGCTGGCTGACGAAGTTTCGATTATCAAGCGACAAAATGCTATCCAAACAAGGTCATATAGTTTATTTTCTTCAGTTTCTCCAAATTGATTCACTAAAGCCGTTCGCAAAGCAGCAATACATTTGAGAGTATAACTAGACCACCACCGCTCAATATTGAATATCTGTGGTATCCAATTATCTTGTTCTACAAGACTTTTGTACTCTTTTAATGCTTGCTGTACACCCTTACGAATATTTATTAGGCAATCCTCACAGTAGTTACGACACTTAGCATTTCCAAGCCAGACGAGAAACGGATTAATATCAAATGTAACGGCTTGATTGCCATGTTCAGCAGCGACAAGTCCTGTTGTAGCAGTACCTGAGAAAGGATCAAGAATAATAGCATCTCTCTCAACAGAAGCCAGAATTTTTTCAACAAGCTTTACCCCATAGGCTGGAGTAAGGCGCAACCATCCATGTCTTCCAAGAGTGCGATTAAATTTGAATGTATAGTCAGCTCTTTGCTTAACAGTAGATAACATTAATCCGCACTTAATAAAGCTTCTAGCGTATCATGAATTTCACTCTTGATTAGCTCCGAGTTGCGACGAAAGAAATCCGCTAAATCATAGGTCATAACCTCTTTGGAGAAAGCAAACAACGAGCTTTGGTTACTACCTGATGTAGTTCCAATAATTATCCCGCCACGGCTATTGCGGTAGCGTAATACCAAATCTGCGTCAATTTGAGAGGAGAAAATTGCAAAAACTGGGAGATAACCATTTGCCCAAGCAACAGCAATATTATCTATGTCAGCATTTTGTCTTTTGCTATCTTTACTTTTGTATCCTTGTCGAACTTCAAACACGGCTCCATTTGCTGGCGCAGGTACGCTGAGAGTTTGGCTGTAATCTGCTATCCACTGCATAACTCTTGCTTTAATATCAGGATTACGAATTTTTGTAACCTCTAGCCGAGCATCCAACGACAAAGTTTTATCCTTATCATTTTTCGTCTTTGTAACGTAAGACCACATGGCATACTTTGGATCGTCGTACTCTGTGTGATCTATTATTATTTGCCTAAATAAATTTTCACACCCCCTGCCAATCTGTCGATAAACCGAGGTCATTCCACCAGCCGCTTTATGGGCAGCATACATCACATCTGAGTTGAGACCAATCCACGAGTAAAACGGATCAGCTCCATAAAGCAATAGAAAGCGGGACAGATCTAATCCTGCCTCTTTATTTCCCAATCCGAATTTGGGCTTGTACCGTCTGCAAACCTTTATAGGATCTAGGAATCGTTTGAGGTATAGGCTCTCGTCAGTCACGGTAGATTCTGTATTTGCTGCTTGGCTCAACTGGGTATACAGCTAGGGTAGCAGATACCATTTCTCAGCAATAATCTCGAAATACTGCTTCACCAACAACCTGAAGTAGCATAACAGGTAATTATGCTGCCCCTTTTTCATTCAACAAAGCAGGCAAAATGTCTGCACTACAAAGTATGTAAAAATAGATACTTTCGTCTTCAACAGCCTACCAGCACAATTTCAAAAGATATTTTTATGACACAATTTAGATTACTAAGAGATAGTCGCCTCGTTATATTAACCTTAATTAGTGTTTCACTCGTATTTCTGTACGGGCTTATTTCTCCAGCACTTTCCAGGACAGAACAACCGACCTCTGCAATTTTTGAGGATGTTTGGGAAACGGTGAACGAGAACTTTTACGACCCAAACTTTAATGGTGTCGATTGGCAAGCTATGCGGTCTAAATATGAGCCTGAAGTCAAGCAAGCTCAGTCAACCGAAGACATGGCTGTTCTTATCAATCAGATGCTATCGGAGTTAAATACTTCTCATACTCACTTCTACACTCCGAACGAACCAGCCTACTACCAGGTTTTAGGAATCTTTGCTCCCAGAATCCCTGACTTACAGAAACAGCTTAAGGATTTTCTCCCCAATGGTAAGCCTGAATACAGTGGTATTGGCATCGTTACGAAAGATATCGACGGCAAGACCTTTGTTAGTGCTATTTTCGATGGCAGTCCGGCGGCAAAAGCCGGGTTGATGGTGGGTGATCGCATAATGAGTGTTGATAGTCGTCCATTTCATCCGATTCAGTCCTTTGCAGGGAAAGCGGATCAAGAGGTGAAGGTATTGGTTGAGCGATCGCCCGAACCCGACAGTCAGCAAACTATTATTGTTACGCCGAAGATACTGGATACAACCACGATGTTTCTGGATGCCCAACGAGCAAGTACCCAGGTAATCGAACGGGAGGGTAAAAAAATTGGCTACGTCCATATGTGGTCTTATGGGAGTGACCAATACCAGCAGCAGCTTGAAGACGGTTGCCGATGTATATGTTGACGGACAACGCCTAGAAGGACAAGGTGTGATACCCGATATACTCATTCCCTTTTCCCCAGAATACGCTCAGGGAGCCGACCCCCAAAAAGAGCGGGGGATAGAGGCTGCCTTAGAAGCGGTGCGGAAACGCTGAAGGGGACTCTACTTCCCTATTCCCTAGGATTCGTAAACTCCAAGATCCCCGACTTCTTCAAGAAGCCGGGGATCTCAACAGCCAAAGTTTGTAACTCAAATAGGATTGCTATACCAGCAAAATCCGTTTACCTCACATCTTGCACCAGTCTCACTAACCGCCACTGGTTTAAACCACTGGCTCATAGATAAAGTCCTCGCTATGAGGACTAAATACTGACTCTACAAGACTTTCAGTCCATTGAAATGGACTTGAGCTATTAGCCCGGAGTTTGAACTCTGGGCGGATTTTCGGGCTTATCGACAAAGGTGCAACTTATCAGTTTACCAAAGATGAGAATCTTTAGAATCAGTCCAATTCTTGCTACCATTCGGTGCAACATTGACGGCGTAACCCGTCCCGCTTTCATCATCAAGTTTTTTCGTATTTGCCAAATCGATGCTCTGATACCGTACCCCAAAGTTACTCAAAGCAATTTCTTTGGCTGAGGGAGACAAAGTAAAGGAGGCAGAGAAACTGCCTGTTTCTTTCGGCTTCACCCCGCCATTTTTGCCACCTCTACAGTTATTCCGATTATCGCTAAAACAAAGATCAACGTCTCCGTTTTTGCCATCAAACAATTTAGTGCTTAAATTGGCATTGGTAAAAAGCGGCGCGGTACTGGCATCAGTACCTGCGCTCTTCGCGTCCAAAATAGGGTCACTAACATCAAACCCCAGGCTAGAGGTTCGACTGGATGAAATAGCATTGCTAGAGGTATTACTGAGTAAAATATCAAAACTGACTTGAGTAAACTCCTGGAGGACTCCCTTGATTTTTTTAGTGACCGTTTCAAATTGGACTAATTTAAAGGTTGCCTCAGATGATAATCCTTCTTGAGATTTGCCATCTATTTGTCCTCCCAAAAAAACGATGAACGATTTCTCTAGATCATCAGCCGTAATGTTTTCAACACTATTACCAATAATCTTAAAGGCTCCGACTGAGGGCGTTAGGGCTGAAAAAACTGCGAAAAAAGCTGATGCAGTAGCTAGTCCTAAGAAGGATTTAGCGACGAATTTTGACATGGTAAACCCTCGGGGAATGCAAACTTCAGTAGAATCAAAAATTGGTCTAAGATGTACAGAGTTAGTAAAGGAAGAACGTTATTTAAGTTATTTCATTTTGTGCTAGCCAGGACAAACTATCCTAGGAGCGGGTTGATTTAAACTCCTAAGATTAAAGTGAAAGTCTAAGAATCACTCAGTTCGCTATGAGGATATAAATCCTCATGACTTAAAAAATATAGCTAGTTAAATGTAGAACCGAAATGTCTTAAACTTTGCAGCTAACCTAAAATAACTTTTAACTTCCCAAGAAGAATATAACTGATTTATTCAGTGATAGGAGAATAAAATTTAAAGACTAGATGAAGATAGCCTCCATTTACTGTAAAGATTTTGTAAACTTACAGCAAAACCCCCACTTTTTAAGGATTTCTGGCAACTTTGATGCCTTGGCTACGTCGTCACTTTTCTTACAGTGCCGTCAAAAGCATAGATCACCAGATTCAGGAAAGAGCGCAACAGTGAGATAGCCAGTCAGGATTGGCTCTCCTGTTGATTATGGGGCAACGGGTACAGACTACAGTAAAGCCTACCCTTTGCTCCTATTCTCTCTGCCCATTTTCGGGCATCATAGGTATTTTTGCTTAACTTCTATAAGCTTTTCTGATAATCTATACTCGTCAGCCGTGTAAAAATGAAGAAAAAATAAATTTAATAGACCCCATATTAAGGAGTTCACTCATGACACTGCTCACCGACCGAACCCAAAAGCGGTTAACTATGCAGGTCGAAGATATTGCGCCGGATACAACGGCAATTCGATCGCTGGACTGGGATCGCGATCGCTTCGATATCGAATTTGGGCTGCAAAATGGCACAACCTACAACTCATTTCTGATTCGGGGTGAGCAAACGGCTTTAGTCGATACCTCTCATGGGAAGTTCCGTCGGCTGTACTTAGAAACCCTCTTAGAACTCATCGAACCCAACCAAATCGATTACCTGATTATCAGCCATACCGAACCCGACCATAGCGGTTTGGTCAAAGATATCCTCGAACTGGCACCCGAGATTACAGTAGTCGGGTCAAAGGTAGCCATCCAGTTTTTGGAAGACTTGGTGCATCAGCCTTTTAAGCGGCAAATCGTCAAAAATGGGGACAAACTGGATATCGGCAATGGTCATGTCTTTGAATTTGTTAACGCCCCCAACCTCCATTGGCCTGACACTATCTTCAGCTACGACGCCGGAACACAAGTCATGTTTACCTGCGATGCTTTCGGTCTGCACTACTGCTCCGATAGCACCTACGATGATGATTTAGCCGCAATTGAACCAGATTTCCGATTTTACTACGACTGCCTGATGGCTCCCAATGCCCGTTCCGTACTCTCTGCCCTGAAGCGGATGGATAAGTTGGGCGATATTACAACCATTGCCACAGGTCACGGTCCCTTACTGCACCATAATGTTGAAGAACTGGTAGGACGCTACCGCCGTTGGAGTAAAGCCCAGGCAAAAGCCGAGACATCGGTGGTAGTATTTTACGTCTCCGACTACGGCTATAGCGATCGCATCTCCCAAGCCATTGCCCGAGGCATTACCAAAACCGGCGTCGGTGTAGAGATGATGGACTTAAAATCCGCTGACCCACAAGAGGTACAGGAAACAGTCGGTCGCGCCGCCGGAATTGCCCTGGCTATGCCGCCAGCGTCCATCAAAACCGCTACAGCAGCGATGAGTACCGTACTCGCTGCTGCTAAATCCAAACAACTCATTGGCATCTTCGAGTCCTACGGCGGCGACGACGAACCCATCGACCCCCTGTTGAGTCAATTCCGCAATTTGGGACTTAAAGAAGGCTTTGACGCGATTCGGATTAAGGAAACCCCAACCGAAGCCATTTACCAACTGTGCGAAGAAGCAGGAACGGATATGGGGCAGTTGCTAACTCGCGATCGCACGATCCAGCAGCGTAAATCTATCGATAACGACCTAGAAAAAGCCTTGGGACGCATCAGTGGTGGTTTGTACATTATCACTGCCCAGAAAGGCGACCTCAAGAGTGCGATGTTAGCATCCTGGGTATCTCAAGCTAGTTTCAAACCCCTAGGCTTGACGATTGCCGTGGCGAAAGACCGGGCAATTGAATCGTTGATGCAAGTAAGCGATCGCTTTGTTCTCAATATTCTTGAAGAAGGCAATTATCAGGCACTAATGAAGCACTTCCTCAAGCGCTTTCCCCCAGGTGCTGACCGCTTTGAAGGCGTGAAGACTCAAGCGACGACGAATGGTTCTCCTATTCTTACTGATGCCCTGGCTTACTTAGAATGCAAGGTGGAAAGCCGGATGGAATTGAGTGACCATTGGGTTGTTTATGCGATCGTTGATGCTGGGCGGGTGTCTAAGGCGGATGCGTTAACGGCGGTTCACCATCGGAAGGTGGGAAATTATTATTAAAACGCAGAGGTACAAGGGAGGTTGGCGCAGAGGTGCAAAGACGGCATCAAACGAGTCGTCAACCACCTCTAACCCCCTCTGCGTACCTCCGCGTTACCTCTGCGAACCTCTGCGTTAAAAAAAACCATGAACAAACCCCGCGACCTCCAAGCCCTCCCAATTGCTCCAGACACCACCGTTCTCCGTTCTCGCACTTGGGACAGACTCAAATTTGAAATCGAATACGCCCTACAACGCGGCACCACAGCCAACTCTTATTTAATTCAAAGCGATAAAATAGCCCTCTTTGACCCCCCCGGAGAATCCTTTACAGAAATCTTTCTCACCCAATTACAACTCCGCATCAACCCCAAAACCATTGATTACGTTATTCTCGGTCACGTCAACCCCAACCGGGGCGTTACTTTAAAAGCCTTACTAGAACTGGCACCGCAAATTCAATTTGTATGTTCCAATCCAGGAGCGATCGCTCTACGGGGTATCTTAGAAACACCGGATTTAAAAATTAAGGTAGTGCGGGGTGACGAAACCTTAGATTTAGGTAGGGGTCATCACCTGCAATTTATCCCCACGCCCAATCCCCGGTGGCCCGATGCCCTTTGCACCTACGACCAAAAAACTGAAATTCTGTTTACCGATAAATTATTTAGTGCTCATATTTGTGGCGACCAAGTCTTAGATGAAGGGTGGACGATTATTAGCGAACATCGCCGCTATTACTTCGATTGCGTTATGGCACCCCATGCGCGGCAAGTAGAAAAGGCGTTAGATAAACTAGCAGAATTTCCGGCAAGGATTTATGGGACGGGTCATGGGCAGTTGGTACGCTACAGCTTGATACCCTTAACCCAGTCTTATCGGCAGTGGTGCGAGGAGCAAAAATCTCAGGATACAACGGTGGCACTGCTTTATGCTTCAGCCTATGGGAATACTGGCACGATTGCCCAAGCGATCGCACGGGGGATTACCAAAGCCGGAGTTGGAGTAGAATCAATTAACTGCGAAGCGGCTGACTCAGAAGAAATTCGGACAGCAGTGGAGAAAGCCGAAGGGTTTGTTATGGGTTCTCCAACCCTAGGGGGTCATGCACCGACCCAAATCCAAACCGCCCTCGGTATTGTATTATCTACAGCCACGAAAACGAAACTGGCAGGGGTGTTTGGTTCCTTCGGCTGGAGTGGGGAAGCCATTGACTTGATTGAAAGTAAATTCCGGGATGCGGGGTATAAGTTTGGTTTTGATACGATTCGGGTGAAGTTCAAGCCGACGGAAGTTACCCTCAAATATTGCGAAGAAGCGGGGACTGATTTTGCCCAAGCCTTGAAAAAAGCCAAAAAATCCCGAACCTCCCGGCAATCAGTGAGTGATTCTCAAGTTGCCCGGACGGAACAAGCAGTAGGGCGGTTGATTGGTTCGCTGTGTATTGTCACTGCCAAACAGGGAGAACTCACGGGGGCGATGCTGGCAGACTGGATATCGCAAGCGACGTTTAACCCTCCGGGTTTGACTGTAGCGGTTGCCAAAGACCGGGCGCTAGAATCGCTGATGTACCCAGGCGATCAATTTGTTTTGAATATCTTAGAAGAAGGAAAACATCTGAGTTTGATGAAGCATTTTCTCAAACCTTTTGCGCCCGGTGAAGACCGATTTGCTGAGGTGGCGACCCAAGAGGCAGAGAATGGTTGCCCAATTCTGACGGATTCCTTGGCGTATGTGGAATGCGCCGTGGAAAATCGCATGGAATGCGGCGATCATTGGTTAGTTTATGGGGTGGTCACGAATGGTAAAGTCCTATCCGATGGTGTGACGGCGGTGCATCACCGTAAGTCGGGAACTCATTATTAAGTGCTTTTGAGTCTTCTTCCCTGTGTCAAAGTACTGGGAACTGAGCTTTAATTCCCTTCTGACTCCCCCTCTCTCAGATTTGGGAGAGGGGGCTGGGGGGTAAGGGCAACAGGTTGAGGTTTGGGTATTTCTCAAACGTGAAGGACTCAGTTGTTGTAGTCATGGCGATTAGAGGCTGATAATTCTAGTCTAGGTCTTGCGATCGCCATTCCCTAACTCCCCTCAGCGCTTCTGACAATTAAAAGTTTTGCCGTAAACTCTATTTAAGTGTTATGATTGTGAAAATTGTTGATTTTCGGTAGAGTACGCTTGATTCAATTCTTTTTCCAGGCACGCCTCCGATTAACTCACTACAGATTTAGGACTAAGGAGGTGTCTGATGTCTATTTATGTTGGTAATTTGTCCTACGAGGTCACTCAAGAGGATCTAACGGAAGTTTTCGCTGAATACGGCAGCGTAAGTCGTGTCAGCGTACCCACAGACCGTGAAACCGGACGCCCACGCGGGTTTGCTTTTGTCGAAATGGAGTCTGAGACTAACGAAGCTACCGCCATTTCAACCCTTGATGGTGCTGAATGGATGGGACGCTCAATGAAAGTTAATAAGGCTCGACCGCGTGAAGAAAGAAACGGTAATGGCGGTGGCTATAGCCGCAGATCTTTTTGAGAAAGCTAAGACTTGTCACACAAGTGGCTTGTTGTAGCTTTTGAAATTGGGGGGCAGGCAAGGAGTCTGTCCTTTTTTGTATTAAGCATGAAAGGAGATAAATATGGCTCAAGTTATTATTGGAGAAAACGAAGGAATTGAATCGGGGCTGCGACGATTCAAGCGCAAGGTATCTAGTGCTGGGATTTTCTCTGATATGAAGAAAAATCGCTTTTTTGAAACTCCATTAGAAAAGCACAAACGTAAGGAAATATCTCGGCATCGTCAACAACGTAAATATCGCAAACGGCGTTGATAAATTTCCGTTTTTCATTGTCTTGCCCTCTCCCCTAATCTGAATGGCACTGACTTATTGGTTTGTAGTAGGTGCTTTAGCGCTTAAGGCTCGCTTGCTTTGTGCCGACAATGAACCGATATTATGTCAGTGCCATTCCTTCTAATATCATGTCCTAATGATTGCCCATAATTGCAATGCCCTAACCCAAGGAGTTGCAGCTATTCTTATTAAGAGTATTTGAGCCGATAGGATACAGTAGTTTTTACCTATATTGAATTCTAGGATCAATAAAAGCGTAAGAAATATCGACCAAGAGATTAATTAACACAAAGGCAGCGGACACGAAAACGACGCCACCTTGCACCACCGGATAATCCCTTGCCAAAATCCCTTCATAAATCCACAAACCAATTCCGGGCCACGAGAAGATAGTTTCCGTGAGAATTGCGCCACCTAAAAGCGTCCCGAATTGCAAACCAATAATTGTCACTACAGGTAATAATGCATTTTTTAGCGCGTGTTTGACTATCACCCAACGCTCCGGAATTCCTTTGGCTCTGGCGGTGCGAATATAGTCTTGGGATAGCACTTCCAGCATGGCAGAGCGGGTAATTCGAGCCAGAATTGCCAGGGGAATTGTACCTAAGGTTAAAGCTGGCAAAATCAGATGAGGGAGTACGTCTAGCAGGGTTTTAAAATTAAGCTTGAGTAAAGTATCTAGCACGTAAAAACCCGTAATAGGTTGGAAGTTCAATCCTGCCTCAATACTGATTCGTCCACTCGGAGGCAACCAATTTAAGTTAACAGCAAATAGATAAATTAGCAGCAATCCTAACCAGTATACTGGCATCGAAACACCTATCAACGAGGCAGTCATTGATAGGTTATCCGTCCAAGTATTTTTGCGAACGGCTGCCAAAACTCCGGCTGGAATTCCTAAAATAACGGCTACTATCATTGCGGCTAAAGACAATTCAAATGTAGCGGGCCAGCGGGTTTTAATTTCTTCAATAATAGGAATACCACTGATAATGCTGGTGCCAAAGTCTAGGCGTAGCAAATTTGTCAAAAAGGTAAGGTATTGCAGCGGCAGGGGTTCATTTAAACCCAGTTGCTCTCTTAACGCTTCAAGTTGTTCGGGAGTGGCGCGCTCTCCTAACATGACTATAGCTGGATCACCTGGAATTAAGTGCAGGAAGGTGAAAACTAAAAGAGTAATTCCTAACAAAACGGGTATCAAATTGAGCAGGCGTTTGGCAATATAGCGACCCATTAAGATTTTCGATTTAAGGGTAAGGGTGAAGCGAATTTTTGTTTGAAAGGTGAGTAAAATTTAGAGGGAACTAATGTATCTGATAATCAGATTAGCAAATTTAGCACTCATAGAGACTCATAGAGAAGGAGTGCTAGGTAAACGGCGGTGCGGTTATCATTCCTTGGGGTTGGGAGTGATTAAGTATTGAGGACTTACACACTCAGCCCAGTGGAGAACGGTAGAATGGATGTTTCAGCTTCTGGATAAATTCTTCCCTGGACTCAGAATGACAGTTTTTCGTTTCAGTGCGTAAGTCCTGATGGCGGTGAAGGGAACGATACGCTCCTCGACGGGATTAATACCTCTACCCTTACTGAGTTAGATTTCGTGGCTGTTTAGGGAAGATTGGGTGGGCAATGCCCACCCGATGCAATATCCTTCTTACCTACATTCCGCCAACCCTGATTGACTGACAAAAGTCTAGCACCCTCACCCAGTATCCTTTGTAGCGTTCTTGTCACCCCTTAATGCGATATCCTCCCTTACTCTGGGCGGAATTTACGACTCGTCTTTACCCCATGGCTTGCTAGAGTCAAGATGAACCCTAAGTGTTTTGTGTGAATGGGAAGGAGGTCTGGTTCATGGAGTATGACAGCGACAAACGCAAGCTTTTTTCAGCCCTATGTCATGGGTCAGTTTTTATTAGCGCTACAGGAATTTCAATTGGTATTCCGATTGCAATCTTGTTAATATCCGACGATCCGATCGTCAAAGAGAATGCGCAGGAATCACTCAATTTTCACTTGAACATTTGGCTCTACGGACTCATCTTCGGAATTCTAACAGTTGTTCTCATTGGCTGGCCCCTACTAGGTCTGTTGTTTCTTGTGAGTTGGATTATGCCAATTCTGGCGATTCTGCAAGTTTTGAGTAATCCTGATCAATCTTACCGTTATCCGTTTATTTTCCGCATTCTGTAGGTTCGCTTCCTTAAAAGCGGCAAAAATAAAACGAATGATAAATTTTTAAACCCGCATCAGCGGGTTTTGTTGGTATAGCTGCGATTTTTGGGATACTGTTATAGGATCTGAACGGACATTCTCCCTGCCCGAAAAAACCAATCGCGCTTAGTTCCTGAAATTACCATGGCTAAATCTAAGAAAACGACAGCGGATGTTAACCTAAGGGATTCACAATACTATTTCAATCGGGAACTCAGTTGGTTAGAGTTTAACTGCCGAGTATTGCATGAAGCCACCGACTCCCGGACTCCCCTGTTGGAACGGCTAAAGTTCACGAGTATCTTTAGCTCAAACCTTGATGAATTCTTCATGGTGCGAGTGGCGGGTTTGAAACAGCAGGTGGAAGCGGGGGTGAGTGTGCTGACGCCGGATGGACGGACACCAAGCGACCAACTCAACGCTATCAACCAGCGGTTGCTGCCAATGGTAAAGGAACAGCACCAAAATTTTGAACAAGCCCTACGACCTCTGTTGGCAGAACAGGGTATTTACCTTCTAGACTATGTAGATTTAAATCCAGAACAGCGGACTCACCTGCAAAACTACTTTGAAGAACACATTTTTCCAGTTTTGACCCCCCTAGCCGTTGATCCGGGGCACCCATTTCCTTACATTTCCAATCTCAGTTTAAATCTAGCAGTCGTGGTCAAAGACCCGGAAAAAGGAGAGGAATTTTTTGCACGAGTGAAAGTTCCCAAAGTTCTGCCTCGGTTTGTCGCTTTGCCGGAAACGTTGCGATCTCGACAGAAGGGAAAATCAGGGTTCTGGACGGGGGTTCCCCTAGAGCAGGTGATTGCCCATAATTTAGAGTTTCTGTTTCCGGGGATGAATATTCAAGAATATCATCCCTTTCGGATTACCCGAAATGCAGATTTGGCAGTGGAGGAGGATGAAGCCGATGACTTACTGTTAGCCATCGAGCAAGGACTGCGCAGAAGGCGATTGGGCGGTTCAACAGTACGCATGGAAATTCACGCTACTGCACCAGAAGCCTTGCGGGAAACGCTGATGCGCGAGATGTCACTCACCGAGAGCGATGTTTACGAAATTGATGGTCTATTGGGACTCAAAGATTTAATGTCGTTTCTAGGGTTGCCACTGCCGGAACTCAAAGACCGGCCTTGGACACCTGTGGTGCCATCGTCGTTGCAAGGAGCAACGGTAGAGGAGGATGGGGAAGATTTTTTCAGCGTGATTCGCAAGTCGGATGTGCTAGTCCATCATCCCTATCACTCCTTTGGGGGAACGGTACAGTGCTTTATTACCCAAGCCGTAGATGACCCGAACGTGTTGGCAATTAAGATGACATTGTACCGCACGTCTGGGGACTCGCCGATTATCAGTGCCTTAATCAAAGCGGCAGAAAATGGCAAGCAGGTGGCAGTTTTGGTGGAATTAAAAGCTCGTTTTGATGAAGAAAATAATATTCTCTGGGCACGTAAGTTAGAACAGGCGGGAGTCCATGTTGTCTACGGTTTGGTGGGGTTAAAGACTCACACAAAAATTGTATTAGTGGTGCGTCGGGAGGAAAAGCGAATTCGCCGTTACGCCCACATTGGTACAGGGAATTACAATCCCAAAACAGCTAAACTTTATACAGATTTGGGACTTTTAAGCTGTCGCGAAGAGTTGGGTGCTGATTTGACAGATTTGTTTAACTATTTGACAGGTTACTCGCGGCAGCGGTCTTATCGCAAAATGTTGGTAGCACCGGTGAATTTGCGCGATCGCATGACGGCTATGATTCGGCGTGAGATAGACCATTGTCGTAAAGATGGCACTGGTCGCATTGTTGCCAAAATGAATTCTTTGGTAGACCATCAGATTATCACCACCCTTTACGAGGCATCTCAGGCAGGTGTTCAAATTGACTTAATTGTGCGTGGCATCTGCTGTTTGCGTCCCGGTGTCGAGGGTGTGAGTGAAACGATTCGGGTGATTAGTATTGTGGGTCGCTTTTTAGAACATTCACGGATTTTTTACTTCCACAACCAAGGACAAGAAGAAGTTTATATTGGGAGTGCCGACTGGATGCGCCGCAACCTAGATCGGCGTGTCGAGGCAGTGGTACCGATAGAAGACCCCAAGATGATCAAAGACTTGCAAGAAATTCTAGCAGTCATGCTAGGAGATAGTCGTCACGCTTGGGAATTACAGCCCAATGGCAACTATACCCAACGCCATTCAGGGGACGGCAAAGAGCAATGCGCCCAGACGATTTTAATGGAAATGGCGAAGGAATCGGCAAAGGAAGCTGTTGGGATAGTTTAGGGAATTTCTAACTAAAGCGTTATTTCTGGCACGCTGTACTAAGTAGCCGTGTCTATCGGAATAGCTTGCTTGTATTCAATTAAATTACGACGCCGTCCGAGCAATCTACCTAGGTGAAACTGCATCTGACCCTGCACCAGAGGAAACTTAGCCAGCATACAACATAAGCCATAAAGCGCCGCATCCTGTGAACTAAAACCCCGTTGCTGAGTGTGACGATAGACACGATAAGCAATAAGCGGGTAGCCACTCATGAGCAATAAACTCAATCCGTGGGTTGACCATGCAGTACCCAAAGCTAGCAGGGGTAAGACGACTCCCCAAAACCAGATGCTCCGACTTTCCTTGACCCAATGGCGTTCCGGGCTGCGACCGTGCAACCAAGAACCCTCTGCGTAAGCGTGACCGGCGCGAAGCATTCGTTTCCACCATTGACTGAAATGAGTCATTTGTGCGTCGTGTCGGGTCATTTCGGCATCTAGGCGGAAAATTTTCCACCCGTTCTGGCGTAGTCGAAGGCAGAGTTCTGGTTCTTCGCCAGCAATGAGGGTGGGATTGAACCCTTCAACTTGCTGAAAGGTGGTTACGCGCATCATGGAATCACCACCACAAGCTTTTGCCTCGCCAACGGGTGTATCCCACTCAATGTCACACAATCGGTTATAGATAGTTTGTTTGGGGAATCGCTCGCGTCGGCGACCGCAAACTACGGCAATATCGGGGTGAGCTTCGAGTTCGTGTTGAGCTAGGTCGAGCCATCCCTCAACCACCTCGCAGTCGCCATCGACAAATTGCACAAATTCAATTTGCGGGTTGGTTTGAAGTAGGCAGGTAAATCCTTCATTCCTAGCGCGAGCTGCGGTAAAAGGGGTAGACAGGTCGAGTTCAACTACATCTACCCCCACTGAGCGTGCCATCTCTAAACTGCCGTCGGTTGAGCCAGAATCAACGTAGACAATGTGAGCTACTTTGCCGATGGCTGAAAGCAGGCACTGGCGTAGGCGCTCTCCTTCATTGCGTCCGATGGCAACTAATCCGATGTGTTGCAACTGTTGCTCGTTGGTCATTTGTTATTTACTCTGCTAACCTGCATTTAACTTGCACCCGTTCAAGCTCTCTTTCCCTATTTGGCTAAAGTGTGCTTTCCTAAATGCTGAGAACTTATTTGTTTTGTTCTTATTACAGCGATTTTCAAGTTAATGAACTAGGTTTTGACCCCCCTAACCCCCCGAACCCAAGGGGGGGACTGTACCACACCGACTCAAAAAGCTCTGTAAGAGGAGGTTTTGCCTCCCCAACCTTGTTCCCACCTCATCCTAGAAATTAGAATGTAGGGGTTCTGCCTCTAGTTGGCTTGTCTTTCCATGACGTTTTTTATGCCACTGCCATGCATGGGAGAGGATATCACTCAAGGCTGGGTATTGGGGATGCCAACCCAACGTATTTCTGGCTTTGTCGCTACTGCCAACTAAGACAGGTGGGTCTCCGGGTCGGCGATCGCATTCCACGACTTTGATATCTTGTCTTGTAATAGCCTTGGCGGTTTCAATGACTTCTCTGACAGAAAAGCCGTTGCCGTTGCCTAAGTTAAAGACTTCACTCTTACCACCTTGTAGCAAGTATTTGAGTCCTAGCAGATAGGCGTTGGCTAGATCGCCGACGTGGATGTAATCCCGCAGACAGGTGCCGTCAGTGGTGGGGTAATCGGTACCGAAAATAGAAATAGACTCCCGTTGACCCAAAGCGGTTAAGATGACTAAGGGAATGAGGTGGGTTTCTGGATAATGGTCTTCACCGAGTAATCCCCCTGGGTCGGCACCCGCAGCGTTGAAGAAGCGGAAAACAACGGAACGCACATCGTAAGCGCGATCGAAATCTGCCAGCATTCGCTCGACAACCCATTTCGTTGTAGCATAGGGGTTGATCGGGTCTTGGGGATGATCTTCGGTCATAGGAACTTGCTTCGGCAGTCCGTAGATGGAGCAGGTTGAAGCAAAGATAATGTTTTTGACATTTGCCGCCACCATTGCCTCTAGGAGGTTTAGGGTGCCTGCCACATTATTTTGGTAGTATTTAGCAGGTGTTTCAACCGACTCTCCCACAGCAATATAGGCGGCTAAGTGCATGACAGCCGCAAACTTATGGGTAGCAAAGAGTTGGTCTAGGGTGGTGCGGCAGCGAATGTCTCCGACTACTAATTCCACCTTGAGAACATCTTCGACGAGTTCTCGATGCCCGTATTCCAGGTTATCGAGAACAACGACGCGGTAGCCTGCCCTGAGTAGTGCTAGTACAGTATGAGAGCCGATGTATCCAGCTCCCCCTGTGACTAGTATTGTTTCTTTGGCTTGGGACATAGTGATTCCTGTTGGAGTTTCCCAATATCAAGAGTTTTGATCCATAAAGTCTATTAAAGCATCGTATTTGGGTGAACTCTCTTGGTCAACGTGTTCCAAAGCGCCCCAGCTCCCCCATTTACTGGGCTTACCGATATCTACAAAGTGCATGAATAGGGTACGTGTTCCCTCGGGGTCTTTCCATGCCTCCAGCATTTCTTTATATCTGTCATAAAATTCTGGTCTTCTATGCAGTTCTATAAAGAATTTTGTAATTCTCTCATTGTTTTCTACCCCACCCGTTCCAACTACATGAGTGCCGCCTTCGTAAGCCAGTAACTCTAATCCTTTGTCTTTGGCGATTTTAGAGTAATCATTAAAACGTTTGACTAACTCTGTTGTATTATCTCCTTCTGTTCCTAATACACTTCCATCCTTTAACTGAGTTAAGGCTCGTTCAAATTCATCAATTTTGGGATTGTCTAGCCAGGATTCTATAGTCTTTTGAAATTCAGGTTTACCTAATCTGCCACTAAAGTAGCCGGTTATTGCTAGCGCGTCGATACCATGTTTGTAGCAAGGCGCTTCTTTCCATTTATCACAATTCAAGACTTGATCGGCTACCCAAGGGTTGGCTGTTTGAGTTGCCATCACACATTTGATGCGCTGACGTTCTTCCCCAAACACGCCTTTCCATACGTCACACATCTGGGCAGTTCGTACACCGTAAGGCTGATATGAAGTAGTCCCACCGGGAATCACACCATTATCTCTGACCCAGTGAAATTGTTTAAACTGAGCATTCCAAACTTCATTCGAGTATTCCAAGTAAATGGTTAAATTTGGAGCTAAATTCTCTTTTACGAGTTTGGCAAAGTTTGTGATGTAGTCATCTGTAGCCATGTGTGGCAATGTAAACCAAGGGTCAACTTTTAGCCGATTGGCAAGATCGACCATAATTTCTAGGGGGACGCCTTTCCAAGCGTATGAGGCATCTTCTAGTTTTGGTCTATTTTCCCATTCCTTTTGCTCAGAATTATTGGTCTTCATCCAGTCCATGAAGCGCAGAGCTTGAAATTTAGTGATTTTCTTGATAAATTCAGGGTTAAAAATCAGGGACTGATACTTGTCTTCATAGTTAGCTGGAATGACCCGAATATTACGAATGTAATTGCCCGTCTTATTGGGATCAGTAGAGGTAATCGTTAAAAAAATACCTCCGTTAGATGGAGTTACATTAATAACATCCCTTCCAGGCTTTGATGCAGTTTTATCTTTGGCGGCATCAAACCCGTATTCTAGAGTACCTTCTCCATCATAGAGAACTACATACTGTCCTCCAGGATAGCGACCGACATCTCTAAACATTAATGTGCTAACACGAGTATACTCAGGAGAATCATCGGGAGCCGGTAGGGATTTAACCCAGCCATGTTCGTCTAAGTTCAGTTTATCGAATTCATTAGTACTCCAAGAACCACTACAGCTAGGTTCTTTTTCTGCACACTGGGTAATCCATTTTCGAGACGATTTAAAAATGTCTAAAAATGGAATTTCAGTTGACCAATCGGCAATACCGTTCAGGTTAGTCCCTAAGGCAGATTTTTCCTGAGAGTAGTTATTGGCATTGGTAAGATTAGGAGTTTGTTTTGATAAGTTAACAGTATTTGAAAATACTAAAATGAGGATTAAGGCTGCTCCAAATAGCGCGATAAATTTAACAAATTTCATTTTTTAATTCTATTGGATTATGCATTATAAATGACCTAGATTTTGATATTGAGTTAAATTATAATTATTTTTACAAAATTACATTTATATTTTTTACACTGAATTACATTCAGAATTTTTAGAATTGATGATTTTGGCGGGAATACCAACTGCTGTTGCTCCGGCTGGTACGTCACAAATAACTACAGCATTTGCCCCAATCTTGGCATGATCGCCGATACTTACAGCACGAATGATTTTAGCACCAGCACCGATATCGACATGACCACCGATTTTAACATCTTTAACAATTGTCACCTGTTGCAAAATTAGACAATTTGCTCCAATTGAGGCATCTGGGTGAATTACAACTCCATTAGGATGAGTCAGAAGTAAACCTCCTCCAAGCTGGCAGTTCAGTGGAATGTCAGCCGCCGTGATAACGCTCCAGAATCGATGCTGAATTACATTACAAGCACTTAAAAAGCGTCCGATTATGCCGCCGCGTGCCTTCCACTTTTGATACTCCCGGATAGATTTGAGCAGTTGTCGGCTGGGGTCCCACCAACGGCGAAGTTTTTCACGGTTCCAGTCGGGTTCTGTAGCAGAAATTTGTGAGGATTTTTCTAGTTCTATAATTGTCTTCATTATCTTCGCTTAATTTTACATTTAAAAAAAATTACTGAACAACAAAAGATTAAGGAGAAAAGATAAAATAACTTTTTCCTTTGCCTTTTCCCTTTGTTTTCTTTATGGAGTTGCGTAGACCTGCTGGTAGTAAGCTTGATACTCCTCCGACAACAGGGGTTGCCACCAATCACGGTGAGTCAGATACCACTCAATTGTACGTCGGAGTCCTCCTTCTAACGTTTCTGCTGGCGTCCAACCCAGTTCAGTTTTGATTTTGGTCGCATCAATAGCATAACGGCGATCGTGTCCCGGTCGATCTTTGACAAAGGTGATTAGCTTTTGTGCCGGACGCACGGGCAAATCTGGTGCTAACTCGTTCATGAGTTCGCAAATCTTATGTACGAGGTCGATATTTTTAACTTCGTTATTGCCACCAATATTGTAAGTTTCGCCTGGTTGACCTTTGTGAACGACCACATCTAACGCACGGCAATGATCGCCGACATACAGCCAATCCCGAATGTTTTGTCCATCTCCGTAAACTGGCAGCGGTTTGCCCAGCAGGATATTGATACACATCAGGGGAATCAATTTTTCGGGGAAGTGATAAGAACCGTAGTTGTTAGAGCAGTTGGTGATGATGGTGGGTACACCATAGGTGTGATAGTACGCTCTAGCTAGATGATCGCTGCCTGCTTTAGATGCTGAGTAGGGACTGTTGGGTGCGTAGGGTGTGGTTTCGGTAAAGGGATGGTCATCGGAACCAAGGCTGCCGTAGACTTCATCCGTAGAAACATGAAGGAAGCGAAAGTTTTCTGGCTGTCCCTGGCTTTCCCAGTGATGCCGAAAGGTATCTAGTAGGGTGAAGGTGCCAACAAGATTGGTGCGGATAAAGGCATCCGGTTCTAAAATTGAGCGGTCAACGTGGGATTCTGCGGCAAAGTGAGCTACAGTGTTGATCGCTTCTTCCTTGAGTAGGGCTTGAACTAAGGAGCGATCGCAAATATCACCCTCAACAAAGTGAAAATTTTTATGTCCTGCTAAAGGAGCTAGATTTTGGCGGTTCCCTGCATAGGTGAGGGCGTCAAGTACGACTACGCGATCGCTTGGATATTGTTTGCACCAATGATGGACAAAATTTGAGCCGATGAATCCAGCACCACCTGTAATCAGTAAGTGGCGTGGTAGTCTTGAACTTGGCTGTTCTTGTTCAGAAAGTATCATTTCTATAATCAACCTGACTAGCTTGGTGTGAGAGTCGTTGCCAACGAGAAAACGTTAAGCCTGAAAAGTGGAAAACTGATGGCGAAAGAGTGTAGCGCGCGGTGAGAGTGCCTTTGTACAATACTCCAGGGGGTTCAGCACTGACCTACCTCGTCCGCAACAGTATCAAGAATTCGACCTAAGGCTGCTCCTGCCGCTTCATCGGATAAATGTTCAGCCGCATAACGGCTACCTGCCTTGCCAAGACGATTCCGTAGTTCTTGGTTCTTCCAAAGCAATTCGATAGCCTGGGCTAAATCATTGACTGAATGTGGTTTCACTAGGAAACCTGTCTCGCCCTCCTTGATATAGTCTTCTGATCCTATGCATTGTGTGGCGATTACAGCACGCCCCATGCGCATTGCTTCAATGATCGTGACTTGTCCTGCTGCCGTTTCATGATTGAGCAGGGGTACGACATTCACCCGAGCTTGTTGTGCTAAACAATAACACTCATGCCTTGTTAGACCAGACCGCACTTCAACAGAGGTTGGAATTGTTAAGCCTTTCAACGTATGTTGACCGACCACAACGACTGTACGCAATCCGAGCTTTTTCACTGCCTCAAAAAGTGTTGGGTAGTCACGATTAGCAGAACCCATCGCTAGTATGAAGGGGTTGTTCGTTTCTTCCTTATAGGTCACAGGAATCTGTGATCGTTGCAGCGGAACAAATTCAAAGCGTTCCCTAGGAAGTTCCAGCCATTGGCTATAGTTGTTCACCTCACGCTGCGAGTGGACAATGAACCGATCTATGTCCTTAAAAGCGGTTCGGGCTAACCAACCTTTAAAGCCAGGGTAACAAGCGCCAATGTTTAAGCACCAAGCAACCACAGGAATATGCTTACGGGCTAAACGCTGCCGCACTCCTACCATTGCCGCTAGTTGGGGAAAGACTGTGATAATGCCGCCCTGTGAAACTTGCCATGCTTCTTCACTCTGCTTCCAGTATCCAAGCCATTCTCGATATCCAGTCACGCGAGAGGAACGATTGTGCCAACTCAGACTAGCTAATGTGTCCTGGCGCGGGATGATACGGAACTGGTGCCGTTCTCCTGGAACAAAAGGAGTTAGCCAAAAGGCTTTCTCAGCCTTATGTTCATGGATAAAGGGTGCAACAACTGTCCAATCCATTGATGTCACTCTCTTAATCAAGGTTGTTCTCGTTTACAGAAAATAACTGTCCTAATTGGTTAAACTAGCTCAATTTGAGAATCATCACCAATCATGAAACGCAAAGCTTTAGGACGCCGTGGCGCAACCTTAAGCTGAGCTCGCTGTCCAATCACGCTGTCCACAATTCGCTGATGAATGCCTACAACCTGAGCGCCCTGCAAAATCACGCTATGCTCAAGGTCAGCATCAATCAGAGTGACGTGATCAGCTACGCTGCTGTAAGGACCGATAAAAGAGTTTTCCATGTGACAGTCGGTACCAATCGTTACCGGACCGCGAATCGTGCAATTGATGATTTTGGAACCCGCTCCAATCTGTACCCGTCCAATGACCTGACTTTGAGCATCAACTTCACCCAGAACCGTACAGTTAAGACAAGCATCCAGAATAGTGCGGTTAGCTTCTAGGAGGTCGTCTTTCTTCCCCGTATCCAGCCACCAACCCTCCAATTGACGGGCTTCTACTTTGCTGTTGGGCTGATTAATCAGATACTGAATCGCATCGGTAATCTCAAGTTCACTTCGGGGGGAGGGTTGGATCTTCGCGATCGCATTGTGAACGGCATTCGAGAACATATAGATACCCACCAGTGCCAAATTCGAGGGGGGAACTTTGGGCTTTTCTACAAGTTCCAACACTCGCCCATCTTCGTCAATCTTGGCAACTCCGAAGGCAGTGGGATTGGGAACTGTACATAGGAGGATTAAGGAATCCAAATTCCTCTCTTTAAAGCGATCAACGAATAGGCGCAGGTCACTTTGAACCAGGTTGTCTCCCAGATACATTAAAAACGGGGCATTCTCTAGGAAAGGATGAGCTATTTTGACCGCATGAGCTAAACCCGCAGGTTTATCCTGAAGAATGTAGGTAATCTTGGCACCGAAGCGATCGCCATTTCCTGTTTTAGTTTTAACTTCCTCTCCCGTTTCTGGGCTAATAATAATACCAATATCTGTAATGCCAGCAGCAGCAATGGCTTCAATTCCGTACCACAAAATTGGTTTATTGGCAACTGGAACTAGTTGTTTTGCACCTGTATAGGTCAGGGGGCGCAGTCGCGTGCCTTTACCACCTGAAAGAATAAGTGCTTTCATAATTAGTTTTGAGTGTAGAGTTGTTTAAGCATTTGCCGCAGTGCTGTGCGCCAATGGGGAGGGTGATTTCCTAAGATAGCGGATATTTTTTGGCTAGAAAGTACCGAATAAGCCGGACGAGGCGCTGGTGTGGGATATTCCGAGGTGATAATTGGCACAACCTGCCGTACTTTCAAAGGGAAACCGATCTGCTGGGCTTCTTCAAAGATAGCGACGGCAAAATCATACCAACTAATTGCACCGCTATTGGTGAAGTGATAGATACCAGCACTCATTCCATTACTGCCAAGTTCTGGGCTGATTTTTTGACCGAGTTGAGCAATGGTGCGGGCAATATCCCTCGTCCAGGTCGGGCTACCCACCTGATCAACTACTACCCGCAGTTCTTCACGTTCTGCTCCTAGTCGTAGCATGGTTTTGACAAAATTTCCCTTACCGCCAACCCCGTAGACCCAAGCTGTTCTGAGAATAATATAGCGATCGCACTTTTGCTGCACTCCCTCTTCGCCAAGAAGTTTGGATTGACCGTAGGCGCTGAGGGGATTGGGAGTATCATCTTCCGTATAAGGAGTATTTTTACGACCATCGAATATGTAATCGGTGGAAACGTGAATTAGGACTGCACCCAACCGCTGGGCTTCTTCTGCCATGATAGTCGGAGCCGTGCCGTTAATCGCGTTAGCCAGTTCGTTTTCATTTTCAGCCTTGTCAACTGCTGTATAGGCAGCAGCATTAACGATTAAATCGGGCTTGACTTCAGCGACTGCCTGACGAATTTTGTCGGGTTGGGCTAAATCCAGCATCTGGCGGTCAAAATCTCTTACTTCTCCCAAGGCGGCTAGGCTTTGTTTCAGTTCCTGACCGAGTTGACCTGCTGTGCCTGTGAGCAAGATTCGCGTCATGAGAAGACCTCGGCTGTCTTGAAGGGTTGACCCGCTTGATCTTTAGCTGATAAAATTGGGTCTTTTGTCAGGGGCCAGGCGATCGCTAAATCCGGGTCGTTCCATAAGATACACCGTTCGTATTGCGGAGCGTAGTAATCAGTGGCTTTGTACATGACCTCAGCCACTTCTGAGACGACATAGAAGCCGTGGGCAAATCCTGGTGGCACCCAGAGCTGTCGTTTGTTTTCAGCACTGAGGAGGCAGCTAACCCACTGACCGAAGGTAGGAGAAGTTTTTCTGATGTCTACTGCCACATCAAACACCGTTCCGACAATGGCTCGTACCAATTTACCTTGAGGCTGGTGAATTTGATAGTGCAAACCCCGCAAGACGTTTTGCGTGGAACGGGAATGATTGTCTTGGACAAACTCAGCATCTATGCCTGCTTTGTCCTTGAAAGCCTTCTTGTTGTAGCTTTCTATGAAAAACCCCCGGTCATCTCCAAAGACTTGAGGTTCGATTATTAAAACATCAGGGAGTTGAGTTGGGATAATGTTCATGAAAATTTTTATATGACTTCTAAGCCAATGAAGTTAAAGGTTGCAGCCTCCTAAACTTAAAAAATTAATGGGTTAACTAATATTAAATCATGCGGAACTTTATAAGTGACTAAAACTTAGCCAAAAATTCACAAAATGCTATAGATATGAAAAATAGATAAAGCATGAACTGTCTGACGACTCTGAACGAACAAAAGAACTATGTATCTTGAAGATTTGGCGGATTGATAACGTAGGCAGGTACACCAATACTTACAGGGCGAATGATTTTCGCTCCAGCACCGATATCAACGTGATCGCCAATTTTAACCCCCTCAACAACGGAAAAAACGTCCGAATAACCCGCCGTGTGCTTGCCATTTTTGGTACTCGCGGATAGATTTAAGCAGTTGACGACTGGAGTCCCACCATTGGCGAATTTGTTCGCGGCTCCAATCTGGTTCTGTGGCAGAGATTTGTGGCGTATTTGTTGCTTGAAGGGTTGTCTTCATCGGTTTATCTGGCACTCTGTTTAGGACAAATCAATCCAATTCCCGGAGCTGACTTGTGCTGTGGCTTTGAAGTTATCGCAGGATAGTGAAATACCCAGCCATGAGCCAAGGATAGCTAAATCTTCATCAAAAATAGTCCGCAGGTGTTCTAGTTGTTGCGGCTCAATCTTTGGTTTCTTTTTCATCGTCCACAAACTTCTGATCTGAGTGCGCCAGCTCTTGGGGATGAACATTCGTCGAAAGTCTTTAAGGATGGGGGCTTCTACAAAGAAGTCTCGTAAGGTATTCTTGCGCATCCGCTCGCTTGAGACGTTCTTGGCATCAAGTTCGGTATCCCAAACAGGTTTATCCTTGTAACCGATGAAGCGACAGACTTGTTCTAGTTCCTCTTGCGGGTGCTTGAGCAGTCTTTCAAAGAACACTGGCAAGACTCGGTCTTGACCAAAAGTCTCAAAATATGGCTTCAGTTGTATAGTATAACGACTGTACTCGAGCAGTTCGGGATGCTTACTGATCGCTTGATTAATATCGACCGAAATCACGCCTTGCGTCCATTCATGAATGTATTGCGATACCAGTCGGTCAATCGGATGACGCATTACATAGATCAGCTTCACATCGGGCAGGTGTTTTTGAATGCGTTCGATGGTATGGGGATAGGTCGGTAGCTTGGTGTAATGGGTACTTGACTCGCCGCATAAATCATCGGGACTGGCTGACTTGAAATGAGATAAATACCATTCTATTCCCTTGGCATACTCTTCGTCGTTGCTGAAAAAGTTGGGTTCTTTCAGCTCAGTCATGAAGATACCTGGCTGTAGAGCCAGTTGCTCGTGCAGGGTACTCGTCGCGCATTTCATTGCGCCAATAATCAGAAAGTCTGGGGCATTATTCACAGGTTATCGTTCCTAACTAGTAGCTTAATCAGAGTGCTGGGCAAGGTAAGTCAGTAACTTTAAATCTCAGGTAGCTGGGGAGTTTTCATGGGTTCTCGCCAGTTTATCCAAATGTCTTGAGCCTCATATTCACAGGTATGGGGCTTTTTGTTGCCCACTAACTCGCGCAGGAGTGAGATACTCCGACCAGCAAGCCAAAACAAGTTTGCTATCCACACGCCGCTTAGACCGTAGAACTTTGTAAAGTACCTTGATCTCGAAGCATACAAATAAGAGCGAGGACGTTTGCGGGCAGCCATCTCTGCCTTTACCGGACCACTACCCCCGCGCAGGTGGACGACTCTAGCAGCGGGCCAGTGTAGAATCTGCCAGCCTGCATTTCTCGCTTGCCGACAGTAGTCAACGTCGTCGAAATACATAAAGTATCCCTCATCCATCAAGCCAATCTGCTCAATGACCTCGCGTCGAATTAGTACGCAGGCAAAGCTTGTCCACTGGGGTTCTATCGGAATGTCAGAGACCGGAATGGGTACATCATAGTGTTTCAGTAGTTCGGTTATCAGTCCGGTTGCCGCAGCATCAATCAATTCACTGACGGGAGAATGGTAGCGGAAACAGCTAATCTGCGGAGTTCCATCAGACCACTCAAGGCGCGGACTGATTAAGCCTGCTTCTGGATGGGCTTGCATAGCCTCTAGTAATGAGCTAATTGCTCCAGCCCGAACAATGGTGTCGCTATTCAACAATAGGTAAGCGTCTGCTATGACCGCTTTCAATCCCAGATTGTTGCCCGCCGAAAAACCGCCATTGACGGGAGATGGCAAGACTTGTACCCATTGACTCCATTCGTTTTGGTTAATTGCCTGTTCGATTTGTTCGACTGAATTGTCACCGGAGGCGTTATCCACCACCACCACCGAATCACAACCCACCTCAATTTCACCTTGGAGTGAAGCTAAACAATCAATAACCAGTTTAGGAGTGCGATAGTTAACGATAATAATAGCAAGGCGCATGGGTATTATTACACTAAATTCATTACTTACTTATGGATTATTCGCATTCAGGATGTATGCTTTAATTGATGCTCATTAATATTTTCAATTGTCCAATTAAATCGCTTCTCCAGCCATATTTCTTGTGTATTGTCTTTAGCAAAATCTACTGCTTTTTCTGCCATATCTGCTAATTTCTCTCTATTGATGTTAAGGGAAACAATTTTTTCCGCCAATTGCTCGGTGGATAACCACGGAACCACGGTAACAGCACCTGTTGCCTCTAGGTCTTTATAGTAGTAAGTATCAAAGGCAAGAATAGGAATCCCTGCTGCCATAGCGTCGAGAGCACTTCGGGGTGTGTCTTCTCTAAGAGGTGCAGCCAATAACAAGTGGCATTCGTACAATTTTTTGAAGAGAGTCGGACCGAATGGTAGAGAACCGTGGAAAAGGATATTGTTTTGCATTCCTAGTTCTTCAGTAAGTTGTACCAACTGTTCCTTTTCCTCTCCAGAACCAATGATATGAAAAATAATCTTCTGTTTCGTCTTTTTTTGTGCTAGAGCAACTGCCTGGATACACCGATCGATTCCCTTATAGGTAACTAGTCTTCCGAAGTAAACAACTTCCAAAAGGTTTGCTTCATTTTTTATAGTTGAGAGCTTTTTAGAAAGAGTTTCGCTGTCTATAATATGCTCTTCAGAATGAGCGGCATTCAAGAAGTTTATTACATGGGCTTTTCTTCGCCCATAGTCCTCACACATTTTCCTACCTTTTAATAGGACAAGCGAGCAGAAAGAAATCGCAACCCAAATTTGTAAGGATCGAAACTTGTCATAAACATACTTACACAGCAAATAGCTTTTCAGAGACCATTCACCACTTTTGTAGTACATCCAAGCTGAATTTCTAAAGTCTATATCGACAACATAGACAGTTGGTTTTCTGAGTAAACTTGCACATAAAACCGCCATAAAACTGGTCGGAAACCAAATATTGTGAGAAAGCCCTGAATGCAGAACATCGCAGTTTTTTACGAGTTGGTAAATATGTTTAAATACGGGAATAAAATTCAAGGCAATAAAGCGAGGATCTCGCTCGTTAGTCCGAGAGGTATATAAGGTTTTACAAAAAATACCTTCTTGTTCTTCATCAAAAATTTCTAGAGAATTCTTGCGCTTCTCATAGCTTCCATCATCCATTTCGACCAGCGCAACGGTCAATCGGCTGAATACTGGATTAAGTTTTGCCTTTAGCAATCTTAAATGTTGTAGAAAAGCACTTTCAATAGCAATTTTACTCCCTTGAATTCTGTAGTAGTTTACCTGCAAAATCATTAGGTAATTACTTGAAGTTAGGTTCATAAATCAATCTCCGTATCTTACTTTTCTTGTGAAGGTCGTCTAATGAGAAAATTCTCTAAGTTCCGATTGCCTAACGTTTATTAATTAGCTAGTTCAGGAGTTATCATCCGTGCCATCAGGATTGTTTATTTCAGTCAATCAGACAGCTTACTTCCCACGGCTAAAGATTGCTTCCCATTCAGGCGTTGTCTCTGTCGCGGCAGGGAGCGCTTGGCTACTGCTGGACGAGAGGGTTTTGTCTTAAGGCTTTCTGGCTGTTTGAGTACAACTCCGGATATCCCCCCACTAATGAGCGGAAAAACTGGATTGAACATATTGTTTAAGACACAGTCCAGCATAAACAACGCTAAAGCCACTGCCAGTACAGCCGCTGGTGCTACTTTAGGGTTAAACCAGGTTCTGGGTGGATAACGCAACAAACCAAAGCTAGCAGCAGGTACTAACAGAGATGCTGTTACACTGGCTAGACCCACCGCACCATTAACACCAAATGCGATAATCCACAAACTATCTGTGACCGATATATCTACGAGTTCTCCTCGCCAGTTCTCTTCATAAACACGATTGCGTCCCCATCCTCCCCAACCAAATGTCATCTGCTGCCGCGCCTTCTCCGAAAGGATTTCTTCATTATCAAATCTAAACTCTAATGATCCAGCTCGATCGGGATTAATTTTCTCCGACATAAAGGAAACAATCTCATCACCCTGAAACGTTCCAGTTGCTCCAGTGTACAGGTAGTAGGATAGTCCCACGATGAGAAGCAACAGTGGCAAACTAGTACGCCACCACTTGGCAGCGAACAAGATGATAATCCCTAACACTAGATACATATATGCTCCCGTAGATCGGCACCAGATAACCGTGAACAGCAGCACCACCACCAGCCAATTTATAGAAACACCCCAGATTTTCTTGATAGCCCCAGCCTTCCAGAGCCAAAACGCAACCAACGCCACCGTCATCATCCACATACCTACCATAAGACCATGTTGCATGAAGACGTTCGGTCTATATCCCCCATAACGGATTGCTTGGCTGAGACCTGAAGAATGGGGGAAGTAACCGTAAATCATCAAGTGTAGATTCGGACTCATACGACCTTCCCAAAGGCAGAGAGGCACGTAGATCATGCCGCCTTTAAGGATGCAAAGGGCTAACTCTCGCAGTCCTGCTAGATTACCTAGATACAGCCGCCCCAAATAATAGGGCAATCCCCAGGTTGCCATTTGGGAAAGTGTTTCATTCAAGCCATCGTAAGCACCTAAGCCATTTGTGATTGATGAAGCAAAGGGGCAGATACACCAGATCAGCATCGGCAGGTCAATCCAGCCTGGTTGAAATGAACTCAAGCGTTGCGAATCGTAGACAAGGATAGCCAGTATAATGCCGTAACAAGTCGCCACCATTCCTGCATAATCTGGGATTAGGGGCAGAGCAAATCCTGTTCGCTGTGGCAGGAATAGCAATCCTCCGATGAAGCTGACAATGACTGCTTTCCGAGGGGTAAACACGGTAAACAGGTAGAAAACAACTGGCATCCAGAGGAGTAGGGCAAGTTGCGCTTGAGGAGTCATAGAGTTTGCTGGGCATCAAGACAAACTGAGTTTTTGCTCACTTGCGATCGCACTCCTAAGTCATTGATCAAAGTATAGTTAAGTCAGAGTCTGCTGTGAGTTCACCTCTTCTGGCAGTGTTGTGCTGGAAAACTCACCCCGTTGCCAGCGCTCAATGGCGGTGTATAGCGCTGCCTCAAATAGTTCGGTGGCATCATCCCAAGTATAACCTCTAACTTTGGCATAGGCGGCATTGGACATTGCCTGCCATTCACTATCAGAGAGGCTGCAAACCTGTACTATTGCCCGTGCCATATCCTCAGAATCTTCAGGTTTCACCAACACCCCTGCACCATCCCCCAATAGTTCGGGGGCAGCACCAGCAGGAGTACCGATAACTGGTGTGCGGCACGCCATCGCTTCTAAAATTGGGAGACCAAAACCCTCTAGGCGACTACCAAAAAGCCATGCATCACACTTGGCGTAAAGGTCTTTTATGGTAGTTTGTGGTGGTTGACCGATGTATTCTGTATCCGGGGGCAGTGGTAAATCTGGATGGGGTTCTTGGCTTCCAAAGGCAACTAAGTGCAAATTGGGGATATTTTGGGTAGCCAGAGAAAAAGCCTTAAGGGTAATATCGCACCCTTTCCACGGAGTTCTAGAATACAACATACCGACCCTAGGAATGCTTTGTTTGCCACGCGGTGGCGCGTAAAACTGCTCAAAATCTACGCTATTTGGAACGAGGGAGACATTGCGATCGCTATATCGAGTTTTCATCAGATCAATCAACCACTCGGCGATCGTGATTTTGTGTAGAGGAAGTAAATAAGTCGCTTCTACTCTGTCTTTAGGTAAGTAATCATGAACTTCATGATGTTGAATGAAGTAGGCTTTTGCCCCTTTTCTTTCAGATAGATTCGCTACCCACTCAGCAGTTTCCCACCAAGTTGCTACAACGACGTCAGCATTCGGCACATCAGCATCTGTGATCGGACGAGGAGAGTCAATTACTTGGTGAGGAACATCTACATTGTCGAAGTGGGAAGGCTTTGGCTTCTGATTTGTGAGCCATCCATTGCCTTTAAGGAGGGATTTAAACTTATCTTTAAGGCTTGGACTCCGTTGAGGTATCGAAACCACGCATACCTCATGCCCGCGACGTTTCAATCGTTCGGCATAAATTGCCACGACGCGAATACCTCCAGAAAGGTTAGCAACTGGAAGGATGAATGTAATTTTCATTGAAAAACCTTCTTTTTAAACTGAAACTAATATCCACGCATAGCACAGGCAAGCACCTTCCACGATTGGCTGGAAACTGGTTTTTTTGTGAGTGCGAGAAGAGCGTGTTTTCTGGCAGTTGCCACATTACCTGCACCTAAAGCCCACCATGCCCATTTACGGTGAAGTTCGCTTAGTGAACTCTGATGTTCACCTCCACTGTCTATCTTCGTTGGGGGTGCGAGTTTTCTACGGCGATGAGCATCCATAACGGCTAAATTTGCTATCCGTTTTTGCTCTAAGCGATGACTATGACCGATGCTCTCTGGGTGCATACGGTACTTCAATAGAATATCTGGAAGATTAGCGAGCCTACCAATTTCTGCTAATCTCAGAAACAGATCGAAATCCTCGGCAATTTGCATTTCCTCTCGATAGCCGTTAATGCGTTGCACGGCAGAGCGACGAAGCATGACAGCCGGATGAACGATTGAGCCACCATGACCAGCCATATGCTCATTATCAATTTCTTCATGACTAGTTTGTTGAGCGAATGGACAAATTGACAAGCCCTCCGGATCGATGAGCAAGACTCGTGAACCAACGGCAACATAGTCAGGGTTTTGGTCAAGAAATTCGACTTGTTTGGCAAATCTGTCTGGAAAAGCAATATCGTCAGCATCCATTCGGGCAATGTATTGCCCTTGAGCGTAACCCAGTCCCTCATTCAGGGTAGCTGTAAGTCCTTTATTACCTCGACTGATAAGTTGGATACGTTTATCCCGCTTTTGAAACTTTTGCAATATGGATTCAGATTTATCGGTTGAACCATCATTGATAATGATGAATTCAAAATCAGTAAAGGTTTGATTGATAATAGTTTCTACAGATTCATGTAAGTAACTACTGCCGTTGTAGACCGACATTAAGACGCTGATTTTAGGTAACATTACAGGAAACCTCCAACGCGGTTTTGCTTCCATTAATTTTTAATAATAATTCACCAATCTTTGACCAGAAGATTTAACGTCAATTTCCATAGATATCAGCTTTCTCATCCTTCCAAAACCACTTCCTGATAACTCCCCGACTTAACTACACGCCCCCTCTCCAAACAATAAACCCGATCGCAATGTTCCACCGTAGTCAGACGGTGAGCAATGATAATCATCGTTTTCGTCCCCGCCAAAGATTTAATTGCCTCAGTCACTCGACTCTCCGTTTCATTATCCAATGCCGCCGTCGCCTCATCCAACACCAAAATCTCCCGTTCATGATAAAGCGCCCGTGCAATTCCAATTCGCTGGCGCTGTCCCCCCGATAACCGCACCCCCCTTTCTCCAACGCTAGTTTTAATCCCTTCCGGCAGTTGCTCTACTAATTCCTCAAGCTGTGCTGCTTTAATCGCCTTGTGCAATCGCTCCGAGTCAATCTGAGCGTCGGCAACACCAAAGGCAATATTTCTCTCCATTGTGTCATCGATCAGAAAAATCGACTGGGGAATATAACCAATTAGATTTTGCCAGGAGCGGATATTGTCATAGACAGATACAGCATCAACCTGGATATCGCCGCTCTGCGGCTCCAATAGACCTAAAATCACGTCCACTAATGTGGTTTTACCTGCTCCCGATTTACCGATTAGCGCGATTGATTCACCCTTTTTAAGACTTAAAGAAATATCTTTAACAGCAGGCTCTGAGATGTCAGGATAATGGTAAGTAACATTAGTTAAGTCAATTTGATTGACGAAAGTCATGGCTTGATTTTTATTAAACCTAGAATTGCCCAAGCCATTGTTCTTTGACTCCGGCAATAACTCCCTATTCTTGTAAACATAAACCTCTCGTTTCTCTATCTCCTTCAAATCCAAGTAGAGCATATCAAGAGCATGGCTAGAATTTCGGATTCTGCCGATGGACTGGATCAACTGACTCGACGCTGGAATTAAGCGTACTGAAGCCACAGCAAAAACACTCATCACTGCGGTTAAGTCTTGTCCGTTATTCTTAAAGAAGACTTGAGATAATGAGATGAAGAGTACCACAAAAACAAGTAAACAGGTTTTGATCAGAATATTCGGTAACAACTGAGCCGCTTGAAATAAGGTGGCTGCTCTAGAATATTTCTGAGCTTCCCGATCCATTTGGTTCTCAAAGTACTCTTCACACCCAATAACCCGCGTTTCTTTCAATCCTCCCAAGCCATGATTAATAACGCGCACCATCTCGCTCTGGGTTTGGGATTGAATCTGACCCCAGTTTTGGAATTTGTTTCCTAGTCGTTGAAATAATAAAAATACAGGCACTAAGATTCCCAGAATCATCACTAGAAGTAGTGGGCTAGTATAAGCCAGTAGTATTAACAGAACTGCTGTAACAATTAGGTTGGTGATTAAAATTAGCAGTGCTTGTAGACTGTTTTGAGTAAAAGTATTTGTCTCAGTCAGAATGTTTTTAATAATAGCCGCTGTGTTTTGTTTTAAATAAAATGTGTAAGGCGCTGCTAAATAAGACTTCATCAACCTAGAAGTTAGTCGAGTTTTTTGATTGAAGCTGTACCTATAAATGTAGGTTTGAGCCAGAAAGTATAAGGCGGATTGGACACAAAATATGACAACAATTACTAAACCTAAAATTAAAATAAATTGACTACTCTCTTGCAATCCTAGTTTCTGATAAATCCCGTCAAGGATAGAAACTTCCTGAATCACTTGGGGGCGAGACGCTATGCTGAAAAAGGGACCGATTAGTCCAATACCGAAGGCTTCGAGTACAGATGTTGAGATGAATGCCAACAGGATTAAAGCCAGCTTTCTTTTAGTTCCTGTCAGGACATAGAATAGTTTTGAGAGATATTTTTGCATCTGGATGGAACTTTTTAAATTTTAAACAAGGAAATTTATAGGAATGCTCTCGCCGTTGAGGTATTAGCGGTTCTAGATTTCGTGAATGCTGGGAGCATTGTAAGGGGGCTTTCGTCCCCCATCTCAGCTATGCCGAAACAAAAAATCAACTCACTGATTGAACCTCCTTAATTTTTTCAGAGTTAATTTCTGGCTCCGATAACGGCTCCAGGCTAGCTCGAAATAGCACCGCTAATTTACCAGCCTCCCTCGCTGCATCGTGTCGTTGGGCAACCCGCTCAACTCCTGCCTTACCCATCCGCTCCAGCGTTTCCACTGGCAACTGCAAAACTTTTCGCATTACTGCTATTAGTTCTTCAACCGACCCAGGCGGCACCAACCAACCACAAACCTCAGGCTCCACCAATTCAGGTATCCCAGCCACATAAGTACCAATTACAGGACGACCTAAAGCTAGCGCTTCCATAATTACCACCGGCAACCCTTCAGCAAAACTGGGCAGTACCAGCGCCCGCGAAGCCAAAATCTGTTGCTGAACCTCAGCATTACTAGCCCAGCCAGTAATCTCAACATTATCTTGTAACCCAAGCTGGGCAATCCGAGCTTCAATCTGAGGTCTGAGGGAACCATCCCCCACTAATACCAGCTTAAACGGCAATCCCTCCGCCGCTAACTGACCTGCGGCTTCAATTAAAAGTAAATGTCCCTTTTGCTCGCTCAACCGACCGACACAAACTAACCGTGGCTCATCCGGTACGGAGGTAAGAGACTGATGCAGAAACATCTTGTCCACACCACAATGAATTTCATGAATTTTTGACCACTGTTGATACTCGCACCACCGATATAACTGGCTTTTCCCGAAGGAACTGATTGCGACAACAAAAGCCGCTCGCTTAATTTTTTCTTCCAAGGCGATCGCTTTAACTTTATCAAACTCCTCAGGTCCGTGCACTGTAAAGCTGTAGGGAACACCACCCAAGACATGACACAACATTGCCACTGTGGTTGAGTTCGTCCCGAAATGAGCGTGAACGTGGGTTACTCCCAACTCTGAGAACCAACCCAGCAAAACACAGGCTTCAGCCAAGTAAGCTAAATGATTCAAAAGACCTCGCTCTGAACCTAAGCCAATTTTAAGCGTCAGCCCCAAAGCGATTAGGAAACGAACAGGTTTAGTTGCGAAAATGCGGAGCAAGCCAAATAGCAAGCCTACCTTGCCAACTCCTAAAACTAATCGAGTCTTTTCCAACTCTAGTTTGTCTGCCTCATCAACCAACTCAGATTCGCAGGAGCGGATTGAAAAACGGGCAACTCGAATACCGCAGGCTTCAAGCCCCGAAATTTCTCGGCGGATGAAGCTGTGACTTACTTTGGGATACTGATTAACTAAATAAGCAATTGTCATCCTTTTTTTTAATTAGTTTTTATAAAACTTTATTTATTAATTTTTTCATTTTTATCTGAGTATAAACATCATTATAGCCTTCTTAAGATTGGCTTGGCAATAGTTTTAATTTTTATAACTTTAAATTTTATTTGAAGATTAAAAACTTGGATTTTTACAGTGACATATCAACCCTGTAGATCAATGAATTGGACTTGGCTTGTATAGCAGAACTATTCTAGTCTTATGGATAAAAAAATAGCAGCTATTTACATCTCTATATCTACCGTCTTAGACCTAGCGAGCCTTCACCCGATTAACAATTAGTCCTAAGAGCGGTAAACCAAAATTATTTAAGCGATCAATGGCTTTCATTACTGACGATTGCTTAGTATCGCCAACCGTCACAACTAGCAAGATTCCATCTGTATTGGCGGCTAAGAAACTGGCGTCTGGGTAATCCAGCAGATTGGGTGTATCGTAAATAACTAAATCGAAGAGTCTCTGAAATTTTTCCTTGAGATAATCCATCCGATCGGATGCTAACCGTTTGGTAGACTTGGGTAAAGGTTGACCAGAGGTTAATACAAATAGATTATCCGCTAGAGGCAGTTGCTCAATCAGGTCTTTTGGTTCTAGCTGCGTGTCAAGAAGGTCACTGAGTCCTTTAAAATTTGGTGTATCTAGTCGCCGATGGAGTTTAGGCGATCGCAAATTGGCATCTACCAACAGAACTCGTTGACCCGTGGCGGCGGCTGTTTGAGCTAAATGTAAAGCAACCACAGACTTGCCATCCCCAGGTGTAGCCGAGCAAACAGCTATAGAACGAACTGGGCGATCGCAAGAGATAAAACGGATATTGGTGTAGAGGGAATCGAAGGCTTCCCAAAATAGAAAACTACTCTGTTCACTACCTTCAATTTCTTCACCAGATTCTGCCAACGAGCTGAATGTTGGCGATAGTAGCCTGAATTTTGATGAGGGTTCAATGCTGCGCTCCTGTGGAATTGTTCCTAACAAGGGCAATCGGGTTGCATCTTCAATATCCTCAACACTGTAGAAAATATTGCGGAGTTTCTCATAAAATACGGCTGTTCCCATACCCAATACCAAACCTGCTGCCACTGCCATGATCAGCTTCTTCTTAGACTCAGCGACTTGGGGAAGTGGATTTCCGCTCCCATCACGGACAATCTGAGGTTCGGACACGAGTTCCCAAGGCACAGTAGTCTGAGCCGCTTCAACCCGGAGGGTTTCGCGCTGACTCAAGAGTTGGTTAAGGGTTTGAGTCGCCAGATCTAACTCCCCCTGAAGCTGAGTATACTCGCTGATAATCGCTGGGAATTTCTGTGCTTGTTGCTCAAAAGTATTTTTAGTCTGGAGAAGTGCTTGATTGCGAACTTCTAACACCTGAATTTGGTTAGCGGTTTCAACTAATTGTCCAATCAGACCTTGACGAGTCGAATCTTGAAATGCTAAAACTTGAGGATTGCTGGCAGTATTGGTTGAGTTCTGCCCCACAATTTGCTGTATTTCTCGATCAAGTAAATTTTGTAAATTCTGTCGTTTCTCCTGTAAAGATTGGATCTGCGGACTGTCAGGTTGGAAGCGAGCTGACTCTACTGCAATCTGAGATTCTACTTCCTTCAGTTGAGCCAGCAACTGTTGGTAGCCAGGGTTTTGACTCAACGCTGAAGCGGCAAGGGCATCATCGGGATTTAGACGTAATTGCTCTTGCAAGTGGGTGTAGAGAGTTTTTTGTTCCTGTAGCTCTCGTTGGACGGCTATTTGTTCGTTGGCAAGTTGACGAACTTGGGCGAATAATTCTGAACCCTGGGATGTAGGATCGATAAGGTTATACTGCTGTTGCAACTTCTGCTGCTGCGCCCGGAGAGTCTTGACTCGCTCTTGTAACGAGGGGAGTTGTTCTTCAATGAACTCAACCGCTTGACCAATGTTCGTCTTGCGCTCCTCAAGGCTGTACTTTAAATATCGTTTCGCCGTTTGCTCTAAGACTAATTCGACCAGTTCCGGGTCTAGCCCCTGATAGCTAATTTGAACGATCTTGGTTTCTGCGTCTCTGCCAGGACCAAACTGTGTCGATTTGAGGCGTTCGACCTGTAATCCGCTTCTGAGTTGACCGACATTAAACTGGGGATACTCAGCTTGAATTTGATCAACAATACTAGACAGCATTCTAGAGCTGGTTAGTATTGTGAAAACAGTAGAATAATCCAGTTCAAAAGCGCCCGCATCTGGTACTCCTCCTCGACTGCGAGTCAAAGCAAGAGGATCTGCCATTCTCTGTTCAGAGGTTGCAGGCTCGACTAATAGCTGAAAATTTCCTCCGTAGATGGGTAGGGCTTTTGAACTTGAATACAAGGCAGCAGCCGTAGTTATAGCGGTGAAACCAGCAATCAGCCAAGCTCTCCGCTTTGCAGTCCTCAAATAGGGACGCAAATTCAGCCCTTTTTGAGGCGGAGCACTAGGCTCGACTTCTTCCTCTACAGGGAATTCCTGCAACTGCGCACTTGGCTTGCTATTTAATAAGAATTTAGAATCCTGTTCAGTATCCGGGGTCATTTTAATTTTGGCAGTTTTATATTATAACATACCAATCCATATCTGAGCGATTGAGATTCCTTTATCAACTGTATTGGCTTTCAATTTCGATTGTTATCTCTATCCATTTTTACCTCTGATATCAAGTTTGGAACTGTTAACTCAGAAGGTTTTTGTAAAGAAATTGTGAACTTTAACGAAGCAAACACTCGCTCACACCCAGTTCATCAAGACTCCGAAGCATCAACAGCATCCCGTTGAGTCCGAATCCACTTCGTCTGAGGACGTACTAAAAAAGCCAGATAAAGGGGAATCTTCCACAGAATGTAAAAGGGTACAGCCAGCAGCGCCTGTACGGGCAAGTCAGCACGGCCGAATTTAGCCCAAGCCGTAACAATCGAGAGGAGAAGGAGAAGTCCTTCTATTCCTAACAAAACCCCTGGTATCCAGGTTGCTCCCAATGCTCCTGCAAGTAATGCTAACCCTGTGGCAGCTAGCCAGAGCATGACCAATAGCGACAGGGGCGGCACACACATATCTAGGGCAAGGGCGAACAAGTCGAAACGCTTCTGACTTAGAGACGCTTTGAGGAGTTGAGGAACTTGGGTTAATAATGTTTGCAAATGACCGTGTTCCCATCTTGTCCTTTGCCCTTTAGCAACTTGCTGCTGCTGCGGCAGAAGTCCGGTCACTTTAGCCTCGCTGCAAAATACGGTCGTATAGCCTGCGATCGCTAAATCTAAACCAAGCTGCATATCCTCAACAATATTGCCGCTAGCGAGAGGTGCTTCACGAATAACCGACCAAGGAAAAGCCATACCTGTGCCTGTCAGCAAGCAAGGCAAGCCCAATCGAGCTAATCCCCTCAAACGCACTAAGTTTTTGACCATAAACGCCAAAGCGGACACCGAATCCTTCGGGCTAGGGTTGGCTGGTTGTGCCATCAGGTAGGTTGCTTGCACAGGTTGTCCTAAAGCCGCCGTGACGCGGGTAATCTGTTCAATTGTCTCCTGATGAACAATACAGTCGGCATCTACTACCACGACTACATCTGGCGGATCTGCCTCTATGAACTGCAAACCATAGTCCAAAGCGTACCCCTTACCCCGCCGTTCGAGATCTTGTCGTTCGATTGCTGTCGCACCGAAAGTTCGAGCAATTTCCGCCGTTCGATCTGTGCAATTATCGGCAATGACGATCAGTCGATCTCGCTCTGTTAACTGGGGTACTAGGGTTTGCAAGGTGGCACTAATTCCAGATTCTTCATTGTGAGCTGGAACTAACACCGCAGTCCTCGGTCGGGGTGTCTGAACATTTCCTATCTTGGAACGACTTGGCAGTAAAGCAGCAGTACACTCAATAAAAAGAACCGCAACAGGAACGAACAATCCCAGAGCGATCGCAATTAGTAGAATATTTATAACTAGGAACGCTAAATGATTGCTTAACACCATTAACCATCCTTTATTTTATAACTCTAAAAACCACCACCACTATCCTTATCAAACACAACTGTAATTGTTTTAACGATTAACTTCAGGTCATGCATCAAACTCCAGTTTTCTTGATAACGCAAATCCAGTTTAATGATGTCCTCAAAATTTCGGATTTTTGATCGCCCATTCACCTGCCACTCACCTGTCATTCCCGGTTTAACATCTAACCGCTGCCACTCCGGTACATCATAGATTTCCACTTCCTTGGGTATAGGGGGTCGAGTGCCTACCAGACTCATTTCACCTTTTAATACATTCCAGAACTGAGGCAGTTCATCGAGACTGGTTTTCCGTAAAAAACGACCGACTCGCGTGATTCTCGGATCATTTTCATTCTTGAAAATTTTCCCATCAGCGTGATTGTCGATATCGTCTTGCAGGCGTTCAGCACCAACACACATCGAGCGAAATTTCCATATCCGAAACTGCTGTCCCATCCAACCACAACGGATTTGGCTGAAGAAGATGGGACCTGGATTGTCGAGTTTAATTGCGATGACAATAGGAACGAACACAACGGCAGTAATTCCTAAACCCACGATGGCTCCCAGAATGTCCAGAAATCGCTTCAGCCCCGAACGAACGGAAGGATGGGTTGTTGGCAACTGACATTTAGGCCAACTGACGGGATTTGTTAACGATTTACGCTGGCGGGGTGACTCAATCGTTAAAATTTGATCGAGTCCCGTCATCTCTAACACTGCCATCACCGTGGGATTGACTCCTCTGAGTAAAAGTTCAATTCCTCTCTCCACTGTCCTTTTATAATTACTAATTAGCACCCCAATAGCACTGCTATCGATAAACTTAGTTTGACTGAAATCTAAAACAATTTCTTTGAATTTTAAACTTTCTTGGAGAAGATCTTGGTAAGTATTTTTCCAAGTAACAGCTTCAATCACAGTTAACCGATCAGGCAGACGCATTACAGCAGTATTGTTTGAAAAAGTTACTTGAAAGTTGAAGTTTTCTTCTGTTGATATTGATTCCATAAACGGTTCCACATAAAAATTGAATTTCTGTTTTAAAACTAACCAAAAAAAAATTACGTCTTCAAACAAGTATCTTTTCCACAATCTCTTTGGTTCAGACAACAATCTATAAAGCCATTCTAGTCCTGAATTACTCAACCACCTTGGCGCTCTCTTTACATTGCCCGCTTCAAAATCAATCGTTGCACCTATTGCTAAAAATATTTTAATTTTGGGAAAGTATTTTTTATACTTGGAAATAAACTTCTCTTGTTTTGGTGATCCAACTCCTACTGCCAGGACTGTAGCTCCAGATTGATTTATTATTCCAATAATTTCCTGACATTCTTTTTCATTCTTTTCAAATCCAAAGGATGGGGAATGAACATCGGCTATAATCTGCCTGCCGATTTTTTGGTTAATTTGATATTGAGCTTTAAGAGCGACTCCTTCTGCAGCTCCTAAAAGAAATATCTTGATATTTTCATTATTTTTGTGATGCTGGCAAAAAGCTGGGAACAAATCAGAGCCAGAAACCCTCTCTTTTATAGGTGAGCCTAAAAGCTTAGACAAGAAAAGGATTAATTGGCTATCACAGACCTTGTAGTCAGCACAATCATAAGCTTGTCTAAATTCTTGATCTTTCTGTAATTTTACCAAATGATCAACGTTAGGGGTAAAAACTATGCCAAATTCCAAATCTTCGAGAAACTCTGACATGGATAAATTATCGATAAAAATATTGAGAATTTTAACTTTATCCATAACTATTTAGATTTTTAGATAGCGTTTCTCTATAATGAAAAATTTGGGATAGTTTCAGCGAGTTATACAAAATAATCTTTAATTCATACTCCCAAGCTTCCACTCGGTTTATCTCTATTATATATATTTATAATTTTCGTTAAAAGATGGAAAAGCCTTCAAGAGTTCATCAGCTTAACTCTGTTCAACGAAATATGTCAGATTCATCAGCCGCGATCGCAAAATGGGTATTTCTAATTGACCGCATCCCCAGCTCGGGATAGAAACGCTTAACTAGCACTACGGCTTTCCAGAACACGGGATGCAGGTTATTTTTTTCCATAGTCCGCCGAATTCCATCGCTTGAGCATTTATTTAGTTGTGAGCTTATTTTAAATTGTACAACTTATTTAGGCTTGCTATATATGAAGATTTTGTCAAACTTTTGTGAAGCGATTACTATTGTGTTGGTTATGCGTTCTAGTTTTTTCTTTGGTTTCTGATACCTGACTCCTATGATCAGGATACATATTCCTGTAAGTTCGATCCACCGTTTACCCAACCGACCCAGGATCGCTAATTGCCGATAACTGAGAAACACGCCGCCCCTCTTGCTGCGCCTGAATCCTTTCCAAGCTGCCCGTTGGAATTGAAGCAATAAGCTGGCGGGTGTAGTCCGTTTCCGGTTCCCGGTAAATACTCTCAGCAGTACCAATTTCCTCAATTTTGCCCTGGTTCATCACCATAATGCGATCGCTCATGAATTTCACCACGCTCAAGTCATGGGAAATAAAGATGTAGGTCAAATTAAACTCATCCTGCAACTCCTTAAGTAGGTTGAGTACCTGTGCCTGCACCGAAACATCCAGGGCAGACACCGATTCATCGCAGATAATAAATTTAGGCTTGAGTGCCAGCGCCCTCGCCACACAAACCCGTTGACGCTGCCCCCCAGAAAACTCGTGGGGATAGCGGTTCATCAAGTCAGGATTCAAGCCTACCCGTTCTAATAAATACGCCGTGCGATCACGACGGGTTTTCCCCTTACCACCAACATTATGAATTACCATGGGTTCCATCACCGCCTCCCCAATCTTCATCCGGGGGTCGAGGGAACTAAAAGGATTCTGGAAAATAATTTGCATCTGGCGGCGCAACTGCCGCAGGGACTTACCTGTTAGATGGGTGATATTTCGACCTTCAAATTCTATCTTGCCGCCTATCGGTTCAATTAAACGCAGCAACGTCCGGGCAAGAGTTGATTTACCACAACCTGATTCGCCTACCAGTCCCAAGGTTTCCCCCGGATAAACGTCAAAGGATACTTTATTGACTGCCATAACATCGCGCTTGGCTCTGCCAAAGACGCCCCGCACCGGGAAACCCACCCGCAAGTTGCGAACGGTAACGAGGGGAGATTGAGATGCAGAGGATGCAGAAATGCGATCGCCCGCTCCCCTGCTCCTCCGCTCCCCCGCTCCTCTGCTCCCGTTCGGCTGAACGCTCACGGCGAAGCCTTGCTCCCCATTCCCCACGTTCAAATCCGGCGATTTTTCGCGAATCACCAGTTTGCCATTCTCTTCGCGGGTTACTTCCATAAAGTCAGACACCGTGGGCAAGTACTTCAGATGTTCTTCCGGGCGGGGGCGACACGCTAGCAAACCTTTGGTGTATGGGTGTTGGGGGTTGGAGAAAATCTGCAAAACATCCCCACTTTCTACAATTTTTCCCTGATACATCACCGCCACGGTGTCGGCAATTTCCGCAATTACCCCCAAGTCGTGGGTGATAAAAACCATCGACATCCCGCGATTGTCCCGCAACTCCCGGAGTAAATCCAGAATTGCCGCCTGCACCGTGACATCGAGGGCGGTACTGGGTTCATCGGCAATTAATATATCGGGGTTGCAGGAAATCGCCATGGCAATCATTACCCGCTGGAGTTGCCCCCCAGAAAGCTCGTGGGGATAGCGCTCAAGGATGGTTAGCTTGAGCTGATTGATTTGGTGATTGATTTCCTTTTCATCTGGCAGAGGTTTACCGGGGTTCTCCTGCTGGAATTCTTCCACATAGTGCCGCCTCATCTCGTCATCGCTGGGGAGGAGTTTGACTTCTTGGAGGCTGGCAACTGCCTGACGCCGCGCTTGCACTTTAGAAATCGTTTGGTGCTGGAGAATTGCTTCTACTAACTGAAACCCACAGGTATAGACGGGGTTGAGGGAACTCATGGGTTCCTGGAAAATCATGGAAATTTTACCGCCCCGGTAGAGCCGCTTTTGCTCGTTACTGAGTTTCAGCAAATCGATGGGTTTTGACTTATCCTCTGAGGGTTTAAAATAAATTTCACCCTGGCTAACTTTACCAGGACTCGGCACTAAGCCCATGACGGCTAGTGATGTCACCGATTTCCCCGAACCCGACTCGCCTACAATTCCGAGGGTTTGTCCCCGTTTGAGCTGGAAGTTAATACCGTCAACAGCCAGAACTCGCTTTTCATCAGTTTGGAATTGTACTTGTAGGTTGCGAACGTCGAGAACGGTGTCAGTCATGGCACTTTAAAAAGTGAAATTAAGGAAAATTGTAACAACCCGTTTCCTTTGCAGGGGATTGGTCTGAACATTCTATAGAAGAATGCTACTATCCTATCTGTTGCTGGCAGCGTTCGAGGTAGAGTTGAGCGATTTGATCGGCTGGATTAATTTGCAGGCAATGGGTAAACCGTAGTGCGGCGTCTGAAAAGCGATCGCGGTAGTAAAGCAGTAACCCTTCCTCAAATACTCCCACTGTCGCTAACTTCACGTCTCGGAGTTCCGGCGGATCGCCGTTAAAGACTTCAAAGACTGCCACAGCTTTCGATTTCCCCCTCACTTTTACCTGTTCTACTAACCGGATGTTATACTCCGTTGGGTCGTTCAAACGGGCTAGGGTGTGGTGAGAAATTAACAAGGAAACTCCATACTCTTTAGTCAAGCGTTCCAAGCGAGAGGCTAAATTAACCGCATCGCTAATTACCGTTCCATCCATGCGGTTTTGTCCCCCAACCGTACCCAGCATCAAGGAACCGGTATTGATACCAATGCCAATCTCAATCGGTATGTAACCCTGCTTTTGGCGGTGTTGGTTGTACTCAGTCAGGCGATGCAGCATGGCAATTGCGGCTTTAACGGCGTCATCAGCACCACCACTGAAGAGTGCCATAATTTCATCGCCGATATATTTGTCGATAAAACCGTGATGTTCGCTGATGGCAGGTTCCATCCGGGACAAATAGGAATTAATAAATTGAAAATTCTCTGCCGGCGTCATACGTTCGCTCAAGCTAGTAAAATCACGAATATCGGAAAACAGCACCGACATATCCTGTTGAATTTGGTCGCCTAGCTGGACATCGACAATGCTTTCTTTATCTAAAAACTGGAGAAATTGCCGGGGAACAAAGCGTTCGTAAGCCTTATTCAGTTCTGCCATGTTGTTGTAGAAGCGGGCATTGTTAATTGAAATGGCGGCTTGGGCTGAGAGGAGATTTAAGAGTTTCAGCCTCTGGGGTGTAAAAGCTCCAGTGGTTAAATTATTTTCTAGATAAACAATACCCGCAAGTTGACCCCGATCGAGTAGGGGGGCGCACAAAATTGACTTGGGTTTATATTCTTTGATATAAGAATCGTTGGTAAACTTGCCCTCCTCCGTGGCATTCTTTAATACTACACTGTCTTTGGTTCGGGCAACGTAATTAATGAGGGTTGTAGAGAATCGAATGGGCAGGTTTTGGGGTTGAGTTAGGTTATCCTTCTCTTCAATAGGAATCGACTGCAACACAGTAATACTCTCAGATTCTACCGAGCCTGACGCCTCGATTAGCAGTTTGCCCTTGGCTTCTAAAATCAGGTAGCCAAACTGCGCCCCAGCATTCTCAATGAGAATCTTCATCAAAGACGCCAATAACTTATCCAACACGATATTGCTAGAAATCGCTTGAGAGGCTTTCATGACAGTCGCTAAATCTAGCACCTCACTCGAATTGATTCCGGTTATCGATGGGGTGGAGGGGAATTCTTGAGCGCTGGGTTGGGAAGAGGGGAAGAGTTGGGGATAGGTTTCATCGAGCTGCTTGACTTTAGCTGTAGCTCCCCACTTGAGATAACAGTAACGAGCCTCTTGCATATAGGTTCTGGCACTTAAATATCTTCCCCTGGATAGATAAAAATTGGCAGCCAGTTCGTAAGCTAAGGCTTCTTCATTCAGATGTTCATTTTCTTTGGCTAGAGTAATGGCGCGATCGTATAATTCCATGGCGTTAGTATCTTGCCCGATCACTCGATATCGCTCGGCTTCCACCAGATAAAATTTATGTAAGTAATTGATGGGCGCGTGATGTGCCCATCGTTTCATACGTTTTTGATTCCATCGAACTTGATGGAGAAGGTGACGTTTGAGAGAGTTAGAAACATCTGGATAAACGGCTAACTGAGTGAGAGAACTATAAAAATAAAAAACAGGAACTGTTATGGTAGCTTTAATACAGTGGGAATAGGTTTGAGCTTTTTTGAGAGTTTCAAAAGCCTGGGTTTTATTTTGAAAGATATAACACAAATAAAATTTATTCAGATATAAGCTATAAACGGCAGTCTGATCATTGGCTTCCAGGTGAAGCGGCAGCATTTTCTGTTCATCATAACTCTCACCAACCAGACAACAATAATTTTCAGCCCGATCTAATAAATTTAGTACAGCTTGTCTATAAATTTTATGAGAATACAAGGCGGTAGTTTGCTTGAGTTGTTCTATCGCAGAACCATAGATTGCCATCTCTCGTTCAACTCCTGGAAGTTCCCTACCCCCAAAGTAGGAATTAATACAGTAGATATGAATGGCGTATGCTGCATATTCTAAATCTCCGGTTTCCAGTCCAGTTTGATAGGTATCGAGTAAAGGAGTTAAGGTTTCCCGGAGCGGCTCCTTCCAATGCCTGAGAAAGCCATTAAAAATTAAAAGCGTCCTAGCTTTGAGTTCTTTATTAGTGGACTTATCGAGTAAATGAAGGGCAAGCTTACCGAATTCATAGCTCGTAGTAATAGAACCGATTAACCCACAAAGGATGAGTCCGTAGGTGGCATAAGCATAGGCAGATGCAGCATTGCTATATTTAACGGATAATTTGATACATTTAAATACAATGAGTGCAAATAGTTTGGGAATGGTGAAGTATGCTGGGGACGCAGTTCTCAACAGAATGCGCATCGTTGCCAGTTTGTACGGATCGGTCATATCTGGCAGTTCTTTTAAGTCTTGGGGCTTTTTTCCAGCTAAGGCTAGGACTGTTGATAGATAGCCGATCAATGTGTTAACTGTTGTTGGATTTTTAGGTAATCTTACTCTTAATTGTTTGAGAGTCTGCTGCCCGATTTGTACAGCATCTACGAGTTTGTTTTGTACGGTATACGCCTGAATTTTAATTTCATAAACTTTCACTTTATCCAGAATAGTTTTGCCCCGTTTAAATACTGTATCTGTTAATTGAGTCATCTGCTCAAAGTCGCCCCGCAGGTATGCCGCCTCTGCTGCTTCCTCGTATAAAGTTAAGGTTAAATGATACTGTTTTTGCCAGCGATCGCCTCCCAATAACTTGATACCAACCTGAAGGTAATCAAAGGCTGATGCATACGCTGCTGACGCTTTTGCTTTTTGACCGGCTATCAAATTTAACTGTGCCAGTTGCACACGTTCTGATTCGTTATTAATAAGTTCAATACTAAAATTGAGTTGGTTAACAATGTCAAAGATTTTCTGACTTTGCTTTTCCGGTGGAGTCCTTTGCAACAATTGCTGTCCCAATTGTCGGTGTATGATCTGCTTTTGTCTGTCAGAAATAAGGGAATAGGCAGCTTGCTGGATTCGATCATGGACAAATTTGTAAGTAACGATCAGTTTTTCCTTACCCTTAATTGCCTTTAATTCAACAGACTTGTAAGCGTCACTTAGGGGTAATATTATACCTTCAGTAACGGCTAAATGCAGGATCAAGGCTGTGTCTTGTAGATTATTTTCGCTGACTATTGCCAACATCTCTAACTCAAACTGATTGCCAATACAAGCGGCAAATTTTAAAATACATTGCGTATTTTCTGGTAATTTTTGAAGCTTTTGAGCCATCAGTTCGACAACATTATCGGTAATTTTTTGCCCTTGAATTTGTGCTAAATCCCATTGCCAACTCAGGCAATCTAAGTCAAAAGTTAATAAATTTTCTGCGTACAGCGACTGCAAAAACTCCTGCAAGAAGAAAGGGTTTCCCCCCGTTTTAGCTAGCACTAATTCGGCTAAGGCGTGTGAGGATTGAGTTTGACAGTGGAGCGTTTCAGAAATGAGCTGATTGATATCCGGCAACCCTAAGGGTGATAGGGAGATATGATTCACAACTGCTCCACTTTCACAAATCTCATCCAGAGTCAACATCAAGGGATGAGCTGCACTGACTTCGTTATCTCGATACGCCCCGATTAAAAATAGATAGGGACTATCCGGTGCCGTCATCAGCAGTTGCATCAGTTTTAACGAAGCAGAATCTGCCCATTCTAAGTCATCTAGAAAAATGACTAAGGGATGTTCAGGTTGGGCAAACACTTTGATGAAGTTTTGAAAGAGTAGACTAAAGCGGTTTTGAGATTGGGGTGGTGTTACGTCTGGTGCATCGGGTTGCGTACCAACAATGAGTTCTATTTCTGGAATAACATCAATAATAATTTGAGTATTAGCACCCAACGCAACGGTAAGTTTTTCTCGCCACCAATGGAGTTGGGTTTCGCTTTCCGTTAAGAGTTGCCCGACTAATTTTTGAAACGCCTTAATCAAGGCTTCATAGGGAGTATTTCGCTGCAACTGGTCAAATTTGCCAGAAATGAAATATCCTTTTTGTCGAGTGACGGGTTTGTAAATTTCTTGTACTAGCGCTGATTTACCCATACCAGAATACCCTGTTACTAGCATCATTTCACGGGTTCCCTGGCTCACACGCTCAAAGGCAGTCAGTAAGGTGGCAATCGCTGCATCTCTGCCATACAATTTTTGTGGGATTTGAAATGTGTCTGACACATCATTCTCCCCTAAAATGATGTCCTCAATTTCACCGTTCGCTTCTAACTGCATCAGCAGCAATACCAAATCGGCTTGAATTCCCCAGGCACTTTGGTATCGTTCCTCAGCCGTTTTTGCTAAAAGTTTGATCACCAAATCTGAGAGGGTTTTGGGAATTGCTGAATTAAGCTCATGGGGGGGGATAGGTTGTTTCGCAATATGGCAGTGAACTAACTCCAGAGGATCGGTTGTTTCAAAGGGCAGGCGATTGGTGAGTAGTTCATAAAAGGTAGCACCAAGAGAGTAAAAATCAGTACGATAGTCGAGCAAACGGTTCATTCTACCCGTTTGTTCGGGGGACATATAGGCTAGAGTCCCTTCTAAAACATTGGGATTTTGAAGGGCGGCAGTTTCTCGCCTCAAAACTGTAGAGATGCCAAAGTCAATTATTTTAATTTGCTCAGTTTCTGGGTTAAAAATTATGTTAGATGGGTTAATGCCTTTGTGGATAATATTGGCGGCGTGAATTTGGCTCAGAATCTCGGCAATTTTTATCGCCAGATTGAGAAATTCCGCTAAGTTAAACGTTTGTTTATTGATTAATAGGTGTAAGGAATCTCCGCCAAAATCCTCGAAGACGATTACTAAGGTATTTTGATACGTCTCCAGGCAATACGCCTTGATCACACCCTCTAGGTCAAGACTGTGCGCGATCGCATATTCTTGCTTGTATTGGGTGAGTTCTGCGGGTGTGGGATATTCTCCCTTGAGAACTTTGAGGATAACAGCTTGATTGTCCGCCTCTCGAACGCCTCGATAAACGAGAGAGTTGTCACTCTCATAAATCTTGGACTGAATCTGATAGCCTGGAAGGGTGAGCATCGTTGGGTGTTCCTGAGCGAATGGTTGCTCAACGAGAGAGTATTACCCTCCCCTAGGAGGTGACGGTAATACCTAATTGATTCAAAGGGACTCAGTTGAATCAGCTTTTTTTACGTTCCTTCTATAATTGACAGCGTTCCCAATAGATTTGAGCTACCCGATCGCTAGGGTTAATTCGCAAACAATCGACAAACCGCTGTGCAGCTTCCGAAAAGCGATCGCGGTAATAAAGCAGCAACCCTTCCTCAAAGGTGCTGACAGTCGCTAACTTCACCTCTCGAAGTTCCCGAGGATCACCGTCAAACACCTCAAAAACTGCCACCGATCGAGATTTTCCCTTCACTTTTACTTGATCGACTAGTCGGATGCAATAGCCCATTGGGTTTTGCAACCTCGCAAACGTGTAATGAGAGATTAACAGGGAAACTCCATACTCTTTAGTCAAACTCTCCATACGAGCAGCTAAATTCACCGCATCACTAATCACCGTACTATTCATCCGGTTGCGTCCGCCGACTGTACCTAGCATCAATAAACCCGTATTAATGCCAATACCAATTTTAATCGGCGCATAACGCTGATTTTGGCGGTGTTGATTGTACTCAGTCAGGCGGTGCAGCATAGCGATTCCAGCTTTAACTGCATCATCGGCATCGCCGCTAAACAGCGCCATAATCGCATCACCTATATATTTATCGATAAAGCCGTTATTTTCAGCGATCGCAGGTTCCATACGACTCAGATAGGAATTGATAAATCGGAAATTTTCCTCCGGTGTCATACTTTCACTCAAGGTAGTGAAGCTACGAATATCAGAAAACAGCACCGACATATCCTGCTGAACTTGATCGCCGAGTTGGACATCAACAATACTCTCTTTATTCAAAAACTCCAGGAATTGACGGGGAACAAAGCGCTCATAAGCATCATTTAGTTCTGCTAAATTTGTATAAAAACGGGTATTTTCAATCGAAATCGCCGCTTGTGCTGAGAGAAGATTTAAGAGTTCCAATCTCTGGGGTGTAAACGCGCCGTTGATTAAATTATTTTCTAAATAAACAATGCCGCTAAGTTTACCTCTATCAATCAAAGGTGCACAGAGAATAGACTTAGGTAGATTCGTTTTAATGTAAAAGTCGTTAGTAAATCGACCCTCATGCACCGCATCATTGAGTACCACTGTTTCCCGAGTACGGGCAACATAGTTGACAATAGCGACGGACAAGAATTGAGAATTTTCAACAGGAATTGACTGCAACACTTTAACCTGATTACACTCAGCACACCCTTGCTGCACGCTATCAACAACCCCTTTCGCTTCGATCAAAAGCTGCCCCTTTGTTTCTAAAATCAGAAAACCCTTTTGGGCTCCCGCATTCTCAATCATAATTTTCATCAGTGAAGCCAGTAACTTATCCAGTATGGTTTCGCTAGAAATGGCTTGCGCCGCTTTCATCACAGTCGCTAAATCTAAAACTGCCGAAGAATTACTTTCACTGCTGCTCGTTGTTGAAAACGTTGAGGATTTTCGATGAAGGTTACTCGGACTATTTCCTTTTGATGTTGCAAACAAGAATTTGCTGTGGGTTTCTTCTAACTGCTTGACTTTAGCCGTTGCCCCCCATCGACTGTAGCTATAGTAAGCTTTTTGCATATAATTTTGAGCAATTTCTTCCCGCCCCAGAGCCAAATAAAATTCTGCTGCCAATTCGTAAGCTAGCGCTTCGTCTTGAATGTATCCCCATTTTCTCGCACCTTGAATGGCGCAATCATAACACTCCATCGCCGTGACAATTTTACCCCGCACCCTCGCTCTTTCCGCTTCCACCAACTCATATTTGTGTTTAAAGTTATACGGGGCATGGCTTACCCACAGACTCATCATCTTCTGATGCCGTGATACTTTCTGTAGATAGGGCTTGCGCTCTGTCTGGGAAACCTGAGAACACAGAGAAAGTAAGGCGAGAGACGAGTAAAAATTGTATAAAACACTGTTCAATAATCCCCGAACACCAGGAAGATACTTCTCAGCCAAAGCCGCACTCGCAACTGAACGGGCAGAGTCTTTAAAAAGGTAACTGAGAAAAAGATCAGAAAAATATAACGAAAAGATAGATAACTGGTTATTGGTTTGAAATAATTCTGATAAAATATTATCCTTCTCCAGAATTGCATCTATCGATTCTATTTTTTCTTCAGATTTTAACGCCAGAACCAATTGATGCCATATTTTTATATAATTGAATTGAAAAAATTGCTTGTACTTGTTTGTCAGTTCGAGATGTTGGTTTTGCCTGCTCTCCACCTCATCTAACGGTAGTCCCACAAAAAATGAGTAGGTGCAGTAATTAACCGTACAGTGGCAGGCATATTCAATATCACCACTGTCAATTGCTACGTTTATTGTTTCAAGAAATGGCTTGAGGGTTTTTCGGACTGGTTCTTTCCAAGGGCGAACAAAAGCATTAAACTGCTGGTGAACTTTCGCTTTAACGTCTCTAGTGTCAAATTGATCCAATAATTTTAATGCCAGTTTACCAAATCGATAGCCACAATCGATGGTTTCCGGCTTACCGCATAAAAGCAAACTGTAAACGCTATAGGCATAGGCTGCTAGGGGAGAATTACCAGAGTTTACGCATAGATTAACCATTGTAAAAATGAGTAATGGCAATAGAGAGGGTTTAGCAATATAGGCAGGAGCCATGACACTCATTAAAATTCGCAATGCTGCCAGTTGAGCCGGATTCGTCATCTCTGGTAGCTCTAGCAACTCTTCAACGGTTTGATAAGTCGGGGGTTCCTGCGATAAAGATACTCCCAGCAGTTCTAAAATTTCTCCTGCCGTGTCTATCGCTGAGAGCATTTTATTTTGAGACACAGAAAACAGAATACTTGTCTCGTAAACTCTGACTTTTTCAATCGGGGTTTTTGCCTGCTGTAAGACAACTTTACCGAGAGTTTCTGCCTGTTCAAAATGAGTATTTAAGTAGGCAGCTTCTATGGCTTCAACGTGGAGACTGAGAGTTAAATCATACTGAAACTGCCAACTCTTGTCAGGTAGCAATTCCAACCCCAAAGTTAAATACCGGACGGCGGCTTCGTAAGCAGTTGCTGTCTTAGCTTTCTTGCCAGCGATTAGATTGAGTTGGGTAAGTTGATAGCGTTCCTCTGGCAGCGTGATTAACTCACGACTGATATTGAGAGGGTTAACAATCTCAAAAATACGTTCTTCTAGTTGCTCTAGAGGAGTTGTTTTTAATAGCAACCGACCCAGTTTTAGGTGGATTTCTTTTTGGCGATCGCCTGGAATCAATGAATAAGCTGCTTGTTGAATTCGGTCATGAAAGAATTTGTATTCAACCGTTAAATTATCCGGTAAATTATCTAAATTTTTATTAACAGAACTGGTGTTATCTGATGTGAATACTCCGCCAATCCACTTATATTCATCCCCTAAAGGTAAAATTAGACCTTTAGATACCGCTTCCCACAATTGGATTGCAGTTTCTCTTTGAGATTTCTCTAAAACAATCCCTAAGGTTTTTAAGTCCAATGAATTACCGATACAAGCAGCAACTTGTAACACCTGTTGACCTTCAGTCGTGAGTTGTTGAATCTTATTCGCCATCAATTCAACAACATTATCGGTAAATCCACTGGCTTGAATTTTGACTAAATCCCACTGCCAACCGCCACGTTTAAAATTGAACTCTAAGAGTTTTTCTGTATAAAGGGATTTCAAGAACTCATTAATAAAAAAAGGATTACCTCCTGTTTTTAATTTCACTAAGTCAGCAAGAGGTTTGGCTTCATCAGCAGAGCATTTTAAGGTTTCGCTAATTAGCTGAGTAATGCTAGGTAACTCCAACGGTTCCAGATAAATCTGATTAACAATAGCTCCGCTTTGACAAATCTCCTCCAACGTCAGCATTAATGGATGAGCTATACTCACCTCGTTATCTCGATAAGCTCCAATTAGCAACAGGTAGTGACTCTCTGAAGCCGTCATCAACAGTTGCATCAATTTTAAAGAAGCCGCATCTGCCCACTGTAAATCATCGAGAAAGATAGCTAAAGGATGTTCTGGCTTTGCAAAGACGGCAATAAAATTTTGAAACACCAAATTAAAACGATTTAGGGCTTCTGTAGGTGGTAAGCTAGGCAATAAAGGTTGCTTCCCGACAATCAGTTCCACTTCCGGAATCACATCAGCAATAACTTGCCCATTTCTTCCCAAAGCCGTTAAAATATGGTTTCGCCATTCAGCAAGCTGTGCGGTACTTTCTGTTAGCAATTGCCGAACTAATCCCCGAAATGCTTTAATCACTGCACTGTAGGGAATATCACGCTGATACTGGTCAAATTTTCCACTAATGAAATAGCCGCGCCGTCGAGTAATGGGTTTGTACAGTTCCTGCACCAGCGCTGATTTACCGATGCCGGAATACCCTGATACCAAGATTAGTTCTTTTGTGGGAGGGAGTGGGGAGTGGGGAATAGAAAAATTCTCCCCAGCTCCTCCGCTCCCCCGCTCCTCCGCTCCTCTGCTCCCCCGCTCCTCCGCTCCTCTGCTCCTCCGCTCCCCTGCTCCTCTGCTCC